>CALHAM010000157.1 GCA_937934275.1 uncultured Saprospiraceae bacterium | reverse complement strand
AAGAACGCTGACTTTGAGCGTGCGCGTGCTATGGCTGACGCCTTCGCCGCCCAGGAGGGCCGCCGCCCTCGCATCTTAGTGGCCAAGTTGGGGCAAGACGGTCACGACCGCGGGGCCAAAGTCATTGCTACGGCTTTTGCTGACTTAGGCTTCGACGTAGACATTGGCCCGCTTTTCCAAACGCCCGCTGAAGCGGCCCGGCAAGCCGCCGAGAACGATGTGCACATCTTAGGCATTTCTTCGCTCGCTGCTGGCCACAAAACCTTAGCTCCGCAAGCTATTGCCGAACTCCAAAAACTGGGTCGTGACGACATTCTCGTCGTCGTGGGTGGCGTTATCCCACCGCAGGACTACGATTTTCTGAAAAAGTCCGGCGTTGCTGCTGTCTTTGGCCCGGGCACCATTATTGCCAAGGCCGCCCAAGAACTGCTCGGTCTACTGATGAACGAAGCAACTCCAATGAGACAATAGCTCCAGTGCGCAGACTACCTTTGCGGCTCACCGCTTTCCGTCGTGCAGCGCGAGTTCTTAGTCAATCTCTTCCTGCTGTTGCTCATCAACCTGCTGGTCAAGCCGCTCTTTATCTTCAGTATTGATCTGGGCGTGCAGAATCGCCTGTCGCCAACCGATTACGGCCTCTACTTTACCCTGCTCAACTTTACCTACCTGTTCCAGATCGTCAGCGACTTTGGCCTGCAGAGCTTTAATAGCCGGCACGTGAGCCAACACCCGCAACTCGTAGGCAAATACCTGCCCACCTTGTTGATGTTGAAAGTGCTGCTGGGTGCACTGTATGTGCTTCTTACTTCTGCAGTAGCTTTTTGGATAGCAGACTACGAAAGCCGTGCGATACGGCTGTTGCTCATCCTGTTGCTTAACCAGGTGTTGGCACAAGGCGTACTTTTCTTGCGCTCTAACCTCTCTGGTCTGGGCTACTATCGACTCGATAGTTTATTGTCGTCATCAGATAAGTTACTTATGCTGCTGACTTGCGGCATTTTGTTGTGGGGACTGCCGCCACATTGTCTGTCGGCTGAGTCGTTTGCTTGGGCGCAAACGTTGGCGTTGGGGATTGCTCTTGTGGGGGTTGGCGCTGTGCTGTGGAGTAAGGCGCGCGTGCGCCTGCGCCTGCCGCGTTTCCGCAACACCTATTGGCGCGCTACGTTGATGGTACTCATCACCGAAAGCGCCCCTTATGCCTTAGCTATCCTGCTTATGAGTGCCTACACGCGCTTAGATGCCGTGTTGCTAGAGCGCCTGTTGCCCGATGGCCGCTACCATGCCGATGTGTATGCAGGAGCATACCGCCTATTGGATGCCGCTAACATGTTGGGCTACTTGTTCGCTTCGCTGCTATTACCCATGTTTGCGCGCCTACTGGCTCGAGGCGACGACGTTCGCCCGCTGGTGGGAGTAGCTTCTCGCCTTTTGTGGGCAGGTGCAACGGCGCTGGCCCTGCTGCTTTTCTTTGTTCGCGCCGAGTTGGTGCACTGGATGATGCCCTTGCGCGCCAATGCATACCGATGGGAGGTGTTAGGTCTGCTTATTTGGGCGTTTGTGCCCATGGGCATCACCCATATCTTCTCTTCTTTGCTTACTGCCCATGGGCAACTGATGCAGATGAGTCGCTTTTTCGCCCTAGGGATCATTCTTGATGTTGCGCTCGATCTGTGGCTCATTCCGCGCTATCAGGCCTTTGGCGCAGCGCTGGCCGCCGTGAGCACTCAGCTGTTCGTGGCCGCAAGCTTGGTCTTTTTGTGCTTTCAGCACTTCCGTTGGCGTATTTCTGTGCAAACGATTTGGCCTTTGGCGGCCTATGTAGTCGCTTTGTTCGCCTTTGGCTTCGCTCTATTTGAGTTGTCAGATTGGTCTACAGAGGTCAAGGGGGGCATCTTTGCCGGGGCAGTACCGGTGATAGCAAGATGTTTTCGCTTGTTGCCGCTGAGCTTTTTTGCCTTCTTTAGTTTCAAAGGCATAAAGACACTTCGCTAAAGGGCTAATGAAAAAGCCGAACACGGACTTTTCCGGTTCGGCAAGTAAATGAAGTTACTAAACACGGGTTTTTTTCCTCTAATCCGGTACTCCAATCTCGAGATGCGGTTAGAATGTTCGAAGCAAAGCAAGGATGTCTTCTTGGTTTACGGGCTTAGGAATGAGCTTCAGATCGGTATGGTTTCCGATTTCAGTAGTGGTTTGCGCTATCCAGTATTGGTTGCCTGTTTTCGCTATGGCTACCAGGATGACGGGATAGCCCAACGGCGCCTTCTCTAAACAAAAGCGCGATTGGCTGATGCTGCCCGAAAGCGCTATCGCGCTGTTGATGTTTTGAAAAATAACGAAGACGCGAGTGTTAAGGGCCGTAAATTGTTTGGGCAACGCGACACAAAGTGGAGTCGTAGACTCCGGTAGGATGCGGGCGCAGTTGATCCAACCCAACTGAGCTACCTGAGTTTCGTAGCCCGCCTGAAGGGTACCAAGGCCAGAAGGCCATAGCACAGGCAGCGCCGGCGTAGTGCCGTTTTTCCAGCCCAGTATGTTGCCTGCATTATCGGTGTGTGCCGTAAAAATCGCCATGTTATTCTTAGGCGCAAGCACAGGGATCTGTACTTTGAGCGAGTGCCCAGGGCGGAGTCGTAAGCGCTGGCTTGCACAAAAGGCCTGCAAGTGTAGAACCCCCGCACTTTCTAGAACGTTGCCTTCGGGATAGGTGAGCTGCGATAGCTGGAGCGCTGCAGTTTCGCTCTTGCGCGCAGCAAACAGGGCAGATATCTTTAGATCAGGACAAGTGCTGCACGGCACAGATACGCCATTTTCATTCTCAAAAAGCGTTTCGGTATCTTCCAAATGAAGGCGAACGCCTGCCGGCAGGGACAACACCGTATCTGCAAGGACCTGCCCATTGCTTTCGAAGCGAAACAACGTTGTCGTGTTTTTAGACTCTGCTACCTGCTGCAACAGCGATTGAAGGTCTTCAGCTACGGGTGCGTAGGGCGTAAACTCGTGCACATCCTTGCGGCAGGAATAGCCCAAAAACAAGGCGAGCGCCAAAAGCGTCGTATGGCCAACGTGTGTTCTCAAGTACATGAAAGCGTTTCGAGTATGTTCTGAAGACTCGGGCCCGCTAATGAGCGCTGCCCAGAGATGTTTTCTCTAGGGAAAAATTATCCGGTTTTGGGAGAAAGTAGGGATCGCGTGAGTTTCAGTCTTTGGGTCTTTAGAGGCAAGAAGGCTCAAAAGCGCTTCTTGTCTCTGTATTTTTTCTATTTTTTGTTCAAAATATAGGAGACCCCTAAGCGAAGGCCAGCGATATTATGGCTTTGCTGGATGGGAAAAGAGGGCAGGGTGATGGGCCGGAGAACGACGCGAAAGTACGGCTCTACGAACGTACGCGTGCGCGGAGCCACGTGGTAGAACCATTGTGCACTGCCCCCTATGCTCCAACCCGCCCTTGGGCGATAGACACTGCGGCTTTCGGCGCTGCCCGGAGTGAAAGAGACCGGCTGGCCATCCATATCTAAGAGGTAGCCGCGCTTGTGAAACAGCACATTGATAGAAACGCCCGCATTTAGGCTAAAGCCCATCTCTCCTCGGCGCCCCTCAGCGCTGATTTGCAGCGGAAGGTCGAGCAGGCCAAAGCGATTATAGGTTTTGCGGTATTCCGAACCGTATTCTACGCCTATGGTATCGGCTACACTCATCCATTGGCCGTTGATGAGTTTTTGGGTAATGATGACGTGATAACGAATAAAGTTAGGGTCAGAATACTCAAAGCGATCCACCCATTGGTCGTAATGCAAGCCCGTGCGCAGTGCGAGGTTAGGATGGAAGTAATAAGACACTCGGAGGCCGGCATTGAAGGCGCCATCAGGCGTTTCCGTGCGCCGCCGAGCAGCGGCATAGGTGTCTAGCTCGCTATTGTGGAAGCGCCAAGTAGGCAAAGACCATGACGGACCACCATACGCATCGAGCATCCACACTTCACCCTTTTGACTAAATCGGTAGCATCGCTTGGTGCTTTGGGCGTTTGGCTTTTCTGCAGCCAACGGTGCCGAAGCGATTTCAGGTAAATGGGGTGCCACAGATAGTGCTGCAAGTGCCGGCGAAGGTAGGAGGGGCAATGCACTGGCGTCGGGGAACACCGCCTTTTTCGGTAAGGGAACGGCGAGCGATGGCACATGGGCAACCTCAAGGTGTTGTTGAGGCTTTCCAGATGGAGACCGCGTTCTTTGAGACGCGAGGGGAGCCTCCAAGCATTGGGCTGACGGTTGCGGCTGGGTGGGAGCGCGCAGGGTGGGGCGAAGCGCCGCTGCATCGCGCTCAGGCGTCGGAGCCGCGTGCTGAGAAGGCGAGGGCAAAGCCCAAAAAGGGATGTCGCCCTTAGTCCGTGCGGAGGAAGGAAGAGTAGGGGCTGGGAAGCCCAACCAAATGCCAAAACCCGCAGCGCCGAGCCCCAGCAGACCAGCCAGCCACCACCCGACGACCCGACGTCGCCGGCGGCGCAATGCCGCTTGCACCCCTTCCCATACTGCCGGCGGAGGTGGCACTTCCGCCTCTCGGAGGCGGCGGCGAAACTGGTGGTCTAGCTCATGTTCAGGTCGTTGCATGTCCAAATGTGCGCTTATTCGGTGGAAAGGGCCGCGTTCGGATAGAGCGCCTGTAGTTGTTCGCACAGCCAGCGCCGGGCTTTAGTCAGTTGCGATCGTGAGGTGCTTTCCTGAATACCCAGCATCTCTGCAGCTTCGGCGTGGGAGTAGCCCTCAATAGCCACCAAATTGAATACTGTACGATAACCGTCGGGCAAGCGGCGAATGAGATTTATCAGCTCACTCTCCGATAACTGGGCGATGGCATCAGGTTCGATGGGCGCTTCGGGCAATCGCTCCCAGCCATTGCTCTCGAAGTCGAACCGTTGGCGCTGATAAGTGCGCAAGGCCGTGTTGATGATGATCCGGCGAATCCATCCTTCAAAAGAACCCTGAAACTGAAATTGTTCTAACTTGGTAAACACCTTGATGAAGCCTTCTTGCAAAATGTCGGCAGCATCAGACGGCGTACGAGCATAGCGCAAGCAAACGGCATACATCTTACTCGCGTAGCGCTCGTATAACAGGCGCTGACAACGGGCGGACCCGCGCAGACAACCCCGGATGAGTTCTTGTTCGTTCATCAATAGGTCATGTGCTACTGATAGATTCCGCAAAGCAGTAAGCCGGGAATCGTCTCGAAGGTACGCAAAAAACGCAGATGCAGTCTCCTTTTTTTTCGCTGCTCGAGTCCAAAAGAGGTTTTGCAAAAAAAAACTACAGCACAGAATGCTCAATGAAAGGTTGGCGGTTGGGATAGTCCGTTGTGTAATGAAGCCCGCGGCTTTCACGCCGGTGCGAGGCCGAGCGCGTGATGAGGTAAGCAATAGCAATAAGGTTGCGCAGTTCCATCAGCTGCGGGCTGATGGAAGTATTCTGGTAAAGGTCTTCTGTTTCCTGGTACAGGAGAAATAGGCGATCTAAAGCCCGCTTCAGACGAATGTTGGAGCGCACGATGCCGACATAGTACGACATAATTTCTTTAAGTTCTTTCAGCCCTTGCGTGATGAGCACCATTTCTTTTGGCTCGGTAGTGCCCTCAGCGTTCCAGTCGGGTACGTCATCTTGGTATTTCCATTGCCCGATTTGCTCGCGCGTATCGTAGGCAATGCGGTGAGCAAATACCAAGGCCTCTAATAGCGAATTGGAAGCCAGTCGGTTAGCGCCGTGTAGGCCAGAGGAGGAACACTCGCCAGCGGCGTAAAGGCGGTGGATGCTGCTGCGCCCCCAAGCGTCTACGCGTATGCCGCCGCAGAGATAGTGGCAGGCCGGCGCCACAGGAATGAGGTCCTTCATCGGGTCAATGCCAAGGCTCAAGCATTTTTGATAGATGGTGGGAAAATGAGCCACAAAGGCCTCCTTGTCCAAATGGCGGCAGTCCAAGTACATACAGTCTGTGCCGCGCTTTTTCATCTCAGAGTCAATAGCGCGAGCTACAATATCGCGCGGGGCTAAAGATTGGCGCGAGTCATACAGGTGCATGAATTCTTCGCCTTGAGCCGTTTTCAAAATGCCGCCAAAGCCGCGCACAGCTTCGGAAATCAGGAAGGCGGGGTTTTCACCCGCAGGGTTGTACAAGGCAGTCGGGTGAAATTGAACGAATTCCATGTTTTCCACGCGCCCTTTAGCGCGGTAAGTCATGGCAATGCCATCGCCGGTAGCAATGAGAGGGTTAGTGGTAGTCTTATACACCTGCCCAGCCCCGCCTGTACACAACACAGTAACGCGAGAGAGGAGTGTATCTATTTCGCCAGTGTTTTTATTTAGGGCGTAGCAGCCGTAGCATTCGATGTCGGGCGTTACGCGGATGACCATACGACCCAAATGGTGCTGCGTAATCAGGTCGAGGGCAAAGTAATGCTCCAAGATCTCAATATTGGGAAACTGACGGGCGGTTTCCATGAGTGTTCGCTGAATTTCCCAGCCCGTCAGATCCTTGTGATGTAAGATACGGTGCTCCGAGTGGCCGCCTTCGCGGGCTAAGTCGTAGCGGTTGGCGTCGTCTTTTTCGCGGTCGAAGCGGGCCCCCCACTCAATAATCTCGCGCACGCGCTCCGGGCCTTCGCGCACAACGATCTCGACGATCTCGCGTTTACAAAGGCCATCACCCGCGTCGAGTGTATCGGCAATGTGCTTCTCGTAAGTGTCTTTTTCTAAATCCCATACAGCAGCCACTCCGCCTTGAGCATAGCGAGTATTGCTCTCACCCGTGTCGGTTTTCGTCAACACTAACACCCTTCGATCAGGGTGCATTTGGGCGGCCTTGATGGCAAAGGTAAGCCCTGCAATGCCGGAGCCAACTACGAGAAAGTCAGTTTTAAGACGAGCCATAAGCACTTATCAGAATCCGTAAACAAGCGTTAACGACCAGGCGGAGTTCTTCAAATCACCCACCAGATCGCTCAGCGTTTGACCACCGCCCACCTTCTTCAGACCGCGGTCGATGCGCAAATGCACACCGAGTCTACCTAAATCTAAACCAGCGCCGAGGTGCCAGCCGAGATCTAGCTTTTCCAGATCTTCTTTGTCGAAGTCAATGGGGTTGCCCTGTTCATCCTTAAACTCCCCGTTGGCATTGGCCAGCAAACTGGCGTTCAGGCCCGCATGTACGTTCACGATGCTCAAGTTGTATTCTAGCGATAGCGGTACTTCGATGTAGGAGGATTTGATGGAGGAAATAAAGCTATCGCGTTTGAACGTGGCACCTCTGGTGGCGTATAACACTTCGGGCCGTATGGCAAAGTTACTTTTGCCCAATGGAACTTTTAGAAAGGCACCGCCCAACAGGCCAATGCGTCCGTTGCGGTCCTCGGCCTTAGCATCGTCGTAAAGATTGCTACCCGTAACGCCCAAACGAAGACCAAAACGCGCTTTGCCGTCCAAAATCTGGGCTTGCGAGGGAAGGGCCAGTGCACTGCAGAGGAGCAGAAAAATGAACGAATAGAGTTTCATAAGTGAGAAAAAAAAGAGTGTTGGTGATTAAAGTGTTGATGGCCTAACAAACGCAAGCCAGCGGCTTTTGTTGGAGTGGGCTCGACGAAAATCGGATAAAACAAGAGCGCCTGCCGCTCCGAAGGCAGCAGGCGCTCTTAAAATTCCCTCCTTATCCTAAACTCAAAGGATAGGCACTAATACATCACTAAACGACGGCGAGCAACACCGTACTCGCTTTCGATCTGATAGGCATAAATGCCCGGCTCTTTCAAGTCAGCGCGGCGAATCAGCATGTGGTTCTCCCCTTTATCAAAAAGGCCATTTTTCGAAAAGACTTCTCGACCTTCGCTATCGAATATGCGCAAGAGCACCTGGCTTCTAGCTGGTAAAGTAAACCACAGAAGCGTCATCTCAATGAAAGGATTAGGGCCATTTTGCATCAATTCTATGCTGCCGGGCTGAGGCGTCTGATTAGGATGGGCGGCGATATTGCGGCTACTCATGAGGAAACGAGTTAAAAGCGATTAACGTAAGATGCTTTTTAGCTGCCAAAACTTGTGCCAACTAGGGCTGAGAACCGTTAAGGCCTTTCAAATTCAGGGCTTTTTCTGATTTGTTTTTGGTGAAAATACGGACATGTCGTTAACTTTGCACCAGCAAATGCGGGATTAGCTCAGTTGGTAGAGCGTCAGCTTCCCAAGCTGAAAGTCGCGAGTTCGAGTCTCGTATCCCGCTCTCTTAACCCTTAGACGAGCATCAAGAGCAACTCTTGACGCTCGTTTTTGCTTGAGATATGCCTGGCTTTCGCACGTGTGGTTTGGGGCGCTGCATTGCCCTTTGGGGGGCGCTGAGTCTGGCCGCCTGCACCGATCCTTTTTCGCCACCGGAACAGCCCATTGCGCCAGCGGAGGCATACCACGCTTATTTCCCTTTGCGCCTCGGCCAATATGTGGAGTACGAGACAGACAGCATTCTGTTTGACTTTGGCCCCGGTGGTCATACCGTGCGCGACACTGTGCACCTTCAGGTGCGCGAGGAAATCGTAGACACCTTTCGCGACGACACGGGCCTACTCTTGTATCGCATCGAACGCTACGAGCGCTCCTCCGATACTGTCGCCTGGTCACTGCGCCGCGTATGGGCCGCGGCTCGCACCACCACACAAGCCATCCGCCAAGAAGAAAACCTGCGCTTCTTGCGCTTGGTATTTCCTCTAGCGTTACGCACTCGCTGGGACGGCAATCGTTGGATAGACCCGACTACGGAAATTGAAATCGCCGGCGAACGCCTGCGCCCTTTCGTCGGATGGAACTATCGAGCTGATTCCTTACACGTGGCCGCCCAAATCGGCCCCTTTCGCTTCGACTCGGTCATCGTCGTTACCGAAGTGGACTATACCACCGCTATTGAGCGGCGCTTCTCCAGAGCTTGGTACGCCCGAAATGTCGGGCTAGTCCGTCGAGAGCAATGGATATTGGACTCCCAATATTGCAACAGCTCGCCACCGCCCACCGACTGTATGACGCGCCCCTGGGAACTCAAAGGCCAAAAAGGCTACCTCCTGCGCCAAACCCTCTTGCGCCACAACTGAGGCCCATGAACTACATCCAGATAGGCTTTACTCGTAAAACGCACGGCATTCACGGAGAACTGAAAGCCGCCATCGAAGCGCCTTTCGAAGAAATCTTTTTCGAGGTCGAGCGGGTTTTTTTGGAAATAAAGGGCATTAAACAGCCCTTTTTTATCAAAACTATTCGCGGTGGCGGCGAACTCATCGTCGGCTTCGAGGATGTCCGTACGCGCGAAGACGCCCTACGCTTGCAGTCTCGGCCCATCTTTCTGCCCGAAAGTGAAGTGCCGCCGGCGCTCATGGAAGCGCAACGGGCAGCCCGACCCTATGAGCATTTCATCGGTTACTTGCTCATCGACCAGCAAATCGGACCTGTAGGTATCATTCAAGAGGTGATAGAAATGCCTCACCAAGAAATGGCCGTCGTACTCTATCAAAATCGGGAGGTGTTTATTCCCTTGGCCGAAGCGTTCATGGTCTCCACCGATGAAGCCCAAAAACAACTGGTTATGGATCTTCCAGAGGGTCTACTGGCGCTTTGATGACCGTAAAGCAGTAACCAACTGCCGCAGCGAACAACACAAAGACCAACAGCGAGTAAGGCTCGACCCAAGAGCGATGCCTCTGCGCCAAAAACCACAGCACCACTACGGAAGCCGCCAGCAACGCCAACAAACGCCCTAATGCTCTACCCCGAGACCATAAGAAAGGCGCTACCCCTGCAAAATAAAGGGTTATACCCGCCCACTTTACCCACGCGAATAGGCGTACGCGCACGTAGTCCGCTCCGCCGGGAAAGAACGTCTCAGCGTCGTGCAACAACAAAAGCGTGCGAATAGCATTGTTCTCCGCCAAATCAGCAAAGCCTATTGCCACTGCTAAGGCGGCTAATAGCCGATATTCCTTGCGCTGTGAAAGCCGAGCAGCCTTGAGGGCAAAAACAACCATAAATAAAGTGTAGGCTAACGCGAACAAATTGTCGCGCTCGGTAGCCTGCAACAGCGCTCGAATGCGCTCCGAACGCTCTGGCGGGCTGCCTAAGACGACTGCCATCGCCTCTTCAGAAGCGGCCCACTCTATGGTTATCACGGCATCGCGAAAGGGAGACGGTGTTTCAAACGACACCTCGCGCAAGGCAAAAGCCATCCACACTGCCGCCCCAAGGGCGAATACACCCGCCAAACCCGACCAAAAGAACGGACGGCGACGCAGGAAAATCCACAGAGCACTCTCGCGCTTCATCGAGCAAAGATAATTCAAACAAAAACCGCCCTGCAGAGGCGTTTCTCTCGAACCTCTACAGAGCGGTGGCAGACTTGAGGCGTTCTCAGAGCGCTTATTATCGCTTATCTACCACTTGAGTTTTCAGCACATTGCGCTGGCGATCTTGCAACTGCACGATGTACATACCTTTCGGTAAATCACCCACAGGTAGTTTGGCACCTTTGGCATATTCAAATTCTTCGACCTTTTTGCCGACTAAGTTGAAAAGCACCACAAAGCCTACGCTTTCGCCGGGGTCATTAATCGCAATGTATTCCACGGCTGGATTGGGATATACCGAAAGGTCGGGTCGTGCGGTATTTTGGGAGCGCGCCGAAACGGCGAACAGGGTTAAAAAGAAAGACAGGAGTAAAGCGTATTTCATCGGTGCATGACAAATTTTGCTCTAAAAGTATTGATGTCAAACTGTATAGGCGCACGCAAAGTTTCCGATTTTGGAAAAGATTAACGTTTACTTACCGAATGCGCACATGTATAGATGTCGTTGAAGGTTCAAATGTTACCTTCAAGAGCACTCTTTTTTTCAGAGTCGTTGTTTTTTTCAGATGTCACCTCATTTGAGATTTAATTAGGAAAAGCAGCAGAAGCGAGCGCCTACTGAGCAAGCTCGCAATGGTTTCAGGAAAGCATTGCTACGAATTCATCGAACAGGTAGTGCGAGTCGTGAGGTCCGGGGCTGGCTTCAGGGTGGTATTGCACGGAAAATGCCGGGTAGTTTTTTAGTCGAATGCCCTCTATGGTTTTATCGTTCAAGTTGATGTGTGTAGGTGTAACGATAGAAGGCGAATCGTAAACGGCTTGTTCCAGTACCCCGAAACCGTGGTTTTGGCTGGTAATTTCACCTCGGCCGGTCAGTAAGTTCTTGACCGGATGGTTGATGCCTCGGTGCCCGTGGTGTAGTTTGTAGGTAGGCAGCCCGACGGCTAAGGCGAGAATTTGTTGGCCCAGGCAAATGCCGAACAGGGGCTTATTGTCCTCGAGCATTTGGCGCGTCAGCGCTACGGCGTAGTCCATGGCGGCGGGGTCGCCTGGGCCGTTGGAGAGGAAGTAGCCGTCGGGCTTCCAATCCGTTACTTCCTCGAAGGGCGTCCGAGCGGGAAAAACCTTCAGGTAGCAACCTCGGTTGGCTAAGCAGCGCAAGATGCTGCGCTTAACGCCAAAATCCATCACGGCCACGCGATGAGGTGCCTCTGGGTCGCCCCATAAGTATGGCTCGGCAGTAGTTACGCGACTTGAAAGCTCCAGCCCAGCCATGGGTGGTGTGGCCTCTAAGCGGCGGCGCAGCTCTGCAAGGTCGTCTATTTCAGAAGAAAGGATGGCGTTCATGGCGCCGCGCGTTCGGATATGCTGCACTAGCGCCCGGGTATCTACTTCCTGAATAGCGACTAAATTTTCCGTTTCGGCATAGTCTTGGAGGCTGTGGTCAGCATTCGAGCGACTGTGGTGGGCGCTAAAATTGCGGCACACCAAGCCAGCGATTTTGACGCCGTTACTCTCGACCTCGTCGCGGTTTGTGCCGTAGTTGCCGATGTGGACGTTGGTCATGACGAGGATTTGCCCCACATAAGAAGGGTCGGTGAAAATTTCCTGATAGCCCGTCATGCCGGTGTTGAAACAGATCTCGCCGGTAACAGTACCAAGTTTGCCGGCAGCGCTGCCTTTAAACAGCGTGCCGTCTTCTAAGAGGAGCAGGGCTTGCGACATTTGTTTTTTTGGACGACAAAGGTCTGTAAAAGGAGAGGGTTCGCCGCAAAAAACTTAAGTTAAAGTGTTGGTTTACGAGTGGCTTGGTGCTTCGCAAACCCATAAGGCTTGTGGTAGAGATGACTTCAGGCTAAGGCCTGCGACTAAGGATCTGTTGATCGAAGGTCAGTAGGGCGGCATTTCCGGCTTTGCCTAACAAGTTAGCGGTACCTTCGGCACGGATTTTGGCCTGTGCGAGGCATTTCCATCAGAAAGCATCCCAGAAGCATTCTTTCTTACCCATGTGTGGTATTTGCGGCATTATCCACCTCCACGGTCAACCCGTAGCAGAAGCGCCACTCCGTGCCATGATGCGGGCCATGAAACACCGCGGCCCCGACGACGAAGGGCTGTTTGTCGAGGGTCCTGTGGGGTTGGGTTTTGTCCGGCTGAGCATCCTCGATCTCAGCCCTGCAGGACACCAGCCTATGTTCTCGGCCGATGGTCGCTATGTTATCGTGTTCAACGGTGAGATCTTCAACTATATCGAGCTGCGCGAAGAACTAGAAACCTTGGGATGCACCTTCCGCACGCAGACGGATACAGAAGTGATACTAGCTGCCTGGCAGGTGTGGGGGGAAGCCATGCTGCATCGCTTCAACGGCATGTGGGCATTCGTTCTTTACGACTGCCAAACCCAAATGCTCTTTGGCGCCCGCGACCGCTATGGAGTGAAGCCTTTCTTTTTCACCCAAGATACTGACCGCATCCTGTTTGGCTCCGATATTCGCTCTCTTGTAGCGGTGCTCGGTCGAAGGCCGACGCCCAACGAAGAGGCTATCTTCAATTTCTTGGCCTTCAACCGCACCGATTACGACGAAGGGACTTTTTTGCAAGAGGTAAAAAAACTGCCGCACGGCCATTGTTTCTATCTCAATATGGCTCTGGGCGCACCTGCCGAAGAGCGTCAGCTACGCCCTCGGCGCTGGTACGACTTGCGGCGCGAGCTCAAGACTCCCTTCCGCTCGGCCGACGAGTATCGTGCCCTGTTTGCTTCGGCGGTAGGCTTGCGCTTGCGCAGCGACGTGCCCGTGGGTGTTTGCCTTAGCGGTGGGTTGGACTCGTCGAGCATCGTGTCAGTGTTATTAAAGGATTATCAAAAACACGACTTAAATACGTTCTCAGCCATTTACGGCCGAGGGGAACATGGCGATGAGTCGGCCTTTATTCGGCTCTTTGACGGGCAAATTGCCCATATGCACTTTACCCAGCCCGACGCCAACAGCTTGTTAGCTGATTTGGACGATCTGGCTAAGGCTCAATACGAACCCGTGCCGAGCAGCTCCACTTACGCTCAGTATCGCGTGATGAAACTGGCCGCTGGCCGCGTCGTCGTCTTGCTCGACGGGCAGGGCGCCGACGAAGCCCTGGGCGGATATCACTACTTCTTCGGCTTTTATTTTAAACACTTGCTGCGCCGAGGAAAAATGGCCACTTTGGTCAGTGAAGTGGCGTATTATCTGGCTAACCACCGCTCTCTCTACGGTCTGAAAAGCTGGGCATTTTTCAGCCTACCGCCCGCTTGGCGCACTCGGGCGCGCGTCATGCAGCGCGGATACCTGCATCCCGACTTCTACCGAGCACACGCCGATAAGGGAGCCCATGTCATCAACGACGAACTATACGGCTCGCGCTCGCTTCAAGAGGCCCTGATCAATCATTTTGAATACAAGCTGGAGCACTTGCTCAAGTGGGAAGACCGCAACTCTATGTGGTTCTCCTTAGAGGCGCGCGTGCCTTTTTTAGATTATCGCTTAGTAGAGCGAACCCTGACCTTGCCCGACGAGCAAATTCTGAGCCGCGGCATGACCAAGAACATCCTGCGCCAGGCAATGCAGGGCACTTTACCCGAACCCATTCGGATGCGGCGCGACAAGGTGGGCTTCGAAACGCCCGAAGCCGAGTGGTTTCGGACTCCTGCCTTTCAGCGCTACATCACAGACCTGCTTTATTCAGAGCAATACGCTCGCCGTGGAATAATGGATATGGCTCAAGCGCGCGAAATCTATCAAAAACACCTCGCCCGAAAGGGTAACTACTCCCGTGAGATTTGGAAGTGGATACACCTCGATAAGTGGTACCATCAATTTATTGAGACGCCATGACCTTGCGAGATGCCCTGTTCAAGTGCCTGCGCTATTCAGGCCTGCCCTGGCTGCTGCGCCACACCGCACAGCGTCGGTGCGTAACGCTGGTCATGTTTCACGACATCGCCGCAGACCATGCCGAACGAGTGTTCACTTTCCTGAAACGAGCGTACAACGTCGTCGCTTTGGAAGACTATCTGACGGCCCGCCGCAACGGCAATGACCGCTTGCTGCCGCCGCGCGCCTTAGTCATCACACTGGACGACGGGCACGTGCGCAACCGCACCCTTCTGCCCGTTATAGAAAAGTTAAACTTGCCCATTACGATTTTCTTGTGTTCAGGCATTGTAGGCACGCGACGCCATTTTTGGTTTAAGTACCGCCACCCGCAAGTGAACACAGCGCAGCTGAAGCGTGTGTCTAACGACGAGCGGCTTAGAGCACTTGCTCGGGCCGGCTTCGACCCCTTGCGCGAGTGGGAGGAGCCACAAGCACTTAGTCGGGAGGACGTTGAACAGATGCGCTCGCGCGTCAATTTTCAAAGCCACACGCTCCTGCACCCTTGCCTGCCGCACTGCTCCGACGAAGAAGCCTGGGCGGAAATAGCTGGTTCGCGCCAACAGTTGATCCAAGAGTACGGTCTGCCCATCAACGCCATAGCCTTCCCTAACGGAGACTACAGCACTCGCGACCTCGCCCTGGTGCGTCGTGCCGGCTACGAGTGTGCCATCACTGTGGACTTTGGCTACAATACCTTAAATACTGACCCCTACCGCTTACGCCGGCTGAGCATCGATGACACCGACAACGAAGACGCAGTGTGCGTCAAAGCCAGTGGATTGTGGGCGTTTCTGCTGGCCTTAGTAGGCAAAAGGCGCTGGCGGTCGCCTTACTACCGGCCCACCGGCAGTGGTCGTGCGGCTGCAGCCATCAAGGTCGTCTATGCTGTTGAGAAGGAAACCTCAGAGGATTAGGCACTTATCGATACTGCTTTTCTACTGTGCAAAGATGGCTCCCACAACCGTTGTTTTATCACAATATATCCAATTGTTCGACTAACCATGCTTTATTCCTCTTACGCTGATTTAAAAAAGGCTGATTTAGTAGAAACCTTAGATGCGTTTGTGGAGGCACATCCGAACGGTAACTACTTTCAGAGCAGTGAATTTTTGCGCTTCATCGAAACGGTGCGTGGCTATAGGCCCTTCGTATTGCTTTCCTTCAATGGTCGAGAAGCCTTGGATGGCGTGCTGATGGGGGTAGTTCAGTCCGATGGTCGAGGCCCTAAGGCATGGCTATCGCGCCGCCTCATTGTGTGGGGAGGGCCCTTGGTAGCCTCCGACGCTGTGCCAGTGGCAAGCGCGCTTTTGCAGGCGCTGAAGCGCTATGCGCGCGGCAAGGCCATTTTTATTGAGTTTCGCAACTTTTTCGATTGCACACCGCTGCATGCGGCCTTTGAGGCTACTGGCTTTTGCTTCAAACCACATCTAAACTATCTGGTAAAGACCGACAGTGTAGAGGCGGCCAAGGCGCGCTTGAGTAGCAATCGCCGCCGTCAAATAAAGACCAGCCTGGCCGCAGGCGCCGTAGTGATGGAGGCCGAAAGTGAGGCAGATGTGCTGGCTATGTATGACATCCTGGGAACGCTCTACCGACAAAAGGTGAAAAAGCCTTTGCCGGGTCCAGACTTTTTTATCAATATGTGGAAATCGCCGTCGGCTAAGGTGTTCGTAGTGAAGTACGAAGGTAAAGTGGTGGGCGGCAGTATTGGGCCGGTATATCGGAATAAGGTGCTCTATCAGTGGTACGTGTGCGGCGAAAACGGCGTCATTCCGGGGGTACACCCCAGTGTGCTGGCTTCGTGGGCACCCATTGAATACGGAGCGCGGTGCGGTTTTGAGTATTTTGACTTCATGGGCGCTGGTCGCCCGGAGGAAGGCTACGGTGTGCGCGAGTTCAAGGCGCGCTTTGGTGGGCAAGAGGTCTGTTACGGGCGTTATGAGTTAGTCCTCAATCGGCCGCTATATGAGGTAGGCAAATTTGGATTAAAAATTTACCAATACATACGCTAATGAAAGTCATCTTCGACATTGGGCATCCTGCTCACGTGCATTTGTTCAAACATCTGGCCCGCCTGCTTGTGCAGCACGGCCACGAGGTGTTGTTTACGGCTCGAGACAAAGAGTTTGAGCTGCAACTGCTGGAGGCAGAGGGCTTCCCGTATGTCAATTTCGGCAAGCACTACCGCAGTCTTCCGGGCAAGTTGTGGGGGCTGGTGCGTTACGACCTCAAAATGTTCTTAACGGGTCTGCGCTTTAAGCCCGACCTGTTTGTGAGCCACGGCACCCCCTACGCTGCCCATGCAGCTTTCTTGCTGGGGGCAAAGAACCTGGCTATTGAAGACACCGGCAACATCGAGCAGGTCATCTTGTACCGACCTTTTACCGACGCTATCCTGACGCCCGCCGTACTGCCCAAAGACCTTGGGCCGAAGCAAATACGCTACAACAGCTACCACGAAATTGCCTATTTACACCCGGAATTTTTTACGCCTGACCCCAGCATTCGGCAATGGCTAGGTGTAAGCGAAGGGGAGGAGTATGCTGTCGTTCGCTTCATCTCATGGAACGCCACCCACGATGTAGGGCACCGCGGTATGAGTGCGGAAGACAAGGTGCGATTGGTGCGACAACTGGCCGAACGCATGCGCGTGTTCATTACTTCGGAGCGCGGCGTGTCGGATGAGTTGAAGCCCTATTGCCTGCGCATGCCGCCGGATAAGTTTCACCACGTGTTGCACTACGCCACATTGGTGGTTAGCGAAGGTACCACCACAGCTGTAGAGGCCGGCATCCTGGGGACGCCTTGCGTCTACGTAAGTACGTTTGTAGACCCTAACTGCCAGGAAATGGAGCAATTCGGCCTGGTGTTCAACACCACCGAATCGGGCAAGGTCTTTGAGTTGGTGGATAGGGTTTTGGCTGAAGATCGCCAGACGTATCGCGAGCGCAGTCAGGCGTTCCTGGCCACTAAAGACAATGCCACTCGTTTCTACTTTGATTTCATCATCGGCCGCTACGCCAACAACGGCCAAAAACAAATCGACCCGTCATGGCAACCCGTCTCCTCATAACCGGTGGCGCCGGCTTTATCGGTTCTAATTTGGTAGAGCACTTCCTGAACGACCCGCGCATTGAGCTGGTGCGCGTGGTAGACGACCTGTCGAACGGCTACTTGGAAAACGTAGAGCCATTTTTAACCCATCCGCGCTACGAGTTCGTGCGCGGCGACATTTGCGATTACGACACCTGTCGTCACGTGATGCGCGACATTACGAAAGTTACCCACCAGGCGGCGCTTGGCTCGGTGCCGCGCTCGTTGGAGAACCCCATGCGCACCAACGAGGTGAACGTGGGGGGCACGGTCAACATCCTGCACGCTGCTAAAGAAGCGAAGGCGGAGCGCGTCGTGCTGGCCTTTTCGTCGAGCACTTACGGCGACAGCCCCGAGCTGCCCAAAGTGGAGGAACGCATCGGACGACCGCTGTCGCCTTATGCCGTGAGCAAATACGCCGCTGAACTTTACGCTGAGGTTTTTGCCCGGGCTTATGGCCTGCCGTTCATAGGCCTGCGCTATTTCAACATCTTTGGCCCTCGCCAAAACCCCACCAACCCTTACGCTGCCGTCATTCCGATCTTCTGTAAGGCCTTCTTAGAGGGCATTCCGCCTAAAATCAATGGCGATGGCAACACCACCCGAGATTTCACTTATGTGGAAAATGCTCTGCTGGCCAATGAATTAGCGCTATTTACGGAAGATGCAAACGCCCTCAACCAGGTCTACAACGTCGCCTGCGGCGAACAGGTGAGCCTCAACCAAATGGTAGAGATGTTGCGCCAAATCAGCGGCAAAAAACTCCAACCGGTGTACGGCCCAGAGCGCCCGGGCGACGTTCGGCACTCGCATGCCGATATCTCCAAAATACGCCGCCAGCTGGGCTATGAACCGCGGGTCTACATGCAGGAAGGCTTGCGCCGCGTCTATGAGTACTATGCAAAAACCCTGGCCGTCTTGTCGGTACCGGTCTAATTTACATCCACAGCCTATGCGCGACTTTACCCTGACTGCTTACCGCCAATTGCTGGATGCTTTTCAGGAAGCCGGATACGCCTTTCAGACATTTAGCAATTATTTGCAGCAGCCAAAACCTAAAGTCATTCTGCTGCGTCACGATGTGGATGCGCGGAAGCACCATAGCCTGCGTTTTGCCCAAATCCAACATGAAAAGGGCATTGTGGGCAGCTATTACTTCCGGATAGTCCCTCAGAGCTACGATGAAGGCGTCATTCGCGCGATTTACGATTTAGGACACGAAGTGGGCTATCACTACGAGGATATGGACCTTGCCAAAGGAGACCCACATCGGGCAATCCAGCTCTTCGAGCGGCACCTGGAGCGCTTGCGCCGGATTGTGCCCGTCAGCACCATTTGCATGCACGGAAGTCCGCGGTCGCCCTACGACAATCGCGATGTGTGGAAGTGGTATCGCTACCAGAACTACGGCATCTTGGGCGAGCCGTACTTCGACATAGATTTCCGACAAGTGTTTTACCTCACCGATACTGGCCGCCGTTGGAATGGCCGCTCCGTCAGCGTGCGCGACAAGGTGGAAGATCACTTTGGTCTTGCGTTTCGCTCTACCTTCGATATCGCAGCTGCCGTGCGCAACGGGCAATTCCCGCAGCGCGCCATGCTCAACTTTCACCCTCAGCGCTGGACGGATAACCCACTGTTGTGGTTGACCGAAAAATACCAACAGCACGCCAAAAATGCCGTCAAGTATTGGCTCATTCAACATCGCCGCACGCGCACTGCCTTGTAGGATTGTTTCGCCCGGCTCTTTTACCTCGGAAAGGGTATTGTTTTCGTGAAATGTTTTTACCCGTCTGGCGCAGAGGAGCTTTTGGCATAATTTTAGAAAAAATTTGATATTGTCTTAGTTTGACGACAACTAGTTGCGATTGCGTATGCATTAAAAATAATCTTACCCTCTCCCTTTTTAAGCGCCTTTAGTTGTGTCTAAGTCGCTGCTTATTCCCCCCTTCGATGCAGCAACAGAGAAAGTTTGTCGCAAAAGAAGTGACTACTTCTCCGGGCGCTTTCTTTTCCCAATTTCTGTAATACTGTAATCTGTTTTCAGCCCCGGCTTAATCTACTACACGGCTTAAGGCTTGTCTTGCTTAGGTGAAGCATAATACATCTGAATTGAGTGCCACAAAGAGTATCACTCAGGAGATGAATTCTCCGAGTTCATACCCTTTTTAATCGAGCCCCCTACGGTACAGATTGACTCATCCATCACTTCACTAGCAAAACAAGCGTACTAGTCTATGGCTGTACTAAACCATTTGACTTCGACACCCGATCCTATTCGCCGGCAGCTGTTAGAGCACTTCCCCGAGGAGGCAGTTCAGTTTATCGAAGAGATCCTTCCGCCCGCAACGCTCGCAGAGGCAGTTTGCCTGCACACGCTTTACCCAATTAATGTCAGCGTAGTAGGGGGTAACTCAGCGGCCTGTGTCATCAACATGCAGCGCATCAACGACATCCGCTATGTGAATAAGTTTTTCGAATCGGTCAATGAGCATCTGGCTCAAGGCGGTTATTTCGTGGGCTGCGTATTTCCGCTGCATTATCGGCGCGAGCGCTTGCTGGCGCGTTATCCGCGCCCGCTTAATCA
>CALHAM010000156.1 GCA_937934275.1 uncultured Saprospiraceae bacterium | reverse complement strand
GCTCTCGAAAACGCCGGTATCGACGGCTCTATCGTCTTCCACAAAGTGCTCGAGGGCAAAGACAGCTTCGGCTACAACGCCCGCACCGATAAGTTCGAGGACCTGAAGAAAGCCGGTGTAATTGACCCGACCAAGGTTACGCGTATCGCTCTCGAAAACGCCGCTTCCATCGCCGGCTTGGTACTTACCACCGAATGCGTCATCAACGACAAGCCTGAGAAAAAGGCCTCGATGAACGGCGCGCACTCCGGCATGGGCGGCGGCATGGACATGATGTAATCGTTTGACTTTTACACCCCGGCAATAGCGTTAATTGCCTTCTGCCGAAACGGGCGAGCCTAAGTCGAACAGGCTCGCCCGTATTGTTTTTTGCTACTTTAGGCTAAGATCGGAAACTGTTCAATTCGAATGCTTTCGGCGCAAGCAAAATGCCCTTCTGGACATGTTTTTTTACCATGCAGCCCACAAGGGCGACAGGGTAAGTCCTCCGGCGTCTCTACGACAAAGCGCGTACTGGATAGAGGCCCAAAACCAAAGGCCGGCACTGTGGAGCAAAAAACTGCTGCAACCGGAGCGTCCACAGCCGAGGCCAAGTGCAACGGCGCTGAGTCGTTGACGTAATTCATAGCAGCCCGCCGCATCAGCGCCGCTGACGCCAACAACGAAAGCTGCCCTGCTACTGAGTACACCTCCGCTCGAGCAACAGACCGAGCCAGAGCATCGCAAACCTCCGCATCGCTCTGCCCACCTAATAGCAAGACCACATAACTCCTCGGTATGCGCTCGATCAATTCGCGCCACTTACGCAGCGGGAACTGTTTGGTAAACCATACCGATGTGGGCGCAATACACACCCAGGGCTTATCCGACGGCGCCACCGATAAAGCCGCGCGCTCATCCTCTTCAGACGGATACAGGCGCGGCACCTGAAAAAGACCATCCGTCAGATGCTCTACCAAGGCCAAATTACGGTGCACCTCATGCACACCTTCTCTCGACGCCCCGATCAGATGCTTTACCCGACGGCTAAACCACAGCGAAAACGGATTCTTTGCAAATCCCACCGTGTGACGAGCACCCGAAAATACCGTTAACAAACCCGAAGCAGCAAAACGCTGGCAATTTATCACCCAATCGTAGCGCTCACGCCTTATCTGACGGCCTAAACGCCACAAATGGCGGTATTTGTTGCGGCTTTTCTCCCAAACCCACACTTTGCCCACAAATGGATGCCGGGCCAAAAGGGCCTCGTTACCGCGACGCACTAAAAAATCAATTTGCGCACCCGGGTAATGCCGATGCAGTTTTTCAGCTATTGGCGTGGCCAACACTACGTCGCCAATAAACGCGGTCTGAACAATTAGAAACTTCACCGCGCAAAAATCCGAAAGTACCAGCCCAAAACAACACCCTTACCCTACCAAACAGGGCGAAGGTCGGGCCGATCGGCATACCCCCACTCAGCGCCATCTTCCAACTCGTACACCGGATGCGACTTGTCTTTCAATACGCTGAAAACCATCCAAATAACCAAAAAAGGCGACAAACTAAACACCGCCCAGGCCACCGCATAACTGAAAAACGACCCTAAAAGAGCAAAGACGAGCAAAACCAGCGTCGTGACAATAACGGGAAAGTTTGAAGAACGCAGCATGAAACTAAGTTTTATTAGACGGAAAAACGCCGCGATGTGCAGTAAGTTTTCAAGCACCGATATTCTTTGCAAGTATGCGCAGCTTTGGTGGAAAAAAGTGCTTTTTTCTCTTTAAAAATTTGCGCAAAAAAACACGGCATCATACCTTTACACCCACCTTTGACCTAATGCGGTTAAACACTGGTGGAGGCGGGAATGGCGGAACTGGTAGACGCACACGTTTCAGGGGCGTGCGCCCTCACGGGCATGCGAGTTCGACTCTCGCTTCCCGCACTTTAAACAAAAAAGGGCTTGTGCTGAAGAGCGCAAGCCCTTTGTGCTCCAATGCCGAGCCGACCGTTGAGGAAAGCACCCGACGTTAGCGCCTAAGCGCTTTCAGCTGTTCTTCTAATTCTAGCTCATCCCCCGGCGAGTATCCCGTGTGCTCATAGACGATATTGCCTTTGGAGTCTATCACCAACGTGTGGGGAATTTGGGCAACGTTGGCCATTACCTGAAACTCCTTATTAAAGTCGTGCAAGATCCGATAGGGCCACCGCCTTTGGGCCACCATAGCCGGCACCTTAGCCGCCGTGCGCGAGTCGTCTACACTAACAGCTATCAGTTCCATGTCGTACTTTTCCTTCCACTCGTCGTAGTAATCTAAAATGGCGTCTAATTCCTTTTTGCAGGGCGAACACCAAGTAGCCCAAAAGCTGATCACCGTGATTTTACCCTCTTGCGGAATTTCCTGGACATCCAGTAGTTTCCCCTCCAGCGTTTTGATCTTAGCCGAAGTAAGGCGCTTACTCTCCTGAGCAGAAAGCCCTACCGATAGACAAGCCAATAGCAGAAAAAGCAGGTGTTTTTTCATCCAATGTGCATTTTTAAGAAAGCGCTCAAAGGTAAAGCGGAATGCTTAGCCAATTTCAACGTGCCATTCGCACGCGTTGCGGTTTAACATTGCCTTTGCTAAAGGCCCTTTAACCCTCCGTACTTGAACAACCGACCACGTTAAGGGATAAGACAACCCATTGCCGGATAATCGCACGCTACCCCCTACTTTTGCAGCATCCTTTTCACTGTCTTTCTGAATATATTACCTCACCACACCATACAATGCCTATCATCGAGTTGCATATTCCCAATTTAGGCGAGTCCATCTCCAGTGTAACGTTTTCCAAATGGCTCAAACCCGACGGAGCCTGGGTTGCGATGGACGAGCCACTGTGTGAAATTGAAACAGAAAAGGCCAACCAAGAATTGTCGGCCGACAAGGCTGGCAAGCTCCTTCACGTCGCCCGAGAAGGTGAAGATTTAGAGGTAGGAGCCGTATTTGCCCGTATAGATACCGATGCAGCCCAGGAGGTAGTGGCATCCAGCCCATCAGCAGCGGCGGCTACACCAACCGCCCAAACACTCACAACGAGTGAACCGAGCTATGCCAGCGGCCATCCGTCGCCAGCAGCCGCTAAAATCTTAAGCGAAAGCGGATTAACACCCGCCGATGTCGCTGGCACGGGCCGCGGGGGGCGCATCACCAAAGAAGATGCCCAAAAAGCCCTCAGCCAAAGAGCGCAAACGCCTGAGCCTGCGACACCTGAGCCTGGAGCAGCGCCCAAACCTGAAAAAAGCGACGCTCCCCAGACACCCGCTCCCGCTCCCTTTAACCGCGAAGAACACCGCCAACGCATGAGCCGCATGCGCCGCACCATCGCCCGCCGATTGGTCAGCGCCAAAAACAATACCGCTATGCTCACTACCTTCAACGAGGTAGACATGAGTGCCGTTATTGCGTTGCGCGAAAAATATCAGGAGGCCTTTGTTAAGAAATACGGCATTAAACTGGGCTTCATGTCCATTTTCGCCAAAGCCTGTTCTAAGGTGCTGCTGGAAATGCCCGACGTCAACGCCTTTATCGACGGCGACGACATCGTATATCACGACTACACCGATATCAGTATCGCCATCAGCACGCCAAATGGCTTAGTAGTGCCTCCCATACGCAACGTGGAAAGCCTCAGTTTTCACGAAATTGAACTCCAGCTCAAGCACTTAGCAACCAAAGCGCGCGACGGACAGCTGTCGCTCGAGGAAATGACCGGCGGCACTTTTACCATTACCAATGGCGGTATTTTTGGCAGTTTAATGAGCACGCCTATTCTCAATGAGCCGCAAAGCGCCATTCTGGGAATGCATGCCATTAAAGAGCGCCCTGTTGCCGTCGACGGACAGGTAGTCATTCGACCCATGATGTATCTGGCGCTTAGCTACGACCACCGAATTGTAGATGGCGCTACTTCGGTAACCTTTTTAGTCAAGGTGAAAGAGCTCATCGAAGACCCCGTGCGGCTGCTCTTAGACCTGTAAGCAGTAGGGCATTCGCGCTTTACAGTTCAAAGCCGTCGGCTTTCGACCCAAGCGACAAGAAGATACCTCCGTCTGAGGCTTTCTAAGGCAAAAGAGGATACCACAAGAAATAGACGCTCCTAAACGGACAGCAGCTCAATCAACAACGGTTACTTTTAGCATGTTGGTGCGCGCCCGCTTTTGTAGAGGCATAGATGCTGTGTTGATCAGGATATCATTAGCGCGCACGATACCGGCATTTTTGAGGATCTCGTTGCAATCCTGAATGGTCTCGTCGGTGCTAGATTCGCGGTTGTAATAGAAGCACTGTACCCCCCACAACAGGTTGAGAGTCCGGAGGATATGCTGTTGGTCACTAAAGATATAGATGCGCGCTTTGGGCCGATAGCTGCTCATTTTAAAGGCTGAGTAGCCCGATACGGTCAGCCCTACAATGCCTTTCGC
>CALHAM010000155.1 GCA_937934275.1 uncultured Saprospiraceae bacterium | reverse complement strand
GATGTAGTAAGGGATCTGCGACATGTTTTCCATGCCGCCACTGACTACCACGTCGTTTAGGCCCAACATAATACTTTGAGCGCCAAGGGTAATGGCTTTCATGCCGGAGGCACACACTTTATTGATGGTCGTGCAGGGAACGTTGGTCGGAAGGCCAGCAAAGACGGCGGCCTGGCGGGCAGGCGCCTGGCCCAAATTGGCGCTAACGACGTTGCCCATCAGTACTTCGTTAACCCATTCGGGACGAATGCCCGCTCTTTCCAAAGCGCCCTTGATGGCAGCAGCGCCCAGATGAGTAGCGCTGACACCCGCTAACGAGCCACCAAAACTGCCTATCGGCGTGCGCGCAGCCGCGACGATGAAGACTTCTTTCATGCTAAAACGGAAATTTGAATGCTGCGTGAGAACGGCGGCGAAGGTACAGCTTACCCTCAGACCATCCTGCTCCTTTGGGCCTAAAAGAGCCGTTTTGAGCAATGTCATTTGCTGCTTTGACGGCTGTCATCCAGCTACTTTCGGCCTTCAAGCGACCTTGCGCTCAATTTTTAAGGGAATTCGCCATGGAAGTCATTTTCGTCCTCATCCTCATCAGCTTGACCGTAGCCGCAGGCTTTCTGTTGGCCTATCTGTGGGCCATGCGCACCGGTCAGTACGACGACGACTACACGCCAGCCGTGCGCATGCTCTTCGACGATGAGTTGAGAGAAAAGAGCGACCCTCAGAACGACGAAAATGCCTTAGAGTTGAAGGACCGAAACGGAAATCTATCGCAGCACCCGTAAACGAACATTCGCAACGCATATCAAGGTTATGAATCGCATCGAACAATTTCACTACGACAACCGCATTGTGCGCGCCTTTGGGATCGCATCCTTTGTCTTTGCGCTGGTCGGCATGCTGGTGGGGCTGATTTTGGCCTTTCAGCTTATTTTTCCCGACTTGAACCTAAGCCAGTACGGCATCCCATACACGGCTTTCGGACGTCTGCGCCCTCTACACACCAACGCGGTAATCTTTGCCTTTATCGGCAACGGCATTTTCATGGGGGTCTATTATTCGCTCCAGCGCCTGCTGAAGACCCGAATGTTTAGCGACACGCTGTCGTGGATTCACTTTTGGGGGTGGCAGGTGGTCATCTTGCTGGCTGCTGTGTCGCTGCCCGCTGGGCTGACCACAAGCAGTGAATACGCTGAGCTGATTTGGCCGATCGACATCCTCATCACGCTGGTGTGGGTGGTGTTCGGCATCAACATGTTTGGCACCATCCTGAAACGCCGCGAAAACCACTTGTACGTAGCTATTTGGTTCTACATCGCTACGTGGGTTACAGTAGCCGTGCTGCACATCGTGCGCAGTTTTGAGCTGCCCTATTCGCTTTTTGGCAGCTATCCGCTCTTCGCCGGAGTGCAGGATGCGCTGGTGCAGTGGTGGTATGGGCACAATGCCGTGGCCTTTTTCCTGACGACGCCCTATTTAGGGGTGATGTACTACTTTTTACCCAAGGCGGCTAACCGCCCAGTGTATTCCTATCGGCTCTCGATCATCCACTTTTGGGCGCTGATTTTCATCTACATCTGGGCGGGTCCGCACCACTTGCTGTATTCGGCGATGCCGGACTGGGTGCAGTCGTTGGGTACGGTGTTTTCGGTGATGCTCATAGCGCCGTCGTGGGGCGGCATGCTCAATGGTTTGCTTACGCTGCGCGGCGCGTGGGACCGCGTGCGTCAAGATCCCGTGCTCAAGTTCTTTGTCGTGGCTGTTACGGCCTATGGGATGGCTACGTTTGAAGGACCGATGTTGTCGGTCAAGACAGTAAACGCCATCAGCCACTTTACAGACTGGACGATCGCCCACGTGCACGTAGGTGCGCTGGGCTGGAACGGCTTCCTGACGTTTGGCGTACTGTATTGGCTATGGCCGCGCATGTATAGGACGCAGCTGTATTCGGTTAAGCTGGCCAATGTCCACTTCTGGATGGGCACTTTGGGCATCCTGTTCTACGCCATACCGATGTATTGGTCGGGATGGACGCAAAGCTTGATGTGGAAAGAATTTACACCGTTTGGCACGCTGGCTTGGGGCAACTTCTTAGACACGGTGTTCCAAATTACGCCCATGTACGCCATTCGAGCCTTTGGCGGCACGCTGTTTTTTGTCAGCATATGCATCGGTGTATACAACCTCTACAAGACGGCTGCGCAAGGTTCCTTTGTGGCCAACGAGGCGGCTGAGGCCCCTGCCCGTCAGCCGTTGGTAGAGGCTGCTGGCCAATACTGGCATAAGTGGATTGAAGGCCGCCCGATGCAAATGCTGTTGTGGAGCACCATCCTCATCTCCATCGGAGGTCTCGTTCAGATTGTTCCGATGGTGTTTGTAGAAAGCCAAGTGCCTAAAATCTCTACCGTTAAACCCTACACGCCTCTGGAGTTGGCGGGGCGCGACATCTACATTCGCGAAGGCTGTGTCGGCTGTCACTCGCAAATGATTCGCCCTTTTCGGAGCGAAACGGAGCGTTACGGCGAATACTCCAAGTCGGGCGAGTATATTTACGATAGGCCTTTCTTGTGGGGCAGCAAGCGCACTGGGCCAGACCTCCATCGCGAAGGGGGGAAATACCCCGATCGCTGGCACTACGACCACATGATTGACCCGCGCACGATGTCGCCCGGCTCCATCATGCCGCAATATCCCTTCTTGGCCGATAACGAGCTGGACCTGAGCGAATTGCCGGCCAAGATAGCCACCTTGCGCAAGTTGGGCACGCCCTATCCGAAGGGCTTTGAGAAGCGCGCTATTGCCGACGCACAGACTCAGGCGCGGCAAATCGCCGCCAATCTGCGCTCCCAAGGCGTAAAGGAAGAAGGTTTGGAAAACAAGGAAATCGTCGCCCTTATCGCTTACTTACAGCGCTTAGGCACCGACATCAAAGTCAAGAGTGAGGAGCAATAACTTTCATGGAGTGTCTGCCGGGTGCGGTTGCTGAACCGCGCCCGGCAGGGCCTCTTGGTTCACATCTTCTGTCAAGTTTATCGCCATGTACAAATATCTGCTTCAATCGGTCGAGGGCATTCATTGGTTTGGTACCGCAGCCCTGCTTATTTTTTTTGGCGTTTTCTGCGCGGTTCTATTGCGCGTATTTTTTGTAAAGAAAGGTTTTTGGGAGGCCAAGGCGCGCATTCCGCTGGAGGACTAATTTTGTTTTAAAACGATTACTGACTTTACCATAAAATGCACATTAACATGAAACTTGTTCGCAATATTCTGCTCTTTATATTAATGGCTACCGCCGAAAACAGCTGGAGCCAGGCGGTAGAGAGCGCTGCTGCTGCGCCGGAGCGAGCGCTGTTTCCCAACATTATGACGACGGTGCTGGTGGCCACGGCAGCTGTCCTGTTCATTGTGGCCATGATTTATATGATTCGCGTCAACCAATTTCTGTACAAGCGCGTACTGGCGCTAGAAGCCGCCAAGGCGGGTGTTGCCTTGCCTCAAGAGCGTGCGCAGGAGGTAGCCGCTCCGAGAGCGCAAGAGAGCTTCTGGACGCGCATGCGCAAACAGTATTGGGAAGACCCCGTGCCCATTGAACGCGAAGCGGAAATCATGCTGCACCACAATTACGACGGCATTCGCGAATTGGACAACCGTCTTCCACCTTGGTGGGTCAATCTGTTCATCATTACGGTGGTGTGGGCAGCCATTTACATGTTCTACTTCCACTGGGGCGGCGGTGGCCCCTCCTCTATTGAGGAATACCACCAGGAAATGGAACGGGCGAAGAAAGAGATTGCCATTGCTATGGCCGGAGCCTCTAATGCTGTAGACGAAAACAGTGTGGTGGCCCTTACGGAAAGCGCAGCCTTAGCGGAGGGCGAGCAGATCTTCAAAAGCCTGTGCGCCGCTTGTCACGGCCAATTGGGCGAAGGCGGCGTAGGGCCAAACCTCACAGACGACTACTGGCTTCACGGCGGCGGCATTAAGAACGTATTTAAGGTCATCAAGTATGGCGTACCTGAAAAAGGGATGATCTCTTGGCAAAGCCAATTGGCGCCATCTGATATGCAAAAGGTAGCCTCGTTTATTTTGACCTTGCACGGAACCAACCCGCCCAATGCGAAAGAGCCGCAAGGCGAAGTGTGGAAAGAAGAGGCTCAACAGGGCGAAGACCAAACGAGCGGAAGCACAGGAAGCATCAATTAAAATGCCATTGGTAAGCGGGGGCGGCTGTTTCAGGAGAGAGCCTCCCCCCGCTTACAATAGTCGTCCTCTCAACAACAGGCTGGAGCTATGACCGATCTTAAAAACCTCCAAACCAGTGCCGTACAAGACACAGAGAGCTTTCGCGATGCCATCGCTACGGTGGATGCACAAGGCAAGCGGATATGGATTTATCCGAAGAAGCCGCATGGGCGCTTTTACAACGCTCGCAAATGGGCAACGGCGGTTTTTGTCGCGCTCTTTTTAGTGATGCCTTTTATCAAGATAGGGGGCGAGCCGTTGCTCCTGCTCAATGTGTTGGAGCGCAAGTTCGTGCTTTTCGGCATGGTCTTCAGCCCGCAAGATTTTCATCTTTTCGTGTTGGTGATGCTCACCTTTTTGGTGTTCATCATCCTGTTTACGGTAGTATATGGGCGTCTGTTTTGCGGCTGGGTGTGTCCGCAGACGGTGTTTATGGAAATGATTTTCCGGCGCATTGAATACTGGATAGAAGGCGATGCCGGCGAACAGCGCCGCTTAGATAAGGCGCCGTGGACATTGGAGAAAATCCGGAAGAAAGCCTTAAAGCACGGTATCTTCTTCGCGATAGCGGTGGTGGTGTCCAACTACTTTTTGGCCTACATCATCGGCATGGATCAGGTGCTGCGCATCATTGCCGACCCCATTTCCAAGCATTGGGGAGGGTTTTTAAGTATGCTGGCCTTTTCGGGGGTGTTTTACTTCGTTTTTGCGCGGCTGCGCGAGCAAGTGTGTACCACTATATGCCCTTACGGCCGCCTGCAAGGGGTCTTGTTGGTGAAAGACACCGTCGTGGTGGCCTATGACTACGTGCGTGGGGAGCCGCGCTCCAAGTTGCGCAAAGACAGAAGTGCTGCCCAACAAACCCCTGTACAACAGATACAGACGGTGGTCAACGATGGTTCGGCGCCCGCCCGCACCACAGGTGACTGCATTGATTGTCATTTGTGCGTAGCCGTCTGTCCTACCGGGATTGACATTCGAAACGGCACCCAGCTGGAATGCATCAACTGCACCGCCTGCATAGACGCCTGCGATCAGGTGATGGATAAAATCGGTCGTCCGCGCGGCCTCATCCGCTACGATTCTATGACGGGTATTGAAACTGCGCATCGCCGCATCTTTACCCCCCGTGTCATCGGCTACACCGCCGTCCTTCTTGCTCTTGTAGCTCTGGATGTGGCCTTGCTGACCGGGCGCAGCCCTATTGAGGCGATTATTCTACGCTCGCCAGGGCAGACGTATCAAGAAAAGGACGCCAGCCACCTGACCAATCTGTACACTTTTACGCTGATCAACAAAGCCAATCGCGACCTGCCCTTTGAATTCCGCCTCACATCGCCCAAAGGTCGCATCGAAATGGTAGGCCAGCCTGCAGCCCAACTGCCCAAAGGCCATACGTACAAGGGTGCCTTCTTCGTCGAATTGGAAAAGACACAGATCGAGGGACGAAAAACCCCTATTGTCATCGAAGTGTGGTCGGAAGGTAAGCAGATTAATCGGGTAAAAACAGCTTTTATGGGGCCGGGCAGGCGCTAACCGTGCGCTGAAGGCTCCTCTCCTCTATGTCGAACAACACACCAAAAAAGTACCGTATTATGAAATTGCATTGGGGGACTGCTATTGCCCTGTTTTACAGCGCTTTCGTCTTGACGATGCTCCTTTTCGTCTTTCGCTCCTGCGCCCACGATCCGGGGCTAGTGAGCAAGAACTATTACGAGCTGGACTTGAACTATCAGGCGCATTTGGAAAAAAAGCAGAACGCAGCGGCCTTGCGCACGCCAGTGGTAGGGCGCTACGACGCTCCAAAGGCTGCTTTTGTGCTGTTGTTTCCAGCTCAGGCGGGCAAGCCTACGGGCAAGGTAAAGTGTTTCCGAGCCGCCACCACGCGCGACGATCGCTGGCTCGAGATCCAGACCAACGAGGATGGGGTGATGGAAATTCCGGCAGCGGATTTTGCGCCTGGTCGCTGGCATATTGAAGCCGACTGGCGCGGCAACGACGGCAAACCTTACTTCCACGAACTGGTAGTGGTGCGATGAATGCGCTGGTGTGGACGGCCTTTGCCCTAGGGTTAGCCGGCAGCATTCACTGTGCCGGCATGTGTGGCCCGCTGATGCTCGCCTTGCCGCTGGGCCGCCGCTCCCATTGGCTTGCGGCTATTGCTTATCAGGTGGGCCGCGTAGCGAGTTACACTGCTTTAGGGCTGTTTTTTGGCCTTATGGGCAAAGGCATTAGTGTGGCCGGTTTCCAGCAAGTGCTGGCGGTGAGCGGGGGTGTTGTCCTAGTAATGGGGGCGCTCTTTCCGGTGGTGCTCGAGCGCAGGGCGTTGCAATGGCCCTTGTTGAGCCGCCTCACTGTGTGGGTGCAGAGAGGTATTAGCGCTTTGCTTCGGCACCCCTCTTGGCTAGCTACGGCAGCAGTGGGTGCGCTCAACGGCCTTTTGCCTTGTGGTTTGGTGTACGCTGCTTTGGCCGGCGCCATCAGTACCGCTGAAGGCTGGCAAGGTGCAGTGTTCATGGCCGCCTTTGGTGTAGGTACCACACCACTCCTTTTTCTCCTTATGGGCAGCCGCAGCACCCTCTCGCTCACCTGGCGCCAACGCCTGCGGCGCTTACAGCCTATTGCCTTAGCTGTTGTAGGCCTATGGCTCATCTGGCGCGGCTTGCAGGTCGATCTTTCTCTCTTCGACTCGGCAGTGCCTAAAGCTCGTTTAGACTGCCATTGAGGGGCGCTGCCCGCCTTTTCCAATCGCTTACGTGCGCTAAAACTTTGATACACAGATACAGGAGCGGGTCTCAGACAGACCGTTACATTTTTGCAAAGAGTGTTATGCCTTGGTGCAAAGGAGCGCGTCGTCGGGGTACACTTTAATTCCCCTTAGGCGTTGAACCTGCTGCAGCCCTTTAGTAGGGCAACAGGTAGGCGAACGCTGCCTCTCTATTTTCCCAGCAGGTATCCTATCCGTTGAGGCATTGTGAAAACGGTAAAGGTTGATAGAGCCATTATTCTCGGCGTTTTTCTGCGATTGAGAAATCGGCTGCGCCGTCGTACTTTTCACTTCCGCCATGACGCAATGGCTTTGCACGCGCTCAATGTTTTCTAAGGTGGCGAGTTTTTCTTTGATAGAGCACTAATGGAAACCGCCTTCCTTTGTCTTCGGCATGGGCGATTACGCCTTTTCATCTTACAAGGTTCCCATTTAAGGGCTGTATAAAATGCCTGCCTCTACTCTTCTCATCATGCCAAAAATGGCAAGCCATTGATGCTTGCCAACCCATGCTCCTTCATCAGCTTTGAACAATACCAGCCGGCGGCCATCGCTTAATGCTCTGTCCAAAATTGAATTACTGGAAGCTATCGCCTTCGCAGATGCCAGCCGGGTTTTATCAAAGAAGGCTCCTTCCGAGCGAGATTACAGAGTTTTCTGAACAGCATCTGCCCACCGACATCGCCTGCGTCTGCACTGCTGGCCTTTTTACAGGCTTTTTGTGAAAAGAAATTCCTCAAGGCCTTGCTCAACGAAAACGAACGGGTGTGGTTTGTCCAAAAAGGGGATGTTACGCTGTTGCGGTGAGCAGAGGCTGCCTCAGCCGCCATTTTTGGCAAAAGGGCCATTTTCCCTTGTGGGCCATTGCGCGGGTGCTTTATTTTTGACTTTGAATTTATCCTTCCATTAAACGTTCACCTAATACGAAAAGACTATTGCTTTTGACTGGTTTGGCCGCGTTTTTCAGCACCTGTACGCTGAGGGAGGACGATGCCCCCGTGTCTCGAGCGCCTGCTATTTGGGGGGGGACGTATACCCTTCTGAAAACCCTGAAGCGGGGTGAAAAAATCGCCATGTCCGTGCCTCAAGAGGCGCTTTCGCGCAGCGAGGTGGAGACTTGCAATTGCAATGCTAAGGTAACGAGCGCTACACCGCCGTGGGGCGGCTTCTATGTTTGGGCGGTGGGAGTGTATCATTCGCTGCCGTTTGTGCATTGCAACTATTCGCAGGGTCCGGCGGGCATTTTGTGGAGCGAGGGCGATGAGTATGATTTTACGCTGTGCAAGCAGTCGCCTCGAATTATTTTGGAGTTTGCGGTTTCGCCGCCCAACAATCCGGCGCAGTGGGTCCCGGTTTCGGTAACGGTGCGGCT
>CALHAM010000154.1 GCA_937934275.1 uncultured Saprospiraceae bacterium | reverse complement strand
GGTGCTGCTGCTCTTATTTTAGTGTTGTCGGTGTTCAACGGCTTTGAAACTCTGCTCTCGGGGCTGTTTGGTTATTTCAACCCAGAGATTAAGATAACTCCAGCCAAGGGCAAAACTTTCTTCGCCGACAGCGCTCTGCTGGGGCGCTTACGCCAAACGCCTGGTGTAGCGCTGGTGAGTGAGACTTTGGAGGAAATTGCCTTTTTCGAGTATGAAGGGTCGCAGGACTTCGGGATACTCAAAGGTGTTGATGCCTTCTACGCTCGCATTAACGACATTGACTCCACACTCAACGCTGGTCGCTACGTGTTGCAGGAGGGCGAGGGATACTTCGCCGTTATAGGGGCTGGCATGAGCCACAAATTGCGCGTGCGCATAGAAGGCAATCTTTTCCCTTTGCGCGTGTATATGCCTCGGCAGAAGAGTGGACCGCTGGAACAGCCCTTTACGGTGCGCTACGTTTATCCTGCAGGCATCTTCTCCATCCAACAAGAGTTTGACAACCAATACATTTTGGCCGATTTGGAATGGGTGCGGGACCTGCTCGATGCTCCGGAGGGAGCCGTTTCGGCGCTGGAGGTGCGCTGCCAACCTGACGCCTCTGTATCGGCAGTGAAGACGCGTTTGGCACAAGTGCTGGGTGAAGGCTTTGTGCTGCGCGACCGCTACGAACAAAACGAGGCTTTTTTCAAAGTGATGCGCTTAGAAAAATGGATGGGCTTTGCCATTCTGACGCTCATGCTCTTGCTAATGGCCTTCAACATGGTAGGCGCCCTGTGGATGCTCGTCCTGGATAAGCAGCGCGACATCTCGACACTCCGCAGCTTGGGGGCCGACGACCGTCTCATTCGGCAGATCTTCATTGGAGAGGGGCTGTTGCTAACTGCATTAGGGTTGGTCATTGGCGCAGCGCTCGCTGTGGGCCTATACGCTGCTCATAAGCGCTGGAACCTCATTGAAATGCCCACTGGTTTTGTGGTGGACAGTTATCCGGTGGAGATGCGCGCTGAAGACTTTTTGCCCGTAACCGCCACGGTGCTGCTCATCGGCTGGCTGGCATCGCTGGCTCCTGCTGCTCGTGCCGTGCGCGTGCCGGCCTATTGGCGCGAGGAGTGAAAGTGGCTTAACGGTTTGTGACCGCCGGCAATAGACTTCTTTTTTAGAGGAATAGCGCGCATTTTAGCACCATGAAACGACAAGTGATTACCGGCTTGGTGTGGGTAGGGTTGGCATCCGTTCAGGCCCAGACGCATGAGGTTAACCCCAACCCTGTGTTTGTAGGTGTTCGAGTACACCGCGGCTTCATCATTCCGCACTCCCGTGAACTGATTAACGTCTCTCGGACGAAGCCGTACGGGCTTGAGCTCAATGTGCAATGGATAGAGTCGCGCCCCGAGCGCACTGAGCAAACGGGGGTAGTGGCTAAGCGAGGTTTCGTATTCTATTACTTTGATTTTGACAATCCTGACGTTTTAGGGCACAGCGTGTCTGCAGCAGCTTACGTAGAGCCGATGTTTGGCGTAGGGGGGCGGTTTTACAGTTCGCTGCAGACAGGGTTGGGGGTGGCTTACCTGAGCAAGGTCTATGATGCGGAGAGCAACCCGACCAATCTGTTTTTCAGTTCGCGCGTCAGTTTGCTGGCAATGCTTAACTTACGCTTGCACTATCGAGCTACGCCGCGCATAGAAACGACAATGGGCTTCAACTACAACCACATCTCGAACGGCGGCATGCGCCTGCCCAACAAGGGGATGAACTTCCCCACCTGGAACGCTGGCATCTCGTACGCTATCAAGCCAGGAGTGGTTCAGCAAGCACCGCGGACGGGGGCGTGGCGTTTAGCACCGCGGCATTTCGCCTGGATACATGCCATTGGCTCGGCTAAGACGGTGCTGGCCGATGGGTCGTTTGCCCAAGGTGAAGTGCAGTGGCTGTGGGGGACAGCTGTAGGAGTAGGGCGCCGCATCGGACGGCTTAGTGCCCTATCCGTAGGCACAGAGTGGATACACGACGGCTGGAAGCGTTCCCGCCTCGACCTGCGGGGCAGCCACAGTAGCGCTTGGTTAGGCAGTTTACTCTTCGGCCACGAACTACTGGCTGGACGCGTGCGCTTCAACGTCCACATCGGCGTCTACACCTTTCATCAGGAGCGCGAGACTGACGCCCTCTACCAGCGATACGGTCTTTTCTACGCTTTTAACAACCGCTTGCTCGTCGGCAGCACGCTCAAAGCGCACCGCCACGTCGCCGACGTCTTTGACGTGCGCGTGGGCTGGCTTTTTCAAAACCGACCCATTCAACTGTAACCTTGAGGCCCTTATTCCGATATCTTTGCACTAATTGGCATTGCTCTACAAAAAACATCTCTTTTTTCTTCCAGCATGACTTTATCACCGTCCTCTATTCTATCTGAACGCGTGCGGACGTTAGCCGAGTCCGAGACGCTAAAAATGGCCCGTATGGCCCGCGAATTACGCGCTCAGGGCTACGACGTTATTAGCCTCAGCCTCGGCGAGCCAGATTTCGACACTCCTAACCACGTCAAAGAGGCTGCCTATGAGGCGCTTAAAGAAGGCTACACTAAGTATACGCCCGTAGCTGGCCTACCCGAGCTGACTAAGGCCATCAGCGAGAAATTCAAACGCGACAACCACTTAGATTACAAGCCCGAACAAATTGTCGTTAGCAATGGGGCCAAACAATCCATCTACAACATCTGCCAGGTGCTGCTCGACCCTGGCGATGAAGTTGTCCTCTTTGCCCCATATTGGGTGTCTTATTGGGAAATCATCAAGCTTTCCGGTGGAATACCCGTGCCCGTATACGCCGGCGTAGAGCGCGAATTTAAGCCTACGCCAGAGCAACTGGAGGCCGCTCTGACGTCGCAAACCAAATTCGTTCTCTTCTCTTCGCCCTGCAATCCTACGGGCGCAGTATTCAGTCGCCAGGAGTTGCAGGCTTACGCCGAGGTGCTCGCCCGCTACGACCACGTCTACGTCGTGAGCGACGAGATTTACGAATACATCAATTTTACCCCTGAGCACGTCAGCATCGGCAGTTTCCCTCAGGTGCGCGAGCGCACCATTACCGTCAACGGCTTTGCTAAAGGCTTTGCTATGACGGGTTGGCGTCTGGGCTATATGGGAGCGCCCAAATTTATCGCCGATGCTTGCTCGAAAATACAGGGCCAAGTAACCAGCGGAGCCGCCGCTTTCAGCCAAAAAGCCGGTGCCGTTGCCCTATTGAGCGATCTTGGCCCTACCTATGCCATGCGCGAGGCTTTTCGCCAACGGCGCGAGCTCGTATTGTCCTTGCTCGAAGAAATCCCGGGCATCCGCGCCAACCACCCCGAAGGCGCTTTTTACGTCTTTCCCGACATCAGCGATTTCTTTGGCAAAACCGACGGCAGTGTCGTCATCCAAGATGCTGACGACTTTTGCGACTTCATCATGAACAGCGCTCACGTAGGCCTGGTTTCGGGGACTGCTTTCGGCGACTCCAACTGCTTCCGCCTCAGCTACGCTGCCTCCGAGGCGCAACTGCGCGAAGCCATTCAGCGCATGAAACGCGCTCTTCAGCGCCTGCATTGAGCACTACCCGAGGCCACCTGCTCAGACGCATTCGACCCGTTCAGCTCTTTTTTCGCCCGACATGCGGGACTTCTTTTTATGCACCTTGAGAGGCGGAATAGGGTTTCTGCTTCTCTCCTTTCGCCTGCTCGGCCAGGTGGAAGACCCTACTACAGGCGAGCTGATAGAGAACTTCTTCCGAGAAAATGAGCAGGTCAACGAGGCCGAAGCGCAGATGTTCTTGGAGTTTATGGAGAATGCGCGCCGCCGCCCGCTCGATTTGAACCGCGTTGGGCGCGACGAGTTGTCGGCGCTGCGCCTGCTCAATGCCTGGCAAATCGAGAACTTCCTGCAATACCGCGATGAGTTGGGGCCGCTGCTCAGTGTGTACGAACTGCAGGCTATTCCAGGGTGGGACTTGGCCGACATTCGCCGCCTGTTGCCCTTTGTAGGCGTTAACACGGGCTTAGATGAGCGCTACGGCTCTGTGTGGCGCGGGCTATGGCAAGGGCGCAACGAGCTGCTGCTGCGCTGGGGGCGCCCTATGCCCTGGACCCTTCCGCAGGCTGAGGGCAGCGCTGACTGGTTAGGGGTGCGCTTCTTGCATACCTTCGACCAGCGCCTGCGCTTCGGCTTCACCGCTGAAAAAGACCCAGGTGAGGCCTTTTTTCGCGGCAGCAATTCGCACGGCTTTGACTTTTACAGCACCCATTTTTGGGTGCAAAAGGCCCACCCCATCGTGCGCACGCTGGCGCTGGGCGATTATTCGGTGCGGTTGGGTCAGGGGTTAATCCTACAAACGCGCTTTGCTCCCGGCAAGAGCGCCGAGACGACAGCCATTGTGCGCAGCGGGCCGCGCCTTGCCCCTTATTCAGCTTTTGGCGAAGCCCTCTTCTTGCGCGGCGGAGCGGTAGTGCTCCGGTTGGGCCGCCAATGTGAGGCCACTTTGCTGGCCTCACACCGCCGACGCGATGCTAACGTGCGCCAAATTTTGGACTCTGTCGACATAACACCTGTAGAGCGCTTTTTCACTTCGCTACAAACGGCGGGCTTACATCGCACCCCCTCGGAAATCCGAAATGAGGGCGCTGTAGGGGAATGGCTTGGCGGCGCGGTCATTGCCCGCACTTGGCGCAGCGCCCAGGTAGCGATCAATGCCGTCCACCTGCAATACGACGCTCCTTGGCAACCCACTCCCGCCCCGTACCGCCTTTACACTTTCCGAGGCCAACGCCTCACCGCTTTGAGCGCCGACTACTTCTGGCAAAGGCGCAACTGGTATGCCTTTGGCGAAATCGCTCGCAGCCACAACGGCGGCATAGCTGCCCTTAACGGCTTGCTCTTCAGCGTAGATAGCCGCGTAACGATGGCCCTGCTACACCGCTATTTCGAACCGAACTACCAGGCCGTTTACGCTGCGCCATTTGCTGAAACCTCAGGCGCTTCCAACGAACACGGCCTGTATTGGGGCACTGACGTGCGCTTTGGGCGTAAGTGGCAGATCAACGCCTATGCCGACCTATGGCGACACCCTTGGTTGCGATTCGGAGCCAACGCTCCCTCCTTTGGGCGCGAGTACTTGGGCCGCATCTTATGGACACCTCAACGCGGAGTTTCGTTCTACGCCCTGTGGTTCCGAGAAGTAAAAGAGCGCAACAGCAGCCAACACCCCGAGCGCGCCTTACTGGAGCACCAACGCCAACGGCTGCGCCTGCATGCTGCCTACCGCGTCGGCGGCGGCATCGAAATGCGCAGCCGCGTAGAATGGGCGCGCTTTAGCGTCGCCAACGGCCCGCCTTCGCTCGGCTTCCTCGCCTATCAGGAAATTGTAGTTAAGCCACTCGAGTCGCACTTTTCGGGCCTTGGGCGCTTCGTCATTTTCGATACTCAGGACTACGACGCCCGTATTTACGCCTTTGAAAACGACCTCTTCGCTGCCGTTAGCATTCCTGGCTTTGCAGGGCGCGGCTCGCGTTACTTCGTCAACCTGCAATGGCGCGCTACTCCTTGGCTTCGCTTAGAGGCCCGCTACGAGCAAACGATCCAGCGCGTGCCCAGCAGCCCTTCGGGCAATATCGGGCGCTTCAGCGAATGGAAGCTGCAAGCGCTTTTCCGATGGAGCGATGAGGTAAAAAATTGATATCCCGCTCCCCCGTAGGCTTTTGCCAACACAAGCACACCCACCCCATTGAACAACGCTGCCTAAGCAAAACGGGCGGAGTAGCGACCGAGGTCGCGCATCAAGGGAGCACTAGCCGCCTATCGGCAAAGAGCTTCCGATCGGTGTCGCTCCATTCCAAGGTTCGGATGGGGTACGGAATAACAATGCCCTCCTCCGCATAGCGCTTGTGCAGCGCTTTAATCAGTTGGTGAATAACGGGTATTTGATCGCCAAAAGTGGGCACGGAAAAAAGAATGCTAAACGCAATGCTCGAGTCACCAAATCCGCGGTATCGGACGCGCACGTTAGGCGAGGCCTCAGGGTCGTTCAGATAAGCGCGTACAACAGCTAAAGTGGTCTCGATGGACACTTGCTCGACGCGCTCCAAATCGCTATTGTAGTGGACGCCCACGTCGAGGCGGGCGGTGATCTCCTCTGTGGGCAAACTGGCATTGGTAACGATAGCGCCAGCAAGCCGAGAGTTTGGGATGATGACTGTTTGGTTGGAAATCATCTGTACGGAGGTGTAGCGCCAAGTGATGTCGGTAACGTATCCTTCTTCGGTGCTGCCCGATAGGCGAATAAAGTCACCCGGCCGAATTTTTCGCGAAGCGACGATTTGAATGCCGGCAAAGAGGTTGCTCAGCGTATCCTGAAGGGCTAAAGCCACGGCCAAGCCACCAAC
>CALHAM010000153.1 GCA_937934275.1 uncultured Saprospiraceae bacterium | reverse complement strand
GCACGTAGGCCGGGTCAGTAAACTGGATGGCGTTGGTGCCGCCTTGAAAGATGACCGTGGCGCCAGGGGCATTCTTGATAGTAATCCACTGGTTGGGGGTGCCTTTGAGGTTAGGGATGAACAATCCGCCCGGATACGTAGCGGCATGCAACAGCAGGGTATCGCCCGGCTGGGCTACGGCCGCTGCTGCGGCTAAATGGGCATACGGCTGTCCGGGGCCAATGTGCAACGTAGCGCTGTGAGTGTGGTATTCCACCAACAGGCATAATGCGAGAGCGAAGATCTTTTTCATAAGCGTTAAAAGTTTGTTCAAAAGACCTTTCTTTTGTTTGGCATGCTGCTTCTTGAGCAATAACTCTTTTTTGAAAACCCGCTTGCCAAACCGCTAGCTGGAGGGCTTACCCCCAAATGCTAACGGGCACTAGGCCGAAGGTTTACTTGCCCAAAGCGTTTCTTTGCAGGGCACAATGAGAAAAACAACCTATGCGACTATCCGCACTTTTTCCACCGCTTTTAGCGCTCTGGACGGGCGCTCCCTTGCAGGCACAGCCCGTACCTGTCCCTCGCCCCGTCGTTCTAGTGCATGGTTTCCTGGCCTCCGGCGATACTTGGGCGCGTTTTTGCGATTACTTCGTCCGTTCGGGTTATCCGCCCGAGCGCCTATATGTGCACGATTGGAACACGGTCAACCAGGCTGCGGATCATGTACAAGCCTTAGACGCAGCCATTGACCGTGCCCTCATGCGCACGGGTGCTCAACAAGTGGACCTCATCGGCCACTCGGCCGGCGGTGGGTTGGCCTACCGCTATTTGGCCGACTCAGCGCGGGCAGCTAAAGTGGCCCGCTACGTGCACATCGGCAGCGCACGCCAGAAGCAAGCGGCTGGCCCCAACGGCCAAACGCCTACGCTTAATCTGTGGTCGGATGGCGACCGCGTCATGGCCGCCAATGCGGGCGATATCGAGGGTGCTGTCAATCGGATGTTGCCTGGCCTCGATCACTACCAGATAGCCACTCACCTCGACGCTTTTCGCGAGGTGTATGGCTTTCTGAACGACTCCCTGCCGCACGTGCGCTCCCTCGCACCACAAACCTCGGTATCCCTCGGCGGGCGGGCGGTCTTTTTTGGCGACAACCAACCGGCCCACCGAGCGCTCATCGAACTCTATTACACCGACTCTACCACAGGCCAGCGCCTCTCCGACACCCCCGACCTTCAAACACAAGCCGACACTCAAGGGTACTGGCGCTTCGAGCACGTGCGCACCCACACTCCTGTCGAACTCGTGTTACGCGCCTCCGAAACGACCCGCCCCATCCACTATTTTTTTGCAGGCTTCGAGCGCCCTACCGCCCTCGTGTATTTGCGCGCATTGCCCGCCGGACCTAGCCTGCTTAGTATGCTGCTCAGCAACCTGCCCAACAGCACCTCCCAAAGCGTCATCAACGTTTACATCTCCCACCAGGCTGTTCAGGCTTCGCGCGATAGCCTAAGCATCGGAGAGTTTGTCTTATCTAACCCGACCTTGGCCCCTCCTGAAAAGACGGCCATCTCGTTCTTTCTCTACGACGAAAACGGCAACGGCCACACCGACGGCAGTGCCCTCAACCGCTTCGCTCGGCTTCCCTTCTTAGTGGGAGCCGACGTGTTCTTTTCGCCTGCCGATACCTCGCCCATAGAAATTTATTTTAATGGCCAGCGCCAGCGAGTGCGCAAAATTCCTTCTGACCAGGGCGTGCAAGTGGTCGTCTTCTAACTTAAGAGGACCCCAATGGCTCGCGCGCTGAGGCTAACCTCCCAACAGCCCGAGCCAGGCCTTTATTCCACGGATATTTGGATGCCGGCCATACCAGGAGGCCTTGTGTAGGCGTTTGTGGCGCGAAAATGGGCATCGTAGGCCGCTGTCGGCAAATGCAGCCTATTTTTGCGCTCTCTTTTTTCACAAGACAGGCAACCCAAACGGATTACAGCCGGGTCGTTTTAAGCAACTGCCTTCCCGGCATTTATTAGCCGATGATATGAGACTCGTCCGATTTTTATTAGCGCTGTGCGCAGCCGTTGGCCTTGGTAACACCTCTTCTTTTGCCCAGATGAAAGGCTGGGAACTGGGCGGCTGGGTAGGCGCCTCCAACTACTTTGGCGATCTAAACACCAATTACCGGCTCAACCGCGCTCACCCAGCGGCCGGTGTCCTCACGCGTTACAACTTCAACGACCGCCTGGCTGTGCGCTTGGGCGCTAGCTATGGCCGAATTAGCGCTACCGACGCCGACTCGAAAAACATATACGAGCGCACGCGCAATCTGTCCTTTCGCAGCGACCTTGTAGACGGCGCCCTGCTATTGGAGTTCAACTTCATGCCCTACATGCACGGGCACCGCGACTATTTCTTTACCCCGTACGTGTTTGCCGGACCAGCGCTGTTCTACTTCAACCCACAGGCGGAATACGAAGGGCGCTGGTACAAGTTAGCTCCCATGGGTACGGAAGGTCAGTTTCGCGGCGAAGAGTACAACACGGTACAAGCGGCATTGGCCTATGGTTTGGGCCTCAAACTCGATTTCTCGTATCGCTGGAGCTTGAGTGTGGAACTGAATAGCCGCCGATTGTTTACCGACTATTTGGACGACGTTAGCGGCACCTATGCCGATATCCGCGATATCCGCTCCTTGCGCGGCGATTTGGCCGCTGCGCTGGCCGACCGGTCGGGCGAGGCGCGCATCGGCGAACCCGGGCGCCAACGCGGAAACGGCAAAGACAACGACGTCTATCTCTTCCTCGGCATTGGCCTACAGTATTATTTTGGTGAAATTCGCTGCCCCAACTACCGCCGCTGACGGGGAAAAAATAGGATGTTGTCAAATTCGAAAATGTCCTTACTTTCGCCTCACCGAGTTGACCCCCTAAAAGGGTTTTCGACAGCTCCAGTTTTGTAGGCCTATATCCTCTGAAAGGCCTGTTTTTTCAATCCCACCTTGACACCATTTCTCCCGTTCCATCTCTTGCAAAGAGCTGCTGCTCGTTGCGGTGGTACTTTTGCTCTAATCTTTCTCCCGTCCCCGCGCCTGGTTTTGCATAAGCAAACCCACACATCCCTCTCTTTTTAAATCGCGCATTGTTATGCTACAACGGGAAACTCTACTCCTCTCAGTGCTTAGCACGCTTCTTTTTGCAACCGCCTCTCACGGACAAAACCTGCCGCAAAACGTTACCTTGCCCAGCCTTCCTTGCCGGGTGCCGATGAACGTTTTCCCAGGAAAGACAGCACTCCACATCTGCGGTGTTGAGGCCGGTAGGACGTATCAGGTCATTGCAAATGCCGCTTTTTATGGGCAGGAGGCTATCCTGGAACTTAGCGCCCCGACGCCGACACTCTTCGCTCAACCGCTGCCCGGGCGCCCAGAAGCCTTACGTGTTCGCCCTGCGGGCGAATGTTTGGCCCTTGAGGTCACGGCTGATGCCTCCACCGGACCCACGACAGAAATACCCATCTACCTGTCTGTGGGTTGCCTAGACTGCCCTGAGCAGGCAGAGGCGCGCCAAAAACTGGTAGAGAAATTAGCCGAATCGGCCGCTACCAACCTAACAACTACTCAAGGTAATAGCGCCGAGCAGCTGGTTACGAATGTGCTTATCGGCGGTGATTGCTTCGACGTAAAAAACGTCAGCAGCCGAGGCGACAGCCGCTCGCGCGGAACATTTGCCCAAGGGCAGAGCACCATCAACATCAGCAACGGCATGGTATTGTGCACCGGCCCTACCAGCGTCCTACCCGGCCCCAACAACTTGCCCAATGCCAACAGCGGCTTTGGCAACGACTCGCCCAACGACCCCGACCTCGCCACCCTCACGAGTGGCAACCAGTACGACGTGAGCATTATTGAGTTCGACTTCAAACCCACCACCGACATGGTACAGTTCGACTTCGTGTTCGGCTCGGAAGAGTACTGCGAGTACGTCAACAGCCAATACAACGACGCCTTTGGCTTCTTCATTAGCGGCCCAGGCATCAGCGGCTCGCTCAACTTAGCCGTCCTGCCCGGCACTAATACGCCAATTACCGTCAACAACGTGAACCACTTGAAAAACCAGGCGTATTATCGCAACAACAACCGTCAGGGTATTTGCACTTTAGTACCGGTTGTCAACCTCGACGACATTCAACTCGATGGCTTCACTACGGTGCTGACGGCCCGAGCCAACCTCGTTCCATGCGCTACCTATCACATCAAGCTGGCTATTGCCGACGTTAGCGATGCCAATTTTGCTTCGGCGGTATTCTTTCGGGCCAATTCGTTTAGCGCTGGCGGGCGCGTGCTGGCCGAAGCGGTTTACCCCTCTTCCAACCAAGCCTTTGCGCGCGAAGGCTGCAACAGCAGCTTCATCCGGTTCTATCGAGGTACCGGCGACGTCAGCCAACCGCTGACGGTCAACTACACGCTCGACCCTAACAGCACAGCTCAGATGGGCGTCGATTTCGAGCCGCTGCCGGCCTCTATTGTGATTCCCGCTGGTCAAACCGAAGTGCTCGTGCCGGTAAACATCACTCTGGATCAGCTGACGGAAGGTCAGGAATGGTTTAAACTCCGCATCGAAAACTCGTGCAGCTGCGAGCAACAGGAAGTTACTTTCGTCATCGACGATTACTTGCCCGTGTCGGCAGTGTTAACCGATGCGCTGGGTTGCTCCGGCAGTGCTACGCTGACACCGGTTATCTCGGGTGGGTTGCCGCCGTACACCTATCAGTGGAGCGACAACTCGACCGCACCTTCATTGGTACAGACGATGCTGGGCAGCCGTACGTATACACTTACTGTATCGGATGCGTGCGGGCTGACCGCCACGGCAGCCGCTACGGCCACCGTTGACGTAGCCCCGACGGCCACCATCAGCGGTAATGCTGAGTTTTGCGCCGGTGGGCAGGGCCAGATCACGCTCAATTTCAGCGGTAACGGACCATGGCTGGTAGGCATTAATGCCGCAGGTACGCCGATAACCCAAACCTTCACCACCTCGCCCGCTTCCTTCACAGTCTCGCAAAGCGGAACCTACCCGCTCACTGCTGTTGTGGCCCAAACGGGTTGCTCGGGTACCGTCAGTGGCACCGCTACCGCCCAAACTTTTTCGGTTTCGGTCAGCCTCACGCCAACAAATCCCTTGTGCTTTGGCGGGCGCGGCTCGATTAAGCCCAACGTAACGACTAACGCCAGC
>CALHAM010000152.1 GCA_937934275.1 uncultured Saprospiraceae bacterium | reverse complement strand
GACCAGCTCTGGCCGGGGGAAGAACGTGATGCGAGGATTGTTGTGCAGGCGCTGAAGCGTGGCTTCGGCTCGAGCCGACTCCCACAAGTAGCGCCGAGCGGGCACAACCTGTAGGGCGAGCTGGAGCGCTTGCTGCGCACTGATGGCGGGCTGCACGTCGGGCATGTCCAATCTGCGCGCCCACCTGCCGTTGAACGTCTGCACATGACCTAGGCGTTCGTGCACCACCAATTCTGCACCATCTACCAACACGCCGCGGTGATATTGGCGATAGCGGTGATGCACCATGCCCAACGCGTCCGTCTCGGAGCGAACCCACCTCCATTCATCGAAAGCACTCAGGCCTAAGGCATCGCGATGTTGTTGCACCAACTCCTCCGCACTGAGCACAACACCAGACCGAACCCCCATCCAATCTGGGTGGCCGTATTTGGCAAAAAAAAGGTCGCTTCTCGCCTGGGCAACCATTCGAAAACCCAACAGACAGAGCAACAAAGACAAAACAGAGTAGCGTATTAATTCCTTCATGGCAACAAAGAAACAATAACTCTGGCTATAACCGTAGGAAGATCTCCCTGCCACAAACCCGTCCATCGCCCCGCTCTTTCTGGACTTGGGCCAACTCACGCAGCGCGAAACCACCTTCGAAACAACCGCAGAACCCATGCCCATTCGCCTAATTGCTGCTGAGCAGTTTTTCGCCGTTTAAAATCGTTTGATCTGTTGACCGCCGTCATTCTATGGCAAGTGCACCTCCGCTATCTTTGTTTTATAAATTATAAACAAAAAATTATTAGGCATTAAGGAGGTTACTATGGCACTTGTAAGATGGAATCCGGAAACATCGCTTTTTCCTGCCGTTTCATCGTGGTTGAGCGATTTTTTCAATGATGAAGGGGGATGGGCCTTCCCGGCGATGCGAAGAGTTTCAACACCTGCCGTAAATGTATCGGAAACGCCAGAGGCATATGTCCTCGATATGGCTGCGCCGGGTTTTTCTAAAGACCATTTCCGCCTGGAGATTAAGAATGGCTATTTAGTCATCAGTGGAGAAACAAAAGAGGAGAAAAAAGAAGAAGAAAAGGGGAAGTACACTCGACAGGAATTCAGCTATGAATCCTTTTCGCGTGCTTTTCTGTTGCCCGATAACGTAGACGAACAGCGCATTCGAGCGGAATATAAAGACGGTATCCTGCGGGTCAATCTGCCTAAAAAAGAAGGTGAGACCAACATCCCGACCAAAAGCATTGCCATTGAATAAGTGAACGCGTGCAGCAGGCTCCGCTACAGCTCTTCTGGTGTTGCCGTAGCGGAGCGCTGCACCCTTAAACCTACTTTGATATATGAGCATCACAGCCCAACTACCTGTCTCCCGTATCATGACCCCAAAGCCCACCACCGTGGCGCCCAACGACACGATGGACACCGTGCGCCAACTCCTAGAAAAGGGCGGCTTTCATCACCTTCCTGTCGTAGAGGGCGGCAAGTTAGTCGGCATCATTAGCTACACCGATTATTTGCGGCTCATCCGCAACGTGTTCAGCAACAGCCAAGAAGCCCACGCTAACGAGCGCATCTTGCACGCCACACTGGTAAAGGACGTCATGACCGAGCACCTTCTCTGCCTATCGCCAGACGATACTGTAGAGGCTGCTCTGCGCATCTTTAAGGCCAACCAGTTTCACTCTTTGCCCGTCGTGGACGATCACCAACACCTGTTGGGCATCGTTACTACGCTCGATCTCATGCGCGTACTCGAAACGATGTTTCTGGAGGAACTGCGCCGATAAGTAGGTAAGCCTCAGAGCACCAGCACCATCCACTCTCCTATAGGAAATGAGAAGAGAGGAGAGGCCCTCCAAAATCATAGGGGCGCTTCTCGTATGCAGGCCTCCTCACCCCCCTCTGCCCTCTAAAGCGAAGAATGTGGCAGCAAAAGTAGGAGAAAGGCGATGCCCTTCGAGCCTACCCTGTTCCATCCGTTTTTCACCCAGCAAAAGTGGTTTTCTGAGCAATGCACGCTTTTTGTGAAAACGCTCTCATATTAGCGGCAAATCTGACGATGAGAGGTAAAAAGCGGAGAGCACCTGACGAAAGTAGAGAAGCAAAGATGAGCAACAGATTAGCCACAGAGAAATACCAAGCCGTACTTTACCTTGCCTTTATTGTGCTCGGCATTTTGCTGGGCAATACTTATCCTCAGTTTTCCAGCACTCTCGAACGTTCTCTATGGCCTGTTTTGGCCCTTCTGCTCTACGTTACCTTTGTTCAAATACCCGTGGCTCACCTGCCAAGGGCCATGCTGGATCACAAGTTTCTAACCGCTGCCCTAACGGGAAACTTTATCTTCATTCCGGGTCTGGTCGCCCTTTTGCTTGTTTTCACCCCTGAGGATCCCGCTGTGCAATTAGGCGTAGCGTTAGTTTTGTTAGTACCGTGCACCGACTGGTTCATCACCTTCAGCCATCTGGGCAAGGGCGATGTGAAGTATGCTATTGCACTTGCTCCTATCGTGCTGCTAGCGCAATTTCTACTGTTGCCTTTTTACCTTTATACGATGTTCGGCAATGTTTTAGCCATTGGTATTGACCTGAGTAAGCTCATCGAAATTTTTATTTGGTTCATCGCCGCTCCTCTATTAACAGCCTACCTAACCCAGAAACTCGCCGAAAGAGGGCAATTTTGGCAAAGAATCTTAAATAATACAGGATATCTGCCGGTTCCCTTGCTATCCGCAGTGGTTTTCATTATCTTTAGCTCACAAGTTCAGGCCATAACAGCCTCAAAAAATATCTTTGGTATGTTAGCGGCAGTGTTTGTGCTGTTTCTAGTTGCTGCAGTGTTTTTGGCTAAACTCCTCGTTTTTCTGTTCAAATTACCGGCAGTTCAGGGGCGTGTTTTGGCCTTCAGCTTCGGAACCCGAAACTCGTTTGTCGTATTGCCTCTTGCCCTTGCCCTCCCTAGTTCATACCAAACGGCCGTTGTAGTGGTGGCTTTTCAGCCCTTGATAGAACTCATCGGGATGTTGCTTTACATCGATGTGGTGCCCAATAGGCTATTTCGAGGCGAGGGTGAATGAGCACATTTTGCCGCCTCAGGGCTGAAGGTGTAAGCAGCTATCGGCTGCGATCGTTTAGCCGGTGGTTCAGGGTGGCCGAGCGACGAGAAGGGGGCTGCTGTGCGCATTGGAGCGAAGAAATGCCAGACGAGCAGCGCTGTGGGCGACCAGAGGCGTAGGCTCGCGGGCAAAGCAACAGACCTACTGAAAAAAGCATTTTTCCTGCAGTGGGCCTCGGCGCTACAACTTCGCTATTTTTGCCGGCTTTAAGGCTCCCCGATGAGGAGATAATGCGTTTTTTTAGGAGAAAGCCCTTTACCCATGCGATTAAAAGCCCTCGAGCTTAAAGGATTTAAAAGTTTCGCCAACGAGACGGTCATTCACTTCAATGCCGACGTAACGGGCGTGGTTGGGCCTAATGGCTCCGGCAAAAGTAACATCGTAGATGCCATCCGTTGGGTGTTGGGCGAGCAGAAGAGCAAGGAGCTGCGCCTCGACAAGATGAGCAGCGTCATTTTCAACGGCACCAAACGCCGCAAGGAAGGGCAAGTTGCCCAGGTGTCGCTGACGTTTGAAAACACTAAAAACCTACTGCCTACCGAGTTTCGGACCGTCACCATCAGCCGCCTGCTTTACCGCAGCGGCGAGAGCGAATATCGACTTAACGGTGTACCTTGCCGCCTCAAAGACATCACCTCGCTGCTCGTAGACACCGGCATTGGGCCAGACTCCTACGCCATCATCGCGCTTAATATGGTAGAAGACCTGCTCAACGACCGCGAGCAGGCCCGCCGCCGCATGTTCGAACAAGCGGCCGGCATCAGCAAATATAAGGCCCGCAAACACGAAACGCAACTCAAACTCGAAGCTACCTCCGCCGACCTCGACCGGGTAGAAGACCTCCTGTTCGAAATCGAAGATCAGCTGAAAAAACTCGAAAAACAAGCCCAGCGCACTCAAAAGTACTACGAACTCAAAGACGCCTACAAAAGCACCGTCATCGAACTGGCCCTACACCAACTGACCCACCATCGGCGGCAATACCGCGAACTAGAGGCCCAAATCGAGCAGCAAGAAGACCAATACCGAGCCAACGAAGCCCAAGCCCGCCAACTCGAGGCTGACATCGAGCGCCTCCGAAAATCTTATACCGACGAAGAAGTGGCCCTCAGCGCCCAGCAACAGCAGAACAATCAACTGATCGGTCGAATCCGCTCTAAAGAAAACGAAAAGGCCCTCCTAGCCCAAAAATGCACATTCCTCAACCAAGAAATTGTCCGCTTAGAAGACCAAATGACCCGTACTACCCACGCTATTCAGCGCATAGAGGCCGAAATCGAAGGCTACCAGACCGATCTCAACTATGAAAAACGCCTTGAATCCGACTTAGAGGGTGAACTGGAACAGGCGCGCCTCACCTTGGAAAGAGTGCAGGCCGACCACAACCTCCTAAAAGGTCATTTAGAGGAGTTCATCCGCGAACAACAGGCGCTGGAGCGTCAAATCATAGATCTGGAACGCCAAAAGGCCGTCCAGCAAAACCAAATAGAAAACCTCCGCCGCGATGTGGAGCGAACGCTGGCCGACGTGGCCCTGCGCCGAGCCGAAATGGATACGCTGCGAAACAACTTAGCGAGCCTTGAAGCGAGCATCCAGCAGCAAAATGCCAAAATTGCCCAGATCGAGACTGACGAAGCAAAACGCCACCAGGCCATTGCTACCACCGAGCGCGAGTTAGACGCCTTAACCCGACAATTGGCCCAACACAACCGCCAACTCGACGCTCGACGCAACGAATATAAACTGACCAAAAGCATGGTCGAAAACCTCGAAGGCTTCCCCGAAAGCATCAAGTTCCTCAGCCAACAGAAAGAGTGGGCTAAAAACTGTCCCCTTCTGAGCGACCTCATCTACGTACCCGAAGAATACCGCGCCATCATCGAAGCGTATCTGGAGCCTTATCTCAACTACTACGTCGTGCCCAACGCCGCCGCTGCCATACAGGCCATACAACTGTTGGGCCGCACGCAGAAAGGCAGAGCCAACTTCTTTTTGCTCGATGCTTTCCAAAACTACGAGATGCCGCTTACCCTTCTGCCCGACGGCCTACGCGCCATCGAAGTCGTCGAGGTGGATGCCCAATACCGCCCTTTAGTCGCCTTCCTGCTAGAAAACGTCCTCATCGTAGACGATAACTCGGCCGCCACAGCTCCCTCTATAGAAACTACAGGCGTCACCTTCGTATCGCGATCCGGCGCCTTCGTGCGCCGGCGCTTTAGCCTTAGCGGCGGCTCCATTGGCCTCTTTGAAGGCAAAAAAATTGGCCGTAAGAAAAACCTGACCATCCTTGAGGCCCAAATTCGTCAACTCGAAGCACAGGAAGCCGACCTCAACAACCGCATTGGCGCGCTGCACGCTCATCTGATGAGCCTCAAAAACGCTGACCAAAGCGCCTTACTCTCGCGCGAACGCCAAACCCTCGCCCGCCTCCAAAGCGAGCACGCCGCCTTAACCGCCCGCCTCGAAAACATCGCCAGCTTCGTTCACAACTTCGACGCTAAAGCCGCCGAAAACGGAACCCTCATCGAACAACTCATTACCAGCAACCAACACATTGAAACCCAGCTCGCCCAATACCAAAACTCGGCCGCCCAGCTCCACGAACGCCTTAGCCGCGCCGACGGCTCTTTTCGCGAAATCGCCGATGAACTCAGCCGAGCCAGCCACGCTTTTAACCAAAAAAACATCGACTTCATCCGACAGCAGAACCGAGTCAACCACTTCCAACAAGAGCTCGCCTTCCGGCAAAAAAACCTCGCCGAACTGACCGCCCAAATCGAACAAAGCCGTAGCGCACTAGCCCAAAATACCGACGAACTCGCCCTGCTCAAAGCCCAAATAGAGCGCATAGAGCGCGAACTCATCGCCGATTACTCCGCTCAAAAAGCCCAAGAGGCCACTCTCAGCGCTGCCGAACAGCAGTATTTCAAAGCCCGCAACCAAATCCACGAGTGCGAAAACCAACTGCGCGAACGCTATCGCCGCCAGCAAGACCTTCAGGGAGCCATTAACCGCCTCAAAGACAAGTTTACCGAGGTCAAATTTGAGATTACTGCCCTCCACGAACGCCTCCGCGCCGAATTCGGCTTGCAACCCCAAGATTTAGCCCAACGCGAGCCTGACCCAAAACTCGACCCCGAAACCCTCGAGCGCGAAACCATGCACCTCAAGCGCCGATTAGACAACTACGGCGAAATAAACCCTCTTGCTATCGAGGCTTACAACGAAATCAAGGAGCGCTACGACAACATCGCCCACCAGCGCAACGACATCTTAGCCGCCAAAGAAAACCTAATGCAGACCATGCGCGAAATCGAGGAAACGGCCACTCGGCGCTTCCTCGAGGCCTTCGAGCAAGTGCGCCAAAACTTCATCCAAGTTTTCCGAACGCTCTTCAGCGAAGAGGACTCCGCCGACCTCATCCTCACCCATCCGGCTACCCCCCTCGAGTCCGACATCAACATCATCGCCAAACCGAAGGGCAAACGCCCTCAAACCATCGCCCAACTCTCTGGCGGCGAAAAAACCCTTACGGCTACGGCTCTACTTTTTGCCCTCTACCTGCTTAAGCCCGCCCCCTTCTGCATCTTCGACGAAGTAGACGCCCCCTTAGACGATGCCAACATCGAAAAGTTCAACCGCATCATTCGCGAGTTCTCTAAACAATCTCAGTTCATCGTCGTTACTCACAACAAAGCTACCATGGCCGCCGTAGACCTCATCTACGGCGTTTACATGCCCGAACAGGGCGTCAGCACCGTCACTCCCGTAGATTTCCGCCAACTCCACCACGAAGCCCTTGTTTTTGAGGCCGACTCATGAGCACAAGCACTTTTGCCTTCTTCAGTGCTGCTCTTCGCTGCTTACTCTCGGGGTTGCACCGGTAACACCACTGCCGAAGGATAGCGCGCGTTGCGGTAAAGGGTGATTTCCAGCGGAATAAAATCTCGATCTTCGGCCCGGTAAATGTCGACAAATTGCTGCGGGTTGCGGTCGGCCAGCGGAAACCAGCTGCTCTGAATTTGGATCATCAGCCGATGGCCGGGTAGGAACGCGTGCGCCACGTCGGGCAGCTCAAAGCGAACGCGCTGTACGCGGCGCGGCGGGAATCCTTCAGGTTTTTCAAAACTGTTGCGATAGCGCCCACGAAAGATTTCAGCGCGCACGAGCATCTGATAGCCGCCCAGCGGCACGCCGTTTTCCACTTCCGTCAGCGTATCGGGGAAAACGTCGATGAGTTTGACCACGAAGTCGGCGTCGAGCAATCTGCCGCGCTGAGCAGCGCCGCGGTCATCGAGACTGACCCAAAGGTCGGCCACGATAGGGCCGTTTAGGCGCAGCACAGAGTCCAGCGGTGGGGTTTCGTAGACGAGCACGTCGGGCCGGCGGCTAGCAAAGCGCTGGTCGTCGGTCATGTATTCGCGAGTTCGATACAGGTGAACGCGGTCAGTGTAAGGCACAGGTCGGGCTGGGTCGCTGGGGTATCGGTCAGCGCCCACAGCCGTTGCCGGCGGTTGCCCTTTCAGCTGCCCGTCGGCATGTAGGTAGAAGGGCGTAGGGCGCATGCTCTTAGGTGGCCAGGCGTCGTGCTGTACCCAGCGGTTGCTGCCTGTTTCAAAAATATAGGCCTCCGGCAAATTCAATTCGCCTCGGTCTTTAAGGTAGTATTCAAAAAAGGGGAATTCGATTTCGCGCTGATAAAACTCGGAAGTCGGTTGGCCAAAAACAATGTTGCCCAACCGATCGCCGCGATTGCGCGCCCAAGCGCCGTGGCTCCACGGTCCCATGACGATGCGATTGCTCGTTGAAGGCGGGTTTTGAGCTTCGATAGCCTTGTAAGTAGCCCAAGCGCCGAAGCAATCCTCGGCATCGAAAAGGCCGCCCACTGTCAACACGGCGGGCTGCACCTTGCGCAAATGAGGGCGTGGGTTGCGGGCTTTCCACCAATCGTCCAGGTCGGGGTGTTCCATCAGCTCGTTCCAAAACGGTATTTCGCCCTTCAGGTAGCGGCGGTTGAGGTTGGGCAGCGCTCCGGCGCGCAAAAAGAAAGCGTAGTTGTCCGGCGTGTTCCAGTCGCTAAAGCCGCGCTGACCGCGAGTAGTAGGTGCGGGTCGAGGCTTGCCAAAGCCGGAATAGAAGGCAAAGGCATCCATGAGCATGAAAGCGCCGTTGTGATGAAAGTCGTCGCCCATAAACCAATCCGTTACCGGCGCCTGTGGGGAGACGGCCTTAATGGCGGGATGAGCGGCCAAAATAGCCATCGTGCTGTAGAAACCCGGATACGAAATGCCGTACACGCCTACTCTGCCGTTGTTGCCCGCTGTGTATTTCAATAGCCACTCTACGGTATCGTAAGTGTCGGAGGCCTCGTCTACATCGGCAGGAGTTTGCTTGTTGGGATTAAAAGGGCGCACATCCACAAACTCGCCTTCGCTCATGTAGCGACCTCGCACGTCCTGTACGACGAAGATATAGCCCGAGCGCAGCAAATAACTGTTCTGCATGCGCGTCGGAAAAGCATCTACTCCGTAGGGAGCGCAAGAGTATGGCGTCCGGCGCAGCAGAATGGGATAGGTTTTCGACAGATCTTTGGGCGTGTAGATGGCCGTAAACAACCGTACGCCATCGCGCATGGGAAGGTACACTTCGCGCTTAGTGTAGTTTTCGCGCAGAAAAATCGAGTCGTTGTCTATTGCTGTTTGAGCGTCGACTGCCAACGCCAGCCCTAAAGCCAAAAACAGTGCTGAAAAGCGTATTTTAACCATAGCAGAGCGAGAAGAGGATTGGGTTTGAGCTAAAAAAAGTATAAGGGCGAAGATAGGGGCAGTAAAAACTTCGCTGACTCCAACCGTACAGCGATGGAGATGCCGGAGGAAGCTGGCCAGCTCCTGGGCAAAGGCTTCGTTGTGGGCAAGAAAAGCCGAGCCATCTCTTGGTTGTTTCCTTTAAATATTCTCAGGCCTTTTAAGGCCTCCTTGTTCCGGCAGCTGCGGCTTCGAACAACCAAGCGCTCTTTAACGTGTTACAAGATCAGACAACAATAAAATCTACTTTGCTATGAGTGCACGCCTTTTTTTGCTGCATATCGCCCTTTTTTGGAGTGTTTTCAACACTTGGAGCCAAGCTCCTACAGACGCCCCGGAGACGCTGCAATGGGTCAAGAAACAAGGGCAGCGCATCGAGCGCTCGCTCAACGATGCCCTTCGCTCCAACGACCAGGCGTTTATGCTCATGCAAATGCACCGCGCCTGGCGCGAGTTCGACGCTGTGGCCCAGCTGGGTTTGTACTGTCATGCGGTGCGCATAGCAGCTGAGCGCGGCCGCACCGTGAGCGACCTATTGAGCTTAGACTACAAAAAAGACTGGAGTAACCTCGCCATTCGGGCTACTGAGGCGCGCGAACAGGCCTTCCGCATGCAAGCCGCTGCTGAAATCTGCCAAGCCGACACCCCTACCGTCTTAGACGCAAAAATCCGATACTTGCCCGCCGACCTGCTGACGCACGATGCTCTTATTGCCGAACTCGATTTAAGTGACGCTAAGGCAGCGGGCGATTTCCATATTCTAGCTCAAAAAGTAGAACACGCCCTGCGCATGTTGCGCGATGCGGAGTATTTGGCTTCTACCTTAGACAACTGCTCCGAAGTGCGCTTAGCTTGCCAGCGCGCCATGGACGCTTGCCGCAACGCTCTGACCACTAACCACTGGGATACTGCCGTCAGACATCTGCGCCAAGGTATCGAGCAGATTCAGATCGTGCGCAACCGCGCCGAAGACTGCGGTTGAACGCAGCTGCCGTAATTTGGCCGCCTCTGCTCTATTTCGTATGCGCCTAACCATCGTACAGACCGACCTCATCTGGGAAGCCCCCGACGACAACCGCGCCCGCCTGGGGCGCCTGCTCGCTCCCTTAACCGGCCAAACCGACCTGGTGGCACTACCGGAAATGTTCACTACGGGCTTTTCCATGAATGCTACCGCGTTGGCAGAGCCTATGGACGGTCCCACTGTGCGCTGGCTGCAACACCAAGCAGCTCAGCTCAATGCCGCCGTAGTGGGCAGTTTCATCTGCCGAGAAAAAGAGCGCTTTTACAACCGACTCATCGCCGCACTGCCGGATGGTGTCCTACATGGCTACGACAAACGCCACCTTTTTGGCTTAGGTCGAGAAGACCAAACTTACACCGCCGGGAAACAACGCCTTATTTTCGAGTGGAAGGGTTGGCGCATCTGTCCGCTCATCTGTTATGACCTGCGCTTCCCTGTGTGGAGTCGCCAACCATCCGACGCCCCGCCATACGACCTGCTGCTGTATGTGGCCAACTGGCCTGCCCGCCGCGCTCAGCACTGGCGCACGCTGTTGCCCGCCCGAGCAGTGGAAAATCAATGCTATGCAGCCGCCGTCAACATCGTAGGCACCGACGGCAACGGGCTGGAGTATCAGGGAGACTCGGGCGTCTGGGATTTCGGTGGCCAAGCCTTTTGCCTACTCACGCATCAAAAGGGCGTCTTTACGGTAGAGCTCTGCCGCGAAGCCCTGCGCCAATATCGGCAGCAGCTGCCCTTCCTGCAGGATGCTGATCGCTTTTTCTTAGAGGAAGGCCCAGAGGAAAGCGCTTAGACCTCTTCAACGCCCGACACAAGAAGAGAAACCTCGTTGTTGAGCATTTCGACAAAGCCGCCTTGAATGCGAAAAGTCTTCTTTTGGCCATTAGGCAGCGTAAGGCGCACCTCACCTGCCTCCAGGGAGGAGACGATAGGTGCGTGATTTTCCAACATCTCAAACGAGCCGGCGCTGCCGGGCACGCGCACGGCTTTCACTGGGCCAGAAAAAATCTCTTGTTCGGGAGAAAGGATGACGATGTTCATGATTCGCCTGTGAAAAATGAAGCGGCTGAGGCGGCGATTGCCAATACCACCGCCTCAGCTCAAGGGCAAAAGAGTTAGTGACCTGCTTCAGCGAGCAATTTTTTGCCTTTTTCGATGGCTTGGTCAATGGTTCCCACCAGGTTGAAAGCCGCTTCGGGCAATTCGTCCAGTTCGCCATCCATAATAAGGTTAAAACCGCGAATGGTCTCATCAATGGGCACGAACTCGCCGGGCAAGCCCGTGAATTGCTCAGCCACGAAGAAGGGCTGCGACAAGAAGCGCTGTACGCGGCGGGCACGGCTGACGACGAGTTTGTCCTCGTCAGAAAGTTCCTCCATGCCGAGAATAGCGATGATATCTTGCAGTTCGTTGTAGCGCTGCAGAATGGCCTTTACGCGCTGGGCGCAGCGGTAATGCTCTTCGCCGATGATGTGCGGGTCGAGGATGCGGGAGGTGGAGTCGAGCGGGTCCACGGCTGGGTAGATGCCAAGCGATGCGATTTTACGGCTCAACACTGTGGTAGCGTCGAGGTGGGCAAAGGTAGTGGCCGGCGCTGGGTCGGTCAGGTCGTCAGCGGGCACATACACAGCTTGCACCGAGGTGATAGAACCGCGCTTGGTAGAGGTGATGCGCTCCTGCATCAAGCCCATTTCGGTGGCCAGAGTCGGCTGATAACCTACGGCCGAGGGCATGCGCCCCAAGAGGGCCGACACTTCCGAACCGGCCTGGGTGAAGCGGAAGATATTGTCAATGAAGAAGAGAATATCGCGGCCGCCTGCAGGATCGTTCAGGTCGCCGTCGCGGAAGTACTCGGCCAGCGTCAGCCCCGACAGAGCCACGCGAGCGCGGGCACCGGGTGGCTCATTCATTTGCCCAAACACCAGGGTAGCTTGACTCTTGCGCAGCTCGTTGAGGTCTACCTTGCTCAAATCCCAACCGCCGGCTTCCATAGAGTGCAGGAACGCTTCGCCGTACTTGATTACATTAGACTCAATCATCTCGCGCAACAAGTCGTTGCCTTCGCGCGTGCGCTCGCCTACGCCAGCAAACACCGACATGCCCTCATAGGCCTTGGCGATGTTGTTGATTAACTCCATAATGAGCACCGTTTTGCCCACACCCGCACCGCCGAAAAGACCGATCTTACCGCCCTTAGCATACGGCTCGATAAGGTCGATCACCTTAATGCCCGTATACAAAATTTCCCGTTCGGTAGACAGCTCTTCATATGCTGGCGGCTTGCGGTGAATGACATAGGCATTTTTGTCTTTAGGCACCGGGCCAATGCCGTCAATAGGCTCGCCCACTACGTTGAACAAACGCCCGCGCACTTCTTCACCAACGGGCATGGAGATAGGAGCACCAGTGTCTATGCACTCCATACCGCGCATAAGCCCATCGGTAGAGTCCATGGCAATGGTGCGAACGCTGTGCTCGCCCAAATGGCGCTGAACTTCCAGCACAAGGGTAGAGCCGTCGGGGCGTTTCAGTTCTAAAGCGTTGAGAATTTCGGGCAACTTACTGTCGGGAGCGCTAAACTCTACGTCCACGACAGCGCCGATGATTTGCTTGATACGACCGATGTTTGTCATAAAATCCAAAATGAAGTTTGGCGACCGGCTGAGGTTAAAGGGGCAAAGACCGCCGTGAATTTGCCGCCCGCTTTAAAAACCGCGCAAAGGTACATCTTCATGAAAATAATGCAGCGTATGACTAATTTTGTTTTTTACAAAAAGGGCCTACCTCTTAAAAAATGCTTTCAAATGTTAAATTCTACCGGGCCAAAGCGCCCATTTGCCAAATTTAACCGACTTTTGCCGTCATCCCTCGCCGGTTTATGCTATCCCCCAGCTAAGTGAAGGAATTGAGGCCATTTTTCGCAAGAGAAGTCTTCTTTTTCTAACCGTTCGGTTTATCCGTTTTTCACAAGGTTCACGTTCACCTGACCTCATTCTCGTTCCGTAGCTGCATGGTTCTACAACAGGTTGTTTTCGCTCGATGGGCATGGCTGTTTATCGGCACTTTCCTCTCTTTTTCCGTTTACGCGCAACAATCCGACGACGCTGAGCTTCCCGACGTGGAAGACTCTACGCTGTTTGCGCTCACGCCTAAAGGCACCTATTCGTACCCCTTGCCTACGGAGGCGGAGTTGCGTCAGCGTTTGGGCAAATTGCGCGGGTGCTTAGAGCTCAAGGCAACGCCCGCCGTTCAGGCCTATTTGCGCACCTACCTACACCATCGGCCAGAAAAAGCTCGCTACATTTTGGGGCGCCGCCTTACGTATTTTCCAATTTTTGAAGAAAAACTCAAAGAACACGGCTTGCCTACCGACTTGAAGTACTTAGCGGTGGTAGAGTCGGCGCTCAACCCGCGCGCTGTTTCGCGGGCTGGAGCTGTGGGGCTTTGGCAATTTATGCCCTCTACGGGCCGCGACTACCGCCTGCGTCAAAACGGTGTGGTAGACGAGCGCAGCGACCCGGTCAAGAGCACAGAGGCTGCCGTACTTTATTTGAAAGACCTCTTCCAAAAATACAACGACTGGGCGCTGGCCTTGGCGGCGTACAACAGCGGCCCCGGTCGAGTAAATGCCGCCATAAAGCGCGCCCACAGCCGCAATTTCTGGGTCATTCAGCGCTATTTGCCCAAAGAGACCCGCAACTACGTACCGGCATTCATTGCTGCAACCTACCTGTGCAACTACTTTTACGTACACGGTGTGGAACCCCTCGAACCCGATCCGGACGAACAGCTCACCACCTATTTGCGCGTTCATGAAGCCATCACCTTTCAAGACATCATGGACGCTACTGGCGCTTCTTACAATACCATTACAGAACTCAATGCTGCCTTCAAGCGCTTCTATGTGCCGCAAGATGAGGAGGGGCACTATGTGCTGTTGCCGCTGCGCGTTATGCCGGCTTTCCTGCGCTACCTCAATAGCTTAGGTGGGCGTAAATACGCCATAGAGTCGCTTAAAGCCACGCCCAATACTAATATTGGCGATGGACGCTATTGGCAACTGACGGTAACGATCAATCAGGCCGACCACGTTGAACGCGTCGCTGCCCTGCTGGGCTGCCACCCTGAGCATCTCAAAGCCTGGAACCAACTCACCGAAGACATAGTACCCGCTGGCCAACGCATCGTCGTGTGGCGCCCCGTATACGTGTTCAAACACACTCCGCTGCGCATTGAAGCGCCCAATACCGCCGCGGCCGCCTCTATTAACACCGCTGCAACCTCTACGGCTACTGTTGTACGCCGTGAAGAAGCCGATAAGTACAAGCGATATCTCTATCATACGGTGCAGCGCAACGAGTGCCTCGAAGACATTGCCCGGCAATATGGCACTCCGGTCGAAACCTTGCGCCGCCTCAACAACAATTGCGAAGAGCTGTGCATGGGCATGAAAATCAAGGTGAAAGAGATGTAGAAGCGCTCTCAAAGGCGACGGAGTACCCTTGCGCTCACTCTCTCATGGATGTTGATAGCGCCAAAGTCTTTTTTTGCCTCTGGCGAAAAACTCTTTTTGCGACCTTTGCTCAAACTGGCGAAGAGCGCTACCGGTTTGACAGCGACCCTATACCTCTTTCTTTTTTTGATCACCCGTAAATCGTCCTCCCGCATGACAAGAGCATTACTCATCGAAGACGAACCTGAAGGATTGGCCAACTTGACCAACATGCTCCACAAGTACTGCCCAGAAGTAGAAATTGTGGCAACGGGCGGCTCCAATGCTGATTTACTTCGCCTAACCGAGGGCGAACGCGGCCAACAGTACGATGTGGCCTTTCTGGACATTAACCTGCCCGACGGACTGGTGTTCCGCGGTCTGGAAAAGATCCACGAAATACCCTTCGACATCGTTTTTGTAACAGCTTACGACGAGTATGCCCTTACGGCCTTCGATTTTGCCGCTATTGATTACGTACTCAAGCCCATAGAAGCCGACGACTTGCGCCGTGCAGTAGGACGCTCGCGTATCAATCGCTCCAACAGCAACACCAAAGCCCGTATCGAACTACTCCAGCAAAACTACGCCGCCAAATCGCCGAGTGCTCTGGAGAAAATCGGCATTGCCGGCTTAGACGGTGTTCATTTCGTGCGACTGAGCGAAATCGTTCGCTTGGAGGCCGAAGACAACTACACGCACTTCATCCTGAACAACGGCCAGCGCATTACGGCGAGCAAAACCATCAAAGCTTATGAAGACACTCTCAGAACGCTCAATTTCGTGCGCGTCCATAAGAGGCACATCGTTAATATGCGGTTTATGAAAACCTACATCAAGGGCGAGGGTGGCTTTCTGAAGTTGGAAAATGGCGAAACGATTGAGGTCTCGCGCCGCAAAAAGGCTCCTCTCCTCGAAGCTATGCGCCAGATTTACGGTGAAATTTGACGCCGAGGGCGCTCGACGCTCAAGGCTCCTTCTGCTCACTTTCCGCTTTTTTATCCATGGTCGTCCTGGCGCAACTGCGCGAGCGCATGCTTCAAAAAGGCTTAGATGCCTACGTCATTCCTGCCACTGACCCGCACCAAAGCGAGTACCCCCCTGAGCATTGGCGTGTGTTGCGCTGGGTTTCGGGTTTCACTGGCTCGGCGGGCACTTTAGTGGTTACCCAAAATTTCGCCGGACTTTGGACGGACAGCCGCTACTTTGTACAAGCCGAAGAGCAGCTGGCCGGCAGCGGTATCCAGCTGATGCGCATGCGCATACCTCATACTCCCGAATTCGCTCAATGGTTAGCTCAATACTTGCCTAATGGCGCTGTGGTGGGTGTGGACGGCCATCTGTTGTCGAGAGCCTGGTATCGGCAGATGGAAGACCTCATTCGCCCGCGCGGCATTCGGATAAACCCACACGTTGATCTTGCTGCCGACCTTTGGAGCCATCGCCCCCCCATGCCGAAAGGCCCTATTTGGGAACACCCGCTGCGCTTCGCCGTTACCCCTCGCACCGAAAAACTGGCTCGCCTGCGGCAAGCCCTGCAAGAGCAGGACCTAACCCACATTGCTCTGGCTTCCTTAGACGACATCGCCTGGCTTTTTAACCTGCGCGGCAGCGATGTGGACTACAACCCCGTCTTCGCAGCCTACGCCCTCGTCGGCTTAGACGATGCTGTTCTCTTTACAGACCCGCTTAAAACGACTGCCGCGCTCAGGCGCCGCCTCCAGCGCGACGGCGTGCGCGTACTCTCCTATGACGCCTGGAGCGAACACCTACGCCAGCTACCCGCCAACAGCACCGTGCTCATAGACCCGCGCCGTGTCAGTCAAAACCTATGCGAAGCCCTACCGCCTTCGGCTGCCTTGCGCGAGGGTACCAACCTGACTACTCTGCTCAAAGCCTCCAAAACCCATGCGGAGCTGCAGCAAATCCGCCAGACCATGGTGCGCGATGGCGTCGTCCTCACGAAATTCTTTTATTGGCTAGCGCATACCGTGGGGTGCCAACACCTCACGGAGCGCATGGCCCAAGAAAAGTTGCAGGCCCTGCGCCTTGAGCAACCGCACTGCCTCGGTGAAAGTTTCGGCCCCATCTCCGCCTATGGCCCCCACGCCGCCTTGCCTCACTACAGTGCCACGCCCGAAAGCGATGCTGAATTGCGCCCCAAAGGCGCTTACTTGCTCGACTCCGGCGGACAGTACTTAGGCGGCACTACCGACACCACGCGCGTCGTTGCCCTCGGCCCTTGCTCCGATGAAGTGCGGCACGACTATACGCTCGTGCTCAAGGGCCTCATCGCCATCTCTACCCTTCGCTTCCCGGTCGGCACGCGCGGCTACCAAATGGATGTGCTGGCTCGGTTGCCCTTGTGGCAACACGGTATCAACTTTGGCCACGGTACCGGCCACGGGGTCGGTTACTTTCTGTGCGTGCACGAAGGCCCGCAGAGCATTAGCCCCGCTCCAGTAGATGTGGCTTTTCAGCCCGGCATGATCACTTCCGTTGAGCCGGGCATTTATCGCCCCGGCAAACACGGCATCCGCATCGAAAACTTGGTGTGCTGCATCGAGGCTGAACGCACCGAATTCGGAGAATTCCTCGCCTTCGAGACGCTGACCATCGCTCCTATCTTTACCCAGCTGGTCGATAGACGTCTGCTCACGCCTGCTGAGCGCGCCTGGCTGCGCCAATACAACCGCTGGGTCAGGCGCAAAATTGGCCGCTACTTAACCGCTCAGGAACGCGCCTGGCTCCAGCAAGCCACTGCCCCTGTGTGAAAGGGGAGTGTGATTTCTGTCACAAAACGACTGCTTCTACTCACACGACCTTTGTAGCCGAAATCCACTCTTTTATTTTTTATTTATGCTACAAAAGTCGTTTCTCACCCTCTTGTGGGCATTCTTCGCCCTGGCAACGCTCCGAGGACAGAGCAACCTCAGCGCCCAACAGCTGGAGAGTCTTTTAGCCTCCGATAAAAGCGTACAACTCGTGGACGTGCGCACGCCAAGCGAAATCCGGCAAACCGGCAAAATCGCCGGCGCATGGGAGATTAACTACGCCTCGCCCGATTTCAAAGAAAGCGTTAAGCGCTTAGACCGCAAACGCCCTGTCGTGCTCTACTGCGCCTCCGGAGGCCGCAGCGCGAGCGCCGCTGCTCAACTGGTGCAAATGGGATTCACCAAAGTCTACAACTACACCGGCGGCATGTATGAGTGGAAATCGCTGCGAAAACCCACCGTACCCGCCGGCACCCAGCCAAAACCTTAACCTTTCAAGGCCTTACCTCAACCATGAGCAAGTACTGGGAAATCTTTGTCAATAGCTTTCAAGGCTATGCCCGCTATTTTGCCCATGAAGTGGTCGCTCCGCACTGGGGCAATTACTTCTACTGGCTGATCGCCATTTCGCTGGCGGTCTATGCTTTAGAATTGCTCTTCCCTTGGCGCAAAAATCAGCGCCCTCTTCGGGAAGACTTTTGGTTGGACACCTTTTACATGTTCTTCAACTTCTTTCTGTTCAGCTTAGTGGGCTATGCAGCCATTTCCAACGTAGCCGTGCAGGCGTTCAACGATTTTCTGGCATATGCTTTCGGCATTCGCAATCTGGTAGCCATCGAGATTGGCAACTGGCCCTACTGGGCACAACTGCTGACGCTTTTCGTTGTGCGCGACTTTGTGCAGTGGAACGTGCACCGATTGCTGCACCGGGTGCCTTGGCTGTGGGAATTCCACAAGGTACATCATTCGGTGCGTGAGATGGGTTTTGCTGCCCATTTGCGCTACCACTTTATGGAAACCATCGTTTATCGAAGCATCGAATACCTGCCCTTAGCCATGATTGGCTTCGGCATCCAGGACTTTTTGCTGGTGCATCTGTTTACCTTGGCCATAGGCCACCTTAACCACGCCAACCTCTATCTGCCGCTTGGGCCGTTCAAGTACTTGTTTAATAGCCCACAAATGCACATTTGGCACCACGCTAAGCACCTACCGGAAGGCCGCTACGGCGTCAATTTTGGCTTGACACTTTCGGTGTGGGACTATTTATTCGGCACACACTACATCCCCTATGAAGGGCGCGACATCCCGTTAGGGTTTGAGGGGGTGGAAGAGTATCCACACGACTTTTTTCAGCAAACAGCAGCGCCGTTTCGGTTACGCAAACGCTGAGGGATTGGGCGATGCAAAGGTGCGTTGCATTCTGAGCCGTTGGGCCAAGAGGAGTGCGCTATAGCTTAGCTAACCCAAAGCGCCAAAACAAGAGAGCTGCCACTGCCAGCAGGCAAGCGCCGAGGAGGGCCAAGTTTTTCTGCCAGGGTGATGTGGGCAGGCGCACCGGTTGAGGGCTTCCATTCAGGACAAAGCCCGCCCAAAAGTATGGGAAAGGGTCGATGGCTGTTTGGAGGTAGTGTTTTTTGGCCCGCAAGAGCGCTTCGTCTTTTTCGACGCCCTTTTGCAGGTGCTCCAGAAGCGTTCGCATGAGTTGAGCGGTAGCATCGTCGCGCACCTCCCACAGGCTCATGACGGTGGCGGGGCAGCCAGCGGCCTGGAAGGCTCGGGCCAAACTGAGCGCGCCTTCGCCCAGTGCTACCTTGCCTGTACCCGTGCGACAAGCACTTAGCAAAACCACGTCGCACTCTAACCATGTGTGGTAGATCTGGTGGGCGAAGATAAAGTTCTGGTCTTGGGTGAAAGCAGGGCGATGCCCCATCACCTTCGCCGAAGCGGACGAAGAGGCAGAGGAGGGATTGAGCGGTAGCGTCGAGAAGGCCATCCAGGAATAGTCAGGAAAAGAGTCGAAAGCTTCGGCATGACCGTAGAAGTGTAGAATCGCGCTTCGAGGAGCATGCTGAAAAAAGGCTGTTGGGGTGGCTTGCTGGTCGCAAAAAGCGCGCCCACGGAGGCGACGTGCCATGCTATCTATCAGCGCTCTACCTCCGCGCACGGGGCTTAATACCTCGCCGGTGTATGCAGGAGCGAAGCCGACGTAGGGGTGCTCGGGGCGCTGTTGTGGGCGCTCAGCGTAGAAGCGCTCCAGCGAAGCCGAAAGCGACAGGCGGATGGGTATGCGCAGGCCAATGTATTGGAGTGCGGCATAGTCTACGGAGGCATCGGGAGGTACAGGTTGAGCAAGTAAGAGGTCGAACGGCAGAAGTGTCAGCGCACCATCGGGCGAGAGGGTCAAGTACCGCGGGGTATGCAAATCAAGCACAGGTGCCAGAAGAATTTGGTAAAGCGCATGTGCCTGAGCGATAAAATTGCGCCAAAGAACGGGGTCGGAGGAGCGGTTTTCCGCTACTTGAGTATTGTTGAATAGCTCTAAAAACGAGGTTATAGCGTTCTCGGAATACGGCCGACGCGTAAAGAAGGCGTCCGTAGGCCCGATAGCGATGAGGTAAACCCACTGACTATCTGCGTCGGTAAAGTAGCTGATCCAGTATTCACCTGGGCGCAGTAGGCGGCGTTGCACTTCGGCCAGCGATACGGGGGGTACCTCGTTTTGGCCCAACGTGAGGTGGTATTGCTCAGAAATGGCCTGGCGCAATTGGCGTTGCTGCTGCTCGATGCGGAAGATCTGACGTTCCAGCTCGAGGCAAAGCGAGTCGTCGGTTTCGCCCGTTTGGGTTGAGTGTCGGAAAAGGGCATTTTTGAGGAAAGCGCGTTGCTCGCGCAAGTCGCGTTCGCGCAAGGCGATCGAGTCGTTCACGCGGGCATTCCGCA
>CALHAM010000151.1 GCA_937934275.1 uncultured Saprospiraceae bacterium | reverse complement strand
AGCTCAGGCATTCGCTCGTAGGCCCAGTTTAAGAGTACTATTAGGGTGCCGATGGCCAATAGCGCGCTTAAGACGCCATTGACAAGGGCGCGCTGCAAGTAGGGGCGGGTAATAAAAGCCCACGAGGCACCGACCAGTTCCTGGTTTTTGATGATAAATCGGTTGGCGTAAAGGGCCAATCTTATGGTATTGTAAATGATAACGATAGCAACCAAGAGCAAGAGCAGCGCCAAGCCAAGGGTCATCCAGCTGAGCAAGTTGAGGTTGCGGCTGATGTTGCCGGTCTCCACAGCTTCTACGTAAAGCTCAGCTACAAGGGTATCCTGTTTGAGTGCTTCGCGCCACTGTTTCAAACTATCTTGTTGGAAGAAATCGGCCTTTACGTTGAAGCGCACCACATCGCGCATTATGTTGGGAAGATCGGCCAATAGGCTTTCATCGCCCAAATCTTTACGCATCAAGGCAGCGGCTTGCTCGCGCGTAACGTAGGTAACCGTCTCAGGCTTTACAAACGGCTCCCGACGGATTTGACGAATAATTCGCGCGATGTCTTCCTGCGGCACATCGGATTTGAACTCCAGCCACACATCCACTTTTTCTTTGAACAAAACCACCAAGCGCTGGCCGTGCAGAGCAATGAGCGCAAACAACCCTGTAGCAAACAGCACTGAGGCCATGCTGACGATAGCGGACAGGTAAGTGGGTCGAGTACGAGGCATGGGCGCAAACGGTGGGCAAAAGACGTCGGCAAAGTTGCGGCTTATTGGCCGAATGCCCAAAAACCATTAGTACGACAAGAGTTGTTGCAATTGCGTGCGCAAGCGCTGAGCAGGAAGAAAGTTTTGTTCCAGCGGAAGAGCAAAGGGCACGGGGGTATCTAGGCTGGCCGAGCGCACCACCGGAGCATCAAGATGCTCGAAGAGATGCTCGGCTATCCAGGCGGCTATTTCGCCACCGATGCCTCCAAAGAGGGTGTCTTCGTGTAAGACCAGTACCCGATTCGTTCGGCGAACGCTGGCGGCAATGGTCTCGTAGTCGAGCGGCAGCAACGAGCGGAGGTCCACAATGTCAGCGCGAATACCTAGCTCATCGGCAGCAGCTTCGGCCCAGCGAACACCCAGCCCATAAGTGATGATGCTGACCTCATCGCCTGTGCGCACCTGGCGGGCTTGGCCGATACCGACAGTATAGAAGCCTTCGGGTACAAGGCCTGTTAAGCTGCGATAGAGCGCTTTATGCTCGAAATAAAGGACAGGGTTAGGGTCTTCAAAAGCAGCCAGCAAAAGGCCTTTGGCGTCGTGTGGCGTGCTCGGATACACCACCTTCAGCCCTGGCACGTGAGTGAACCAGGCTTCGTTCGATTGGCTGTGGAAAGGCCCAGCGCCCGTACCTGCTCCTGTAGGCATGCGGATAACCACGTCTGCATTTTGCCCCCAACGCCAATGCAACTTAGCCAAATTATTAACGATTTGGTTGAACCCACACGTAACAAAGTCGGCAAACTGCATCTCAACCATACTCTTCATACCCTTAAGACTTAAGCCCAGCCCAATACCCACAATAGCGCTTTCGCACAGCGGCGTGTTGCGCACGCGCTCGCGTCCGAATTCGTCCACAAAGCCCTGGGTAATCTTGAATACCCCGCCGTACTCGGCAATATCTTGCCCCATGAGCACAAGTTCGGGGTGCCGCTTCATGGCTTCGCGCAGCCCATCGGTGATGGCGTCAATGAAGCGCAACTCGCGCGCTGATGCTTGAGGCGCTACAGGAGCGGGAGCCAGGGCATACACATCGCGCAATTCCTCTTCGGTGTCGGGCACGGGGTCGGGTTCGGCAAACATGACTTCTACTGCCCGAAGGATGGCTTTCTTGTTGGCCTCCTGGATGGCTTTACGGCGCTCTTCGGTCAGGAGGCCCTGCTCCATGAGCCAAGTTTCGTAGTTTTTAACGGGGTCTTTTTGTGCCCATTTTTCTAGGAGTGCTTTAGGCACGTATTTCGTTCCGCTGGCTTCCTCGTGACCGCGCATGCGAAAGGTGATGCACTCCACCAGCACCGGCTCAGGAACTTGGCGGATTTCTTCGGCTAATTGAGATAGCGTGCGGTACACTTCGAGGATGTTATTGCCGTCTATTTGAACACCGCGCATGCCGTAGCCGACAGCCCTATCCACCAAATTTTGGCAGGCATACTGTTCCTGCACCGTAGTGCTCAAGCCGTAGCCATTGTTTTCAATGAGGAAAATCACAGGCAGCTTCCACACAGAAGCCACGTTGAGGGCCTCATGGAATTCGCCTTCGCTCGTAGCGCCCTCGCCCGTGAACGCTAGCGAAACCCGCCCTTCGCGGCGCAGTTTGTGGGCCAAAGCCACGCCAGCAGCCAGCGACAACTGCGGCCCTAAATGCGAGATCATGCCAACGATGTGGTGCTCCATCGAACCGAAGTGAAACGACCGATCCCGTCCTTTAGTAAAGCCTCGACGCTTGCCCTGCCACTGGCAAAACAGCCGATCGAGCGGAACCTGCCGCACCGTAAACACCCCTAAATTGCGGTGCATAGGAAAGATGATTTCGTCAGGCAACAGGGCGCACGTGGCGCCTACAGCAATAGCCTCCTGGCCAATACCGCTAAACCATTTGCTGATACGGCCTTGGCGCAACAGATTGAGCATCTTCTCCTCTATCTGGCGCGGCAAAATCAATTGCTCATACAGATAAAGCAGCGTATCGTCAGAAAGTCCACTTCGGTCGAACAACATAGAGGTTGCGGTTATGGAAGTCATGGGCATCGCGTGCTTTTGCGGGCGCGAAGGTAGAAAAGGAGCCGCCGGTGCCCAGCATAATTTGGCCCAAATGCCTCACCCGAGCTATTCCTTCCTCAGCAGCCGAAACCATAGGCCTTCGCTCGCGAAAGGACGACATGCCTCTAAAATGCACTACCTTTGCTCAATCACCAACGCTTTAGCAGCAACAGCGATAAGCCTCTTTATCAAAAAAAAATTTCAAGACACATGAATTGTAAAACATTTAACCTGTCTTTCTTGCTTTTGGCTTTGCTCTTAGCCTTGCCCTGGAGCGCCCTAGCTCAAACGACACCCAGCGGCGCACCCGTGATACCCATGCCGAGTGGCGATGTGCGCAAACAAGCGCCGCAACCCGGCACACCTCCTAAAATCCAGATAGGCAAGGCCGCCACAAAGAAGCTAAAAAATGGCCTGACCGTCATTGTCGTGGAAAACAGCAAGTTGCCTAGAGTATCGTTTCGCGTGTTTGTAGATTTTGACCCTGTGCTTGAAAAAGACGCCGCCGGCTATGCCGACATGGCGGGTGAGCTGCTCTCGAAGGGCACCAAAACGCGCACCAAGGAGCAACTGGACGAAGAAGTGGACTTTATCGGCGCCTCGCTATCGTCCGATGCCAACGGAGTTTCCGGAGCCTGCTTGAGCAAACATACCGATAAGATGCTCGAACTGCTCTCCGACGTCCTACTCAACCCCGCCTTTCCGGCCGAAGAGCTGGAAAAAGCTAAGCGTCGCGCCGAAAGCGCATTGGCCGCTGCCAAAAACGACCCCGACGCCATTGCCTCCAAAGTGGCCAATGTGCTGTGCTACGGCAAAGACCATCCCTACGGGGAAAACATGACCGAAGAGACTTTGGCCAACATCAACTTAGATCAAATCAAAAAGTACTATAAGACCTACTTTAAACCCAACATCGCCTACCTCGTGGTTGTGGGCGACATCAAGCAGGCCGATGCCTTTGCTAAAGCGGAAAAGTACTTCGGCAAATGGGCTAAGGGCAACGTCCCTAAACACACTTATGCCGTGCCTAAAGCACCCGAAAAAACCAGAGTAGCCTTTGTGGACAAAACGGGCGCCGTGCAGTCGGTCATCAACATCACCTACCCTGTAGAACTGCCGCCCAACCACCCAGATGTAATTCCGGTGCGGCTGATGAATACCATTTTGGGCGGCTATTTCAACAGCCGAGTCAATGCTAACCTGCGCGAAAAACACGGCTACACCTATGGAGCGCGCACCTCGCTGTCGCCTGACCGCCTAATAGGCAGCTTCTCCGCTACAGCCAGCGTGCGCAATGAGGTTACCGATAGTGCCATAGCTCAATTCCTCATTGAACTCGAGCGCATGCGCACCGAGCCTATCCCAGAAGACGAACTGCAATTGGTCAAGAATGTGCTTACGGGCCAATTCGCTCAAAGCTTGGAGCAGCCCGGCACCGTAGCCCAGTTCGCCCTGAACATCGCCCGCTACAAACTGCCTGCCGACTACTACGAAAACTATCTGACCAACCTGCAAAAAGTGACGCCTGCTGAAGTACAGGCCATGGCCCGCAAGTACGTGCGCCCCGACCGCGCTCATATTCTTGTCGTTGGCAATAAAGACGAAGTCGCCACTCGCCTTGCCCAGTTTTCAGCAGACGGCAAGATTGACTTTTTCGACCCCTACGGAAACCCCATAAAGGTTTCTGACCAGAGCGCTGCTGCCGGTATGACAGCTCAGCAAGTTATCCAAAAGTACCTCGAAGCCCTCGGCGGCGAAAAAGCCCTCAATGCCATAAAGGAGCTAGAGGCAGCCTACGAATTCAACATACCCGGCATGGGCGCTTTAGAGATGAACGTTTTACAAAAAGACAACGACAAAATAGCCGTTCTCATGATGATCCAAGGCCAGGTGATGAACAGCCGAATCTACAACAGCGGCAAGGCCAAAGAGGAGGGGATGGGCGGATCGCGCATGCTCGAAGGCGAAGAATTAGAAGACATGAAAGAGCAGGCCTACCTGTTCAAAGAAGCTGCTTACCTCGCCAACAACTACAACCTTACCCTCAAGGGTATTGAAAACATCGGCGGCAAAGACGCCTACGCTATCGCCGTCGAGCGCCCAAACGGCAAAAAAAGCACCGAGTTTTATGAAGTAGCAACAGGCCTAAAACTCCGCGAAGTGCGCACGGCAGAGGGCGCAGATGGCTCGCCCGCCACGATCATCACCGAATTCGGCGACTACAAGCCGGTGCAAGGCGTGCTGTTCCCCCATTCGATGACCCTCAGCGGAGCTTTCCCCGTTCCCATGAAGGGTCTCCTAAGGAGCATCAAGGTCAATGCCGGCATTCCTGACAGCGCATTTGAGCTGAAATAAATCGGCTTGCCGTTGGCAAGGGTACCAACAAGAGCGATAACCCTACCTTTGCGCGTCGCCTCCCTCCGTGAGGAGAAGGGCGACGCGCTCTATAAACCGCTCAATTTGATTAGCCAAAATCGCCTTATTTTTCGAATAAAAACTTAACCAACACCATGTTAACCTATATCTTATTGCAAGCGCCTCAAGGCGGCAGCAACCCTTTTGTCGGTCTTTTATTTCCGCTGCTCATCATCATCGTCTTTTGGTTTTTCCTCATTCGCCCTCAGGTGAAGCGCCAGCGCGAGCAGCAAAAGTTCATAGAAAGCCTGCGCGAAGGGATGGAGGTCGTTACTAGCGCCGGTATCATTGGCAAAGTAACCAAGATCGACGGCAACGTGGTTCGCTTGCTCATTGATGAACGCACGTTTATTCGCGTGCTGAAACAGACCATTACTGGCGAATTTAAGCCATGAGGTCTTTCGAGCGCTGTTTAGCCGCCTTTTTGGTTTTTTTGAGCCTTGCCAGTCGCAAAGCTAGCAGGGGAAGTGTTTTATCCTGCTGTAGAGGCTTTTGTCGGCTCCGCAATCACAACACCTCCTTAAAGGCCTTGAGATGAGAGCGGCGGCTTGTTGCCGGGGGTAAGCGCGCTGTTCGCCAAAACTTCAGCACCTGCAGAGAGGCGCCTCCTTACTTCGCTTGAGCGAATAGTTTAGTCAAATTATAGCTCCTGCTCGCACACCGCGCGCGGTACTATCTGCATCTGAATAAAGAGCGATGACCGAGCAAACCTTGATCGATCGGCTAAAAGCAGAAGACCCAAAAGCGCAAAAGTGGCTATACGAGCGCTACGCACCGCTGTTTTTCTCGGTATGTAGGCGCTATTTGAGCTTGCGCGAAGATGCCGAAGAGGCGCTGCTGAGTGGTTTTTACAAAATTTTTTCGCAAATAGAGACCTATCAGGGCAGCGGCAGCTTTGAGGGATGGATGCGGCGCGTGATGATAAACGAGGCGCTTATGCTGATGCGCAAGAGCCAGCCGCTGGTGTTTCCAGGTGAGGAGGTGCGCCCTCTCGATGCACAAGACGACTTTTCGATTGAAGCGGAATTGTCGGCTCGCGAAATTTTAGAACTGCTGGCTCAGCTGCCGCCCGGCTATCGGACGGTATTTAACCTCTATGTATTGGAGGGCTATAAGCACTGCGAAATTGCTGAGATGCTCGGCATCAGCATTAACACCAGTAAGTCGCAGCTGCTGCTGGCGCGGGCCAAGTTGCAGCAGCTGTTGCAGGCCAAAGGCATAAATGGGAGGTGAGCTATGGATTTGTTCGAATTTTTTCAAAAACAGGAACGGCAACTTCGCGAGATGCCCTCCGAGCAGGTGTGGCAGCGTTTAGAAGCGCTTCTGGAACAGCGCCGCAAGCGCCGAAAACGCCGAAACATTCGTTTTTTACAGATAGAGACAATACTTGTTGTCTTGATGTTGCTGCTGATAGCCGCCGTGTTAGTGTGGTATTTTGCGCGCCGCGAGGGCTTATAGTCGTTTGGCCCGTAGTGCGGCCAAATGTTGCTACCTTTCGCCCGCATTCAGCCGTTTTCAGCCACGTCAACCTAACATTCTGCATGTCGAAAGCGCGCAAACCGACACCTAAGAGGCTTCCTGGGCGAAAAGCTCCCTCCGCTGCTCCTGCTCCTAAAGCGGCAGCGCCTTCCGCAATTGAGCGCAACCTGCTAGAGCGCCCCCCCGTAACGACAGAAGCCGACGGGCGTCTGCGCTTGTGGTTTTGGGGGATAGCCGGGGCAGGTCTGCTGCTGCTGTGCATATTGGCTTTTGGCGCGGGCATCAACGCCGACGACAAGTTCCAGAACGCCTACAGCGCCAAACTCATCAGCTATTATGCCACCTTTGGCCGCGACACCTCAGCACTTCATGTGCCCGACGGCAACATGCACCTCTACGGTGGCTTCTTCGAAATTGTTACGGGCTTTGCGAACAAGGCGCTCGGCTTTGAGGAAAGCGACATGGGCTACCACCATGTACGACATCTGTTTAGCGCCATTTTAGGCTGGGTGGCTATCGTATGTGCTGCGCTTTTGGCGCGGCTCATTGCAGGTTGGCCAGCAGGCTTGTTTACGCTGCTGCTGATGCTGCTTACCCCGCGCTTTATGGGCGATGCTTTGGTCAACCCTAAAGACATCCCCTTTGCTGCGGGTTATATGCTGACGCTCTACCACATGGCAGCGCTGTTGCAGCAGATGCCGCGCCCTTCACCTTGGCATTGGGCAGGCCTCGTGGCTGGCTTAGGCATCTCGCTCAGTGTGCGGGCTGGTGGGCTGCTCAACTTTGTTTATCTGTTCCTCTTCGCAGGTCTCTTCATAGTGCTCAAACACGGTTGGCGAGGCGCCCTTCAAGGCCAAATCCTGCGCCGATATGCAACCGCTGTAGGAGGTGCAGCCGTAGCCGGCTACGCGTTGGCTCTCCTGTTTTGGCCCTTTGCCCTTCAGGCACCGCTCACCAACCCGTGGCTTGCTTTGACGAAGTTCTCCGACTTGGAAATTGCCATCCGCGTTTTGTACGACGGTACCAATATCAAATCGAACCTCACGCCCTGGCACTACCCGATCAAGTGGATAGTGTTGACGATTCCTCTAGGCGTGCTCGTGGGTTTTACGGGTAGCGTTCTGCTTTTGCCGCGCTTGTTACGCCGCTATCAGCCGCTATGGATCGTCCTGGTGCTTTTTGCCGCCGTTTTTCCGGTGTTTTACGTGGTGTATAAAAATGCTACCCTACATGACGGCTGGCGCCATCTAACATTTGCCTATCCACCCATAGTCATAGCAGCCGCCCTATTTTGGAACGAGCTGCTGCGCCTATCCTCAGCCAAGCGCTTCGCTCGATACGCCATTGTAGCCACTTTGGGCCTGCTTATGGCTGATGCAGCAGTTTTCTTCGCGCGCTACCCACGCATCTCCTACCTGTACTTCAACCCCATTGCTGGCGGCGTCAAAGGCGCCTATGGTAACTACGAAACCGACTACTGGGGCATCAGCATTCGTCAAGGCATCGAGTGGTTGGAAAAACAGGGCATCCTGCGCCCCGACATGAACGAAGTCGTCGTCATCGCTACAAACATGTATTATCCGGCCCAACAATACCTGGCCAAATACGGCGATAAAGTCTTGCTCAAATATCTGAAGTGGGAACGCCGCTGCGACGATGCCTGGGATTACGCCCTCTACCCCACGCGATACATCAACGGCCACACGCTCAAGCGCGGCCTTTGGCCGCCCGACAACGCTGTGCACGTCATCGAAGTGGATGGAGCACCTATTCTCGCCATCTTAAAAGACACCACACGCAACTGTGCTTTAGGCACGGCCGCACTAAAGGTGCAAGACTGGGTCGGCGCTATTGAACGCTTCCAACAAGAGGTCATAGACGTACCCGACAATGAGCTGGCTTGGGGAAACCTCGCACAGGCCTACTTCAACAGCGGCCAGCCTGAAAAGGCCAAGGAGGCCGCTGAAAAAGCGCTCGACATCAGCCCCGCCGACGAAATGGCCAACAACATCTTAGGTTTGTACTGGCTCAACCAGGGAAACATTGAAAAGGCGAAAAACCAGTTCCTGAGTGTTCTCAAACTCGAACCAGGAGCGCCCATGGCGCACTACTATTTGGCGATCATCGCTCAGCAACAAGGCAATACTGCTGAAGCACTTAAGTATTTGGACCAACTTCTTCAATTAGCGCCGGGCTTCCGGCCCGCCTACGAATTAGGAGCACAGCTCTACGAGCGAATGGGCAACGCTCAAGCAGCACAGCAGTTCCGCGACGCCGCTAAGCAACTCAAGTAGGGCTAACCGACTTTTTCAGCCAACTACAAAAGGCGGCGCTAGGTAAGCCTAAGGCTCGCCGCAGGAGGCACCAGTGTGCCCTCCGACAAGACGAAACCTCCTATTTTGGGCACATGCTTCGCCACATTCTCAAGCTAAAGGAAATCGCCCAGAAGCCTCAGCGGGTCATTCTGGGCCTCATGTCGGGCACCTCGTTAGACGGCTTAGACATGGCCCTGTGCACTGTAGCGGGCGCAGGCCCTAGCACGCGCCTCCAAGTACTTCATTTTGAAACGGCGCCTTTTGACGAGACCTTCAAAAGCGAGATTCGCCGGGTTTTTGCGAAGCGTCAAATTGACTTTCAGCATTTGGTATTGCTCAATGTTGTAGTGGCAGAAAAACACGCTGCCCTCATCAACGAGACGCTCAAGCGATGGAAGGTAAAGCCCTCCGACGTTGACCTGCTCGCCAGCCACGGACAAACGGTTTTCCACGCGCCCCGACACCTTCACGGCCTCCCCGACTATCCTAACGCTACTCTACAAATCGGCGACGGCGACCACTTGGCCTGCCGAACAGGCATTATCACTATCAGCGACTTCCGCCAAAAACACCTTGCCGTAGGCGGTGAAGGGGCGCCCTTAGCGCTTTACGGCGACTATCTTCTTTTCTCCCAACGAGGTGAAGACCGCTTCCTGCTCAACATCGGAGGCATCGCCAACTTCACCTTTTTACCCGGCGACGGCGATGCTGCTAAAGCCTTTGCCACGGATACAGGTCCGGGTAATACGCTGCTAGACGCTGCTGCTCAGCGGTTCTTTGGCCAACCCTACGATGCCGAAGCGCGCCTAGCACAAAAAGGGCGAGTCCTAAACGAGACCCTGAATCGCCTGCTGCAGTATCCGTACTTCCAGCAGCCGTTCCCTTCCACTACAGGCCCTGAACAGTTCAGTTTGGAGTGGGTAGCCCAAACGGCTGGCCTGTCTGAATGGCCCGATGCACACGACTTAATGGCAACACTCACCCAACTGACAGCACACACCATAGCCCAGGGCATCGGTCGGGTAGCGCGCACAGCTCCTCAAGCGAGCGTTTACTTAAGCGGCGGCGGCAGTCACAATCCTCTTTTACGGCGGCGGCTGCGACAAGCACTGCCCAGCGACATCACTATGGCTCCTATGGAAGCACTGAACATTTCCGCTGATGCCAAAGAGGCTGTCCTGTTTGCGGTGTTAGCCAACGAAGCCGTAGCCGGAGAGGCCGCGCCAGAGAAACACCTAGGAGGGCTGCCCTGGGTAGGTATGGGTAAAATTTCATTTCCGGGATGAAGAGGTGCTGCACTACGAGTACCACGCGTTCTAGCGCCTTTATCGGAGGCCGCCTTTCCAAACGAGAGAGGGCCCACCCCTACGAGACACTTCTATCGCCGATTTAGCAACAAAGGCGGCGCTACTAACGCGGCCGGTCTTGGCCAACTACCGATACATCCCTGCTTTTTCGGCTTTTGTCTAATTTCCCAGAACTTTTCAACCCATTTCCTTTCTTTTGCATAAAAGTACGAATTAAAAATTCAAACAACATCATGAAGAAAGTATTCGCGTGTGCCCTTTTTGCCCTATTGGCCAATGTTTTTGCTTACGCACAAACTGCCGAAGAAATCATTGCCAAATACATCGCTGCCACCGGAGGCGATAATTGGAAAAAAGTAGAAGCTGTACGCATGGAAGCTACAGTAACCGCTGACGCCGCTGCAGGTATGTCTATTGGATGGTCCATGACGGCCGTACGCGACAAAGCCGCACGCATGGAAGTGTCTGTCATGGGCATGTCACAGATTATGGCTGTTAAAGAAGATAAAGGCTGGAGCATCAACCCTTTCATGGGTAATCCTGACCCCGAACCCATGACGGCTGACCAAGTAAAAGCGATGTTAGAGCAAACCGATATCGATGGAACCGTTATCGGCTACCAAGAAAAAGGCTATACTGTGGAGTATTTAGGCAAAGAGGATGTGGAAGGCACCGAAGCGTACAAAATCAAGGTGAACAAGGGCGGCAAGAAAGTGGAGTATTTGTATTACGATCCCAATACTTTCTACGAAATTAAGAGCATACAAGTAGATGAAGTAGACGGCCAGGAAGTGGAAACGACTTCGATGTATTCCAATTTTAAAGAGGTGGGCGGCATCCTCATCCCGCACACGATGCAGCAAGTAAACCCCATGATGGGTAACACCACCATCACGCTGACCAAAGTGGAGTTCAACCCTACGATAGACATGACAATCTTCGACATGCCGAAAAGCGGTAAGAAATAACAACGCCGAGCTGTCTCTTGCCAAGGCCGCCTTTCTGCCCATTATTGGAGCACAAGGTGGCCTTGCTTTTTGGGAAATGGCCGCTGTCAGGTAGTGTTGGACAAGAGAGCGCGATGGCAATGTTGAATACGGAAAGGAAGAGCAGGTTACATCTGCAGCTGAAATTTCAATCCTCGAAACAAAGCGCCTTTTTATCGACCCAAAAGCCCTTATGCTCAAAAAAGGAAGCCTAAACGCCGCCTACAGCGCTACCTTTGAAGGTGCTCAACCACATCTATTTTCGGACAATCTATGCCGTTTTCGGAAATCCTCTCGTTGGCTTGGCGCAACATTCGCGCAAACCTGTTGCGCGCCGTGCTCACGTTGTCCATCATCGCCTTTGGCATAATGGCCTTAGTAGGCATTCTTACGGCCATTGACGCCATTGCCCATTCGCTCAACACCAGCTTCTCTGGTTTGGGAGCCAATGCTTTTAGCATCAACCAGAAATGGAGCAACGTGCGCGGCAGCCGCGGCGGCATTCGGCAAAAGCAAAGCGACCCTATTTCATACGAACAGGCAATGCGCTTTAAAGAGCAGTTCGACTTTCCGGCTTTAGTATCGGTATCGCTGCAGGCCTCCAACATGGCCACGGTCAGGTTTGGCAACGAGAAGACCAACCCGAACATCAGCGTCGTGGGTGCGGATGAACACTATTTTGCCGTTAAAGGGTTGGATATTGCATACGGCCGCAACTTTTCTAAGACAGAGGTGGAAGACGGTCAGAGTAAGATCATTTTAGGGTACGAGATAATCAAAACTCTCTTTGACGATAAGGCTGAGCGCGCGCTGGACCAAATTGTATTGGTGGGCAATCGGCGCTATCGCGTAGTGGGCGTGTTGCGCTCCAAAGGCGCTGCTATGAACAGCCAAGCTGACCGAGCGGTGTACATTCCCTTGGCCAACGTGCGGGCCATTTATTCGACGACTGAAAGCAATTACGATTTGGTGGTCTCCGTTCAACACGCGCCTGATTTGGAAGAGGCTAAATCTGAAGCCATCGGCTTATTTCGGCGCATACGCGGTCTGCGCCCCGAGCAAGAAGAAGATTTTGAAATCTTCGCCAGCGATAGCCTAATTTCCATTTTCAAGGAGAATACCACAACGCTTCGCTTGGCGACTATTGCCATTGGCCTAATGACGTTGCTGGGCGCCGCCATTGGCCTGATGAACATCATGCTGGTGAGCGTTACGGAGCGCACGCGAGAGATTGGTATCTACAAAGCTTTAGGCGCAACGCGCCGCAGCATCCTCCATCAGTTTCTCGCCGAAGCTGTTCTTATCTGCCAGATGGGCGGTGTGGCCGGCATTTTTTTGGGGATCTTGGTGGGCAATGTCGTTACCCTGTTGCTTGGCGGCAATTTTCTCATACCCTGGGCCTGGATGCTGCTCGGCTTTGTGCTTTGTATGGTGGTCGGCATCGCCTCGGGTTTCTATCCCGCTTTGAAGGCGGCTCGCCTTGACCCCATTGAAGCGCTCCGATACGAATGAAGGTACCGCTCAGCGCTTATTGGGAGCACTTTCTAAGGTTATTGACTCCATAAAGCTGGGCAAAAATCGCTCTGCCGCCTACTTTTGCCGCCAAAAGAAATACCTTGACCGTACGCATCATCAACCGATCGGGCTATCCACTGCCGCAGTACGAAACGCCCGGCAGTGCGGGTATGGACTTGCGTGCACACCTGCAAGCTCCCATCACTCTGGCTCCGCTGGAGCGCGCCTTAGTGCCTACAGGAATGTTCCTCGAGCTGCCTACCGGCGTAGAGGCCCAAGTGCGCCCGCGCAGCGGCTTAGCGCTTAAGCGAGGGCTAACCCTCCTTAACTCGCCCGGCACTATTGACAGCGACTACCGCGGCGAAATCAAGTGCATTGTGGTGAACCTTTCTAACGCCGAACAGCGCATCGAACCCGGTGAGCGCATCGCCCAGCTTGTCTTTGCGCGTTATGAAACGGTCGAATGGCTGCCTGTAAGCGCACTCCAGGAAACATCGCGCAACACCGGAGGATTTGGAAGCACCGGTACGACGTAGGAGCATTAACCTTCTAGGCCGATTCGCAATAATTTCATCCTTTTCCTTCCTTTATGAACATCATCATTCCCATGGCAGGCAAGGGGACGCGCCTGCGCCCTCACACCCTGACAACTCCAAAGCCGCTGATCCCAGTAGCGGGTAAACCCATTATCCAGCGCTTGGTAGAAGAGCTGGCGCGCTCCTACAACGGCACCATACAGACCATTGCCTTCATCGTAGGCGATTTTGGGCCGGAAGTAGAGCGCGAACTACTCGCTATTGCCCAGGGCTTAGGAGCGCGCGGGAAAATTTACTACCAGGAAAAAGCGCTAGGCGTAGGGCACGCCATCTATTGCGCGCGAGAGAGCTTAAAGGGACCGTGTATGATCGCCTTCGCCGACACGCTTTTCAAAGCCGATTTTGCCTTCAATGCCCAGTCCGATGGCGTTATCTGGGTACAGCGCGTAAAGGACCCCTCGGCCTTTGGCGTCGTGCGCCTAGACGCTGAGGGTTATATCACTGAACTAGTAGAGAAGCCCTCTGTGTTCGTATCCGATTTAGCCATTGTAGGCATCTATTATTTTCGCGAAGGCGAGCGGTTGGCCGAAGCTCTACACTACATTATTTCGAACGACATAAAAGAAAAAAATGAATATCAGCTCACTACGGCACTAGAGCATCTTAAAAATCAAGGGCTGCGCTTCCGCACCGGAGAAGTAGAAGAATGGCTGGACTGCGGCAATAAAGAAGCCATTTTGTTCTCCAATGCGCGCATGTTAGAGCTTCATGCGCATGAGCCGCTGGTTTCGCCTAAGGCCACCTTGGAGCACAGCGTTGTCGTTCCACCTTGTTTTGTAGGTGAGGGTGCTGTAGTTCGGCATTCGGTCATTGGGCCATTTGTCAGCGTAGGCCATCAATCGGTGGTAGAGAGTTCGATTATTACAAACAGCATCATTCAGAACAAATCGCAGATTCGCCACGCGCTGTTGGAAAACTCCATGGTGGGCAACGCCAGCAGGTATTTAGGCGCTAAAGACGAGCTGAATTTGGGCGACTACTCTCACCTGTCGAAGCGATAGCCGAGCAAATGTCTACCTACCAGCTGCCTCCTGCACCACCGCCGCCAAAAGACCCGCCGCCAAAAGACCCACCGCCCCAACCACTGCCACCGCCCCAAGAGCCGCTCCAGGAGCTGCCGCCTCGGTAAGTGCGCACTGGCCCGCGGTGCATTGGCCCAGTACTCGTGTAAAAAGTGCCGTGCTTGGCCATAAAGCGCACGAAGAGGAACAACATCAAAAGGAAAAGCAGGACGGCCCAGACCGGAATGTGGATGGCCTCGTCGAATTGGTCAGCCTGAAACTCGCCGGCCAATGCGGCCATGATGCCGTCGAGACCAGCGTTAATGCCCTCGAAGTAACGGCCCGCTTTAAATTGGGGAATCATGAGGTAGCGCACAATTTGGCTCGCCGTGATATCGGGCAGTGCGCCCTCAACGCCGTATCCCGTGGCAATAAACACACCGCGTTGAGGTGGGTCGCTAACGATAAGCACGACTACGCCATTGTTCTTGTCCTTGCGCCCGATGCCCCAGCGGTTGCCCAGTTCGAAAGCGTAGGAGGCCCGGTCGTAGTCGCCAATATCGGGTCGTATCATGACGACAATTTGCGTGGAGGTGGTGTCAGCATAGCGACGCAGCTTAGTCTCTAGCGTAGCCCTCTCTTGCTCGCTAAGCCAACCAGAGTAATCGTGTACGTATACGGCCGGGTCGGGCTTAGGCGGAAACAGATCAGTCTGTGCTTCGAGACGCGCTACGGCCAACAAAGTAGCCAGCCACAACCCCAGCCAGCGCCAAAGAGACCAGCAGCGGCTACCGTCCTCCGTAAAGGATGTCGTCAGGAAGTTCATTGTCGTTGTCTTGTGGGTCGGCGGGAAAGTGTTCGCGCAGCTTTTCGCCAATTTGCTCAATCACTCGGCACACACCTTCGCAGGCTTCTCCTCGCTGCAAGTACTGTTGGAGGAGTTGCTTTTCGGCTTCCCAGAAGGCAGAACCGACGCGTTCGTGAATACCTACATCGCCCCAAATAGCGAAGTGATGCGATTTTTCGGCGATGTACAACAGCACAGCATTGCGCTGCCGAGTGTTGTGCATACCAAAGAGCTGGAAGATTTCAGCAGCGCGCTCTATGGGGTAATCTCGATCGCAGAAATCCTCTACAAAGAGACGCACCTCGCCACTTGTCCGTTGTTCGGCAGCTCGAATAGCCGCTACAATGCGGGCTTCCTGCTCCGGAGTGAACAGCATCGAGTGTTAGAATTTGACCTGAGGAGCCTTTTCCGCTCCCGGTGTGGACTGGAAATAGGCCTTTTGAGAAAAGCCTAACATGCCGGCGTACAGGTTTGTCGGGAAACGCCGTACGTAGCTGTTATACTCGCCTACCACCTCGTTAAAATTCTTGCGCTCAACAGCAATGCGGTTTTCGGTGCCCTCCAGCTGCGCTTGCAAGCTGAGGAAATTTTCGTTGGCCTTCAGGTTGGGATAGTTTTCGGCTACTGCCAGCAGGCGACCTAAGGCTGAACTAAGCGCGCCTTGGGCTTGCTCGTAGCGCTGCAGGTTTTCAGGCGTCAGCTGATCGGCCTGTATAGTTACGCGCGTAGCGTTGGCGCGGGCATCTACCACAGCCTGCAAAGTGGATTTTTCGAAGTCGGCATAACCCTTAACCGTCTCTACTAAGTTTGGAATAAGGTCGGAGCGGCGCTGATATTGGTTTTCCACCTGCGACCAGGCCTTTTTAACTTGTTCGTCTTTCTTTATCAGTGCGTTGTAGGTATTGCACATGTTAAAACCCAGTACTAAGACGAGGCCAATGAATACCAGCGGAAGCCACTTGCGAAAAGTTGCCATGTTTTCTGCCTAAAAAGAATGTTGCTAAAAAGAAAAGAATCCAGCAGCGAAGATAGAGTGTCGGGGCCAACTGCTCCGCAGTGCGTTCGCCGATATTTCAGCAATCGCCTTCAGCTGTATCGAGAGGGCACCGCAAGGGTACGTGGCCACAGACCGAAGTGCACAACCGAAGCCTCGTCCATCGCTTAGCATTGGGGCTGTGTTGCTATCGCTCATTTCTTCTCGGCAATTTTGCGCAGCTCGTTGAGCTTCCATAGGGCGTCCATGGGCGTCATGGTGTTGAGGTCTAAGGCAAGGAGTTCTTCGCGAATTTTGCGTGTATATTCGTCGGCGTCGAAGATCTGCAATTGCAGGCGCGGCTGTACTTGGCGGACGCGCTCTTTGACAGTCTCCGCTTTGGGCAATAGGTTAGCTTCGGCACTTAAGCGGCTGCCATCAGCCTCGAGGGTGCGCAAAATTTCCTGTGAGCGTTCAACGATTTCAGCGGGCATGCCGGCCATGCGAGCGACGTGAATACCAAAGGAGTGGTTAGACCCGCCGGGCATTAGTTTTCGCAAAAAGATGACTTTTTGGCCCACCTCACGCGTGCTGATGTGGAAATTATGGATACGTTCGTAGCGTTCGGCCAGTTCGTTAAGTTCGTGGTAGTGGGTAGCGAAGAGCGTTTTGGGGCGTGCCCGACCGTTGTCGTGCAAGTACTCAGCGATGCTCCAGGCGATGGAGATGCCGTCATAAGTACTGGTGCCGCGCCCAATTTCGTCGAGCAGCAGCAGCGAGCGGTCGCTGATATTGTTCATGATGAGCGCTGTTTCGTTCATTTCGACCATAAAAGTGCTCTCGCCGCTGCTAATGTTGTCGCTGGCGCCCACGCGCGTGAACACCTTATCTACTAAGCCAATACGCGCCGACTGTGCAGGCACGAAGCTGCCCATTTGGGCCAACAGTACGATGAGTGCTGTTTGGCGCAGCAGAGCCGACTTACCGGCCATGTTCGGGCCGGTAATGAGCAAGATTTGCATCGAGTCGCTGTCTAAGAAGACGTCGTTGGGCACGTAACTTTCGCCCAAGGGCAGCTGTGTTTCGATGACGGGATGGCGACCGCCTTTGATGTCAATGATGAGGGAGTTGTCCAATTCAGGGCGCACGTAGTGGTGTTTTGCTGCTACTGCCGCAAAGGAAAGCAGTACATCTAAACGAGCGATAAGCTGGGCGTTTTGCTGAATGGGGCCGATGTAATCGGCCATTTCACTGATGAGGTCTCGAAAGATTTGCTCTTCGAGTTCGAGGATACGCTCTTCGGCACCGAGAATTTTGCTTTCTAAGGCCTTGAGTTCGGGAGTGATGTAGCGTTCGCTATTAGCGGTGGTCTGTTTGCGCACCCAATCGGCGGGGGCTTTATCGGCCCACTTGGCAGTAACCTCCAGGTAGTATCCGAAGACACTGTTGAAGCCCACCTTGAGGCTGGGGATACCGGTGCGCTCGGCTTCGCGTTGCTGAATACCGACGAGCAATTCGCGACTGTTGCGCACCACGTGGCGCAGTTCGTCGAGCTGAGGGTGGGCACCATCGGCAATGACACCGCCTTTTCGGATGTCTGCGGGTGCTTCCGGGTGCAGCGTTGCCTCGATGCGGTCGCGCAGGCTCGTACAGGGGTGAAGGGCTTCGCTCAAGCGCCGCAAGCCAGCGCCTAAGGGTGAGGCAAGGGCTTGGTGAGCGGCCAGCCCTTCGGCAGTCGCCTCTTCCGCGGGAGCAGCGAGCGGCTGTAGTAGGCGCTTGATGGCCTCCAGGGCGATAAGCGCGCGCCGGAGTTGGAGCAATTCGCGAGGATTGATTTTGCCCACCGATGCTTTGGCGGTGAGGCGCTCGAGGTCGCCTATTTGGCGCAAATGGCCTTCCAGCCGTTGGGCCAGCGAAGGGTGTTGTAGCAAAACCTCGACGGCGTCGTGGCGCTCGCAGATTTGAGATAGGTTGGTCAGCGGCAGCAATACCCACTTTTTTAGTAGGCGCGCGCCCATAGGGCTGACGGTGTGGTCGAGCACCTGCAGCAGCGACACACCCGAGTCGTGGTTGGGCTGCACGAGCTCTAAGTTGCGGATGGTAAAGCGGTCGAGCCAGACAAAAGCATCTGTTTGCAGGCGGCTTATTTGGCGGATGTGCGCCAAGCGGGTGTTTTCCGTAGTGGCCAGATAGTGCAGTGCTGCACCTGCTGCAGCTTGAGCCAACTCGAGATCTTCGATGCCAAAGCCCTTTAATGTGGTGCTCTGAAAGTGCAACAGCAGCTTCTCGCGCCCAAAAGCAGCAGTGAAAATCCAGTCCTCCAACGTATAGGTATAGAACTTATCGCCGAAATAGGCCGTAAATTCTTTTAGTCGGCTCTTAGGCAGCACCACTTCGGCAGGCCGGAAACTTTGGAGCAGTTTGTCCACCACAGAGGTATTGCCCTCGCAGGCGAAAAATTCGCCCGTGCTAATGTCTAGGAAAGCCAAGCCGTAGTGTTCGTTTTTGCCGAAAGCTAAGACGGCTAAGTAATTGTTTTGGCGGTTTTCCAGCAGGGCATCGCTCAGCGTAACGCCGGGTGTAATAATCTCAGTAACGGAGCGGCGCACGACTTTACCTGGTACGGGCTTTTCCATCTGCTCGCAAATAGCTACGCGGTAGCCAGCGCGCACTAAACGCGGCAAATACATCTCTAATGCATGGTATGGGAAACCCGCTAGTTCGACGTCGGAGCCTCCATTGTTGCGGCTGGTCAGGGTAATGCCCAGTGCATTGGCCGTTTTAATGGCATCCTCGCCAAAGGTCTCATAGAAGTCGCCAACTCGAAACAGCAGAATAGCGTCGGGGTGCTGTGCCTTCACCTTCGCATACTGCGCCATTAGAGGCGTGGTGGTGGGCGACGCTTTCTCCGAAGTCGCATTTTTAGAGGAACGAGCCATACGCGCAAGGTGGAAAGGAAAAGAGGTGTGAATGGGTTGGCAAAGTTAGCGCCCCGTCAGGGTACTGCGCCTTCGAGCACAATGGGCGCCCCGCTGCTGTCGCTTAAGAAGCTGTTGCCAGTCCGGAGCAGCGGAGGAAACCTCTAGCGCATAAAGGTTAGGGGGCTGGCGGCTCAGATGCGCTTCAAGAACTCTTCTTCTGTCCAGATTTCTACTGTGCCTAATTCTTGGGCTTTGCGCAGCTTACTGCCCGCCTTTTCGCCTACGACAAGGATGTTGAGGTTTTTGCTCACGCCGCTGGCGATAGTGGCGCCGGCAGCTGCAGCGCGCGCTTCGGCCTGTTCGCGCGTCAGGGTAGAGAGCGTGCCGGTAAAAAGGATGGTTCTGCCCACGAGCGGCCCTTCAACAGCACTAGATGGGCGGCGGTCTTCGGCCGTCTGGCGAAGGTTGACGCCGAGGGCTTCCATTGTTTTCAGCATCTCGAGGTTGCTGGGGTTGTGAAAGAATCGGTATACGTTTTGGGCCAGCACTGGGCCAATGTCTTTGATTTGTTGGTAGCGCTCCAAATCCCATTGGGCTAAATCGAGGACGTGCTCCACTTGAGCCGCCAGCAGTTTGGAAGATTTTTGCCCTAAATGATGGATGCTCAGGCTGTTCAGTAGGCGATGTATAGGGTTTTGCTTAGCCTTTTCAATAGCCTTTCGCAGGTTAGCGGCCGATTTTTTGCCAAAGCCCTCCAATTGGGCAATCTTTTCATAGTCTAAACGATAAATATCGGCTATCGAGCGCAGCCAGCCCAGTTGGTAAAAGCGGATGATAGTGCTTTCGCCCATTCCTTCGATGTCCATGGCGTTTTTAGAGGTGTGAAAGATCAGGCGCTGGAGCACTTGCGCCTCGCAGTCGGCATTTTCGCAGCGCCAGACGGCCTCGTCGGCAAGTTTAACGAGGGGGCTGTGGCAAACAGGGCAGTGGCTAGGGAACTGGATAGGTCGCTCCGAGCCGTCTCGCAAGTGATCGAGCACTTTGACGATGTAGGGAATGACATCGCCAGCGCGCTCTACCAGCACATAATCGCCGATACGGATGTCTTTGCTGCGAATGAAGTCCTCGTTGTGCAGGCTGACGTTTTGAATAGTTACGCCCGCTAGCTGTACGGGTTCGAGTTTGGCTACAGGAGTGACGGCACCGGTTTTGCCTACTTGAAATTCGACGTCGCGCAGGCGTGTAGTGGCTTGTTTGGCTTTGAACTTGAAAGCTACTGCCCAACGCGGGTGGTGGGCCGTGTAGCCGCAACGCTCCTGCACGTCGAGGGCATTGACTTTGACGACCATGCCGTCAATTTCGTAGGGGTAGCTCTCGCGCTGTGCTTGCCAGGCTTCGCAAAAGTCGATAACCTCTCGTATACCGCGGCAAAGGCGCCGTTCGGGCAAGCCGGTAGGGCCAGCTTGCGCTAAGGGCACTTTGAAGCCTATCTGTTCGAGCATGGCCAATGCTTCGGCGTGCGTAGGAAATTTCTCCAGGACGCTCCTGCCCTGGGCATCGACAGCATAGGCGAGCTGATAAACAAAGGCTTCTAGCCCACGAGAGGCCGCCTCCTTGGGGTCTTTCATGCGCAAGCCACCAGTGGCGGCATTGCGCGGGTTAGCAAAAAGGCTCTCTCCCGCCGCTTGACGGGCGGCATTGATTTCTTCAAAAACATCTTTTCGAATAATGGCCTCGCCGCGCAGTTCAGCTTTGGCGATGCCGTACTTAGAAAAGGGCGCTTGCAACGGCACAGAGCGCACGGTGCGTATGTTAGCCGTTATTTCGTCGCCCACTAAGCCATTTCCGCGCGTAGCAGCGCGTACGAGGCGGTCGTTCTCGTATACCAAGGCAATGGTGCCGCCGTCAAATTTAGGTTCTACAGCGTATTCAACGAGGGCATTGGGCGGCAGAGCAGCTAATCTTTTGACGGCAGCGTCGAATTCGAACAGGTCGTGCGCATCGTAAGAGTTGTCCAACGAGAGCATGGGCGTTAAGTGAGCCACCTGGTTGATCTCTTCAGTGAGGTCGGACGACACGCGCTGAGTAGGCGAGTCGGGCACAACGAGTTCAGGATGCTGGCGCTCCAAAGCCTCGAGCTGCTTGTACAACTGGTCGTACTCGAAGTCGCTAATGACCGGGTCGTTGAGGGCATAGTAGCGCCATTCGTGGTATCGGATAACGCTGCGCAAGTTTTCCATTCGCTCGGCAGCGGTCTCGTCGGAAGGAATGCCTTGAGGAGCGTAGAGCAAGGTCTTCGACAACTCGTATAAGGCCCGTTGGGCTTCAGCAGTGTACATAGCTAATTGGCGCGAATAAGCAGAGCAAAGGTCTGGGTTTAACGCATCTTTTGAAGGGCCAGTTCGGCGATGCGCTCGGCGTGGAGGAGGTTATCGCGAGGGTCGTCGGTGTAGTCGAGTGTAATTTTGAGCAGCAGATTTCCTTTTTTGACCATGAGCGATGTAGTGGAAGTACTCCATAAGGCATCTTCGCCCAAGCCCACAACATCGGTTTCGTAAATGTGGCGCTGGCGATTGCGCAATAAGTCAAACTGCTGGCGGGCGAGGAGGTTACGGCCGTAGTCAATCACTTGGATGACAAGGGTGTTCTTAAACTCGCGGTATTGGGCGCCGGGCTGTTCGTTAGCGCGTTCGATTTCGCGCCAGTTGGGCTTCATCCAGTAGCGGAGGCAAAAGGCTTGACCCGCCAAGCTTCGGACGTTAAAGAGGTCGCGCTGAACATCTATGTGAAAAAGAGCGATGACCTCTTCGTCGGTCACTATGGCGCAGCCGTTGTTTTTCCAAGGGTTGGGCAGTGGCGCCACATCGCCTGTTAGGGTATCAATGGTCATTGGTACTGGCGGTGGCGGCGGCGGGGCATCGTTTCCACAGGAAGTACAGGCGAGGGCATACCATAAGGCGCTCGCAGAAGCGAAGACCATCCAGGCCGATTTTGGGCGAAACATGAACGATTACCGATTAAATACACTGCTCAAAGGCGGCAAAGATAGCGGCCTAGCCACGACTAATAGCTTGAGGTTGGATTTCGCTGCGCAGATAAAGAGACATAGAAAACAACACATGACAAAGCAGAAAAGGGATGAGGCTCGGCGATCACTCTCACTAAGGCAGCGAAGCGTAAGAGCATTTACGCTGTCAGCAATGACGGGCAATAGGGGGCCTTGAACAACAATTGCAGCAGCGCGGTCGCGCGTGATAAAAAAATGTGCACTTTTGCCGCAAATACACAAAACAATACTTGAACCTTTCAACCTAACTGCTCTCATGCATCCTGCTTACAAACTTATGCTGTTGGCCTGGGTAGGCGTCATTGCCTGGGTCGCCTTTGTTATCTTCTCCAATCGGAAGACCCATCCTAAAGTCCTCTTTGCCCTTTTTATGGTAGAGCTGTGGGAGCGCTTCAGCTACTACGGCATGCGAGCTATTTTGGTGCTCTACATGGTCGCTAAGGCCACCCAAGAAGTCAAAAACAAAGGCCTAGCTCTCGACGACTCCAAGGCCTATGGCATCTACGCCGCCTATGGCGCTTTGGTGTATCTTACGCCCATTATCGGCGGGTATTTCGCCGACAAAATGATGGGCTATCGGCGGGCCATTATCTGGGGCGCTATTTTGATGGCAGCAGGCCAGTTCACGCTGTTCTTAGACAACAAGACGACCTTCTTCGTAGGCTTGGCACTCTTGGTGGTGGGCAACGGCTTTTTTAAGCCCAACATTTCCTCGATGATTGGCAAGTTCTACGGCGCAGGAGACCCAAGGCGCGACGGAGCTTTCACTATATTTTATATGGGTATCAACATCGGCGCTTTTCTCACCCCTCTCACCTGCGGTGCTATCGGCGAGATTGAGGGCTGGCGCTATGGTTTTCTTACCGCCGGCATAGGTATGGTATTGGGCCTGCTCATCTTTTTGTGGGCGCAAGCGAAAGGTTGGATTCTGACCGAATTTGACGAGGAAGGACAGCCCCTCAGCCAGCCTCGGCCCATTGGGTTAGCGCCCGAGAACGCTCCAAGTATCGCTGGCATCAGCGGTAGCGCAGTTCCTTACCTTGGCACCATCCTCCTGGTGTTGGCTTCTTGGGTGCTGGTGCGCAACGACGATGTAGTGGATGTCTTGCTGGCCGTCATCGGCCTAAGTGTTATCGTTTACATGCTTTATGCCTCGGGCAAGTACGACGTCGTGCAGCGCCAGCGCATTTGGGTCATCCTGCTCCTACTGCTGTTCACTACTGTCTTCTGGACGTTTTTCGAGCTGGCTGGCTCAGCACTCAACCTCTTTACGGATCGAAACGTGAACAAAACTATGCTGGGCGCCGAGCTGACGACTACCTTCTTCCAGTCGGTTAACCCGCTGTTCATCATGATCTTCGCTCCCATCTACTCTTGGATGTGGATACAACTGGCGCGTGCCGACCGCGAGCCTTCAGCGCCGTACAAGTTCAGCGCAGGTTTGCTGTTGCTCGGCCTGGGATTTTTAGCGCTCAATGTGGGCAAGGGCAGCGCTGTGGCGGGCTTGGTGCCGGCTATTTTCTTGGTCACCCTTTACCTCTTACACACGCTGGGCGAGCTGACGCTCTCGCCCGTAGGGCTTTCGTTGGTAACCAAATTGGCGCCTGCTCAAATTGTAGGTTTCCTGATGGGCATCTGGTTTCTTTCGTCTTCCATCGCCCATCAGGGCGGCAAGCATATCGCTAAGCTAACCGCTGTGGATGAAAAAGGCATCATCGCTAGCCCGGCCTTCCAAGACTGTTACCCCGATAAGTTCGTCCTTCAAGCCTTAGACAACGGAGATGGCCTAAAGGACGACAAGGGTAAAGTTATGCCCATCGAAAAAGCGCTGGTGCGCCCTAACTTCATCAGCAAAGCCAACCATCTGGCTGGCAGCGAGCGCTACTTCGAAGGCCGGATAGTCGTAGGTAAAGATACTCTTTCCTTCCTGACCACGGACCCCACCTATGCCGATGCGGAAAAGGTGATGTCGGTAACAAAGGAGGAGGCTAAAAAGATTCAAGAAGATAGCCTTACCGGACAAGCCGTGTCGTGTTTGCGCCAACAGTCGCTGGGCGTTAGCCTAAACATCTTCCGCTGGTTGGGCTTTGTGGCTATCGGCTGTGCGGCGTTGCTCTTCCTGTTAGGTCCAATGGTGAGCCGCTGGATGCACGGAATCAAATAGGGCCTTTTGGGTCCAAAGGCTTCGCACACCTCATCGTTGGCCTTGGCGTTGTTAGCACCCGCTCCTAAGCACAAGGCCAGCGGTGGAAGCCTTGCATCTTCTGGGCGCACCCCAGCACTAAAGATAAGAATGGGCTTTCAGCATCCTTTCGAACCCTGGTCTCTCCTGCTCAGCAGGGCAATAACGCTGGGTGGATGAGAGATGATAAGGTGTAAGGCGCAGGGCCATCACTCAAAATGACACTCTTCGACCAACGCTTCGTAATTAGGCCGATCCCAAGCGTGTTGATGGATAAACGAGTGTTTGACTGCGCCTTTATACAGCAAGAAGACGCCCGGCATCTGGAAGCCGTCGCCCAGTTCATCGCTGTGCAAGGCTGCTCCGTGCCCTTCTAGTACCGCCGCTTGGAAGCCGCGTATCCAGTTCATGAGGCCAAACAGCTGATCGGGCCTGCCGCGCCCTAAGCCAAAAGCGGCGTAGTAGCGTTTTTCTGGGTCAGAAATGTGCTCGGTGGGCGTAAGTTTGTATCTTCGAAAAAAGCGCTCCGCCGTCTCGCGGCTGGGCGACATGTGTACGAAAACGACTTGTACGCCTTTTTTTTCTAAACGTTTGCGGACTCGGGAGATATCGGAAAGCGCCTCTCGGCAAAAGGAACAGCCGAAATGCCGCAAGAAAATCAGCAACACGGGCGACTCCTCTGAGAGTTGGGCCAGTGTCTTTCCCGAGCACATGCTGACCATCTCATGCCAGACCTGTGGAGCAACTTCGCTTGGCTCATATACCTGTTCACTCATAGTAGCTCTATTCCTTCAAAGGATGTTCATGTTGTCCAGCACCGTAACGACCTCGCGCACAGCAGCTGCCGACTGGTGCAGGAGTGCTCTTTCGTCGTCGTTGAGCTTCAGCTCAAGAATCTGTTGAACCCCCTCGCGCCCCAGCTTGACGGGGCAGCCCACGAAGAGGTCGTCAATACCGTACTGTCCGGTCAGACGGACGCAGCAGGGGTAGATGCGGTTTTCATTTTTAAGAATGGATACGGCCATCTGAGCTGCGGCGGCGCCGGGAGCATACCAGGCGGAAGTGCCCATGAGATTGACGAGCTCACCGCCGCCGAACTTAGTGCGCTCAATGATGGCATTGAGTCGGTCGGGCGCCACCAGCTCGGTAACCGGAATACCGCTTACAGTGGTATAGCGCGGCAGAGGCACCATTGTGTCGCCGTGGCCACCCATGAGCATGGCCGAAATATCCTTCGGAGAGCAGCCAATCTCGTCCGCTAAGAAAGCGCGAAACCGCGCCGTATCGAGCACGCCGGCCATACCCAGCACGCGGCGGTCGCTCAAACCAGAGGCTTTCCAGACGGCATAAGTCATTACGTCTAGGGGATTGGATACGACCAGGATGATGGGGTTTTCCGAGTACCGAAGGATTTCGCGCGTTACCGACACCACAATTTTGGCGTTGGTGCTGATGAGGTCGTCTCGGCTCATGCCCGGCTTGCGCGGAAGCCCCGCGGTGATGATGACGATATCTGAGTTAGCTGTCAGCGGATAAGCATCGTTCCCCCCGCCTACTACGCGCGTTGAGTAGCCGTCAATCGGCGCTTGTTGCCATATGTCTAGGGCCTTGCCCTTGGCCGCACCTTCCTGAATGTCAAGGAGAATGATTTCGTTGCAGATATCTTCGTGCGCCAACACATTGGCGCAAGTCGCGCCGACATTACCAGCGCCAATTACGGTTACCTTGCTCATTTTTGTAGGAATATCCAGTAATGAATGATTTGCTTTTTGCAGCAAAGGTATTTCGAGCTCAGATTTTTCTCACTGCACTTCGGGAAAGAAGACGCGAGAAGTGGAAAAGAAAACAGATGCTAAGCAAGGTTGTTTTTCAGGCTGAAAGCAACGCCTCTCTATTGAGGCAAGGGCACGATTTGCCAAAGGCGAGCAAAGCCTGAGAAATTGCCGTAGCCTCCTTGAACGTTGTTGAAAAAAGCATCGGGGTCACTCAACGGGGAGCCTTGCGTGGCCAACGAAAGGTGATAGCGGTAGTAGGCTTCCGACAAGGTTCGCCATTCCAACAATAGCCTGGTAGGCTCTTCTTGATCGGGGCGATATGGAATCACGACCTCCAAGTCAATCTTTTTCCGGTCGTCGTTCCAGTAGTTTTCGTTGAGTAAGAACACCCCTTCTGGGGTGGCGTAAGTGAGCGCCAAGGTGCGTCCATTAGCTAAGAACCCACTTATTCGGACTTCGCTGCTGCTGGGGGGGGCGGCGCCCTTCTTGCGCAATTCGTGTTGAAAGCCAAAGGCAAAATAGCGGCGTTGTGCGGGCAAGTCGTCCACCGAAATAGAGACAGGCACGCGCAAAATGCGCAGCCCGGAGGTATCTTCCAAGGTGCGGATGCTGTCTTTTTTTAACTGGAGAGATACGGCAGTGATACCGTTAGGGATGGTATCCGACGCTTGCACGGTTTCGTAACCCGGGAAGCGCGCCGTGATGGAATAGCGAACGCCAGGCCTTAACACATCGCGGCTTTTCCAAAAAAAACGCCCATTGGCTGCTTTCTCTAGCGACAGACGGTTCAAAAAAACGCCGTCGGCGGCTAAGGTTACGTCTCCTGTCGGCAAGGGTTCCTGTGGATTTCCGCCCACTGTGATTGGCTGGCTCAGCGAAAAATAAGCACATAGCGGCTCTCCAGCGGTGAAGTGGCTGGTAAGGGTAACTTTAGGCCGTTCCTCATAAGGTAGATCCATGTACGCTTCGCGGAGGCAGGCCGTCAAGAAGGAAAAAACTACGAGGAGAAGCCATCGATATTGGCACATAAGCGGCAAAGTAGATTAGAAACGCAAGCTGTAGCGCAGCTCGGGCAAAATGGGCAGCAGGGTATACTGCACGGCCCGCACTTTGCCCGACTCAGATACGCTACTTCCATCTAAGTACATGAAGAAGGGATTGGCGCGGTTGTAGATATTGTAGGCGCCAATTTGAACTTCGTGTTGAAGGCTTCGACCCTGAAAGTGAAGGCGGCAAGAAAGGTCTAAGCGGTGGTAGTGGGGCAGGCGATAATTATTGACGCTGCTGTAGATGAGCACTTCGCGCAGTTGGGCATTGTCCTCGTGGGTTTGGTGTTGAAATTTCAACACCGCCAATGTGATCGGATTGCCGATGGCGTATACCCACAAGACACTCAAATCGAGCCAGGGAGTAATTCTTTGTTGTGCGCTGAGGTTGAGTACATGTGGACGGTCGAACCGGAAAGGAAAGGGCTGGCCTGCGTTTAGGTCGGGGAATTGACGTATTGCCCTGGACCACGTGTAACTCGCTGCCATCGAGGCATATTGCAGGCGTTTTTCCACGGAAATTTCAACACCTCTGGCCCAGCCTGTTCCACCAATGATTCGGTCCTCCCAGCCGCTAGCATCTTCTGCGCCGGCGATCAGCAGAGCCGTAGTAGAAGATTTAAAAGTGAGTACTCGGCTCAGGTATCGGTAATAACCTTCTGCAGTGATAGACCATCCGGAACGGCTAAGACCCAAGCCCAAAGTTGCTTGCCAAGCCTCTTCTGGCAGCACGCGCGAGGTAGTCGGCACCCATAGTTCAAAGGGGAAACTGAGGTTGAAAGTGCCTACTTGATGCAAGAATTGTCCGGTGCGATGATACCCCGACCACACCTGCCAGTATTCGCCCAGGCGTTTTGACAAGCGCAAGCGCGGCTGAAAAAGCCAAAATACTCGATTGCGAATCTCAAAAGAACTCGCGTAAAGCCCGGCCTCTATGCGTCCATTTCGAGCAAATTCCCAAGTAGCATCCACATAAAGGCCCAATTCATCGGCCTTTACTCGCTCCCGATTGAACAGCGCTTTGGTCAAAGAGTCGGCCAGGAGCGGCGACTGGCCCGGCAGCAAAAAATTGACCGTTAGCGCTCCAGGTTTGAAGGTGTGAAAAGTGTAGAAGCCGCCGGCGTGTAGGGCCAACGCATTGAGAGGCCTGAATTCCCAATCGGTTTGGAGCGATACATCCTCAATAAAGGTCTGATAGCGCTGGGCGTAATTGGCCAGCAGTTTTCGCCGGGCCGAAACGAAGTTGAACGACTCCGATAACAAGTCTTGCTTACTCTGATAGTAGAAGCGGCTGTACCGAAGGATGGTTTTGGAAAAAACACCCGAACGGAGCGTTCTACTCCAGCGCAAGGCCGCTATGTTATTGCCCCAAGTTGTGCCCAAAGCATATCGGTCGTTGAACAGGTGGGTAGTAGAAGAAAACGTCTGCGACCACTGATTCTCGAACGAATCGCCACCAGAGTACAGGCTAAAATGGAGGTGGTCGCGCTCCGAGAGCAGGTAATTAGCCTTCAGGGTTAGGTCGTAGAAGCGATATTTGGCCTCTTCGCCCGCTAAAAACAGCACGCCCTTTCGCTGCCCGCGGAGCAAACCTTGCCACAGCTCCAAAGGAGTACGGCGCAAGCTTACCATAAAGGCATTTTTAGGTTCTACACTGTCCTCGCTGATAGATTTGTTGCGCTTCGCTTTCCTGAGCCATGGGCCTTCAAACATGACCGAAGCCGATAAAAGCCCTGCGGAGACTTCTCCGCCATACCGATAAGGATTGCCGTCGCGCAAGCGAACATCCAGCACCGACGACACCCGCCCTCCGTAGCGCGCTGGAAAGTCGCTCTTCCACAGTTGGGCGTGGTTGATCGCCCCCGCAGAGAAGATGGACATCACACCAAGCGCATGGCTGGGATTGTAAACGGGCACATCGTCGAGCAAAAACAAATTCTGGTCGGCATTTCCACCGCGTATGTGTAGGCCCCCTAAGCCATCTACACCACTAACCACTCCGGGCAGTAAAGTAGCATAGCGCATAGGGTCAGCTTCGCCGCCTAACATGGGTACTTGTTGCATGTGAAGCGGCGATAACCGCCGTCCGCTTTCCAAGCTCAAAGCTCCTTCTATGCCTGCTGGGGCCATATTTCGAATGGTTATCTCTGGAAGCGTGGCGTCTGGCTCCAATCGAAAATACAACACTCGATCCGCCTGAACTTCCAAAGTCATAAGCTGCGAACGGTGTCCCACGTAATGCGCCGCTATTCGGTAACGACCCTCGTATAGCTTAAGGCTAAAAAAACCGTACTCGTTGGTAGTAACACTTCCGCTGGCGCCGTTCCCTTCTGCCCACCGGACCGTAGCTCCAATGAGCCACTCGCCGCTCTCCGCGTCGAACACGCGACCACTAACCGCATACTCGCGCAGCGCTCGAATGGCGATCTGATCATTGCTCCACTCCACCTTGGCAAGAGCACAACTGACCAACCGCTCCAAAACGCGTTGGAGCGGCTCGTCGTTCGCCACTATCGTTACGCGTGGACACCCCGAAAAGAGAGCAGAGGGATAACTGATGTTGAGGTTGTAGCGCACCGCGATGTCTTGGATGACGGCCCTCACCTCGCAGTTTTGGCACTCAACCCTCACCCGCCGATCCTGAAGTGCCGTCTGAGCAGTCGCTACAACCAACGACAGCGCCCAAAAAACACAAACTACTAAATACGATAGAGCACGTGCGCGCATGAAACAGGATTGCAAGCCCTAAAATTAAAGCTTCACTGGCTTCCGCTTGGTAGAAATTTGTCCGCCGACGTTGTTTGAAACAGCTAAAGCGGCATGCTAAACCAGTTTTTACCCTCCTTAGGACAGAATCCGCCTCAGCAGCGATATTTTTTGGGAGACACTTATTGGTCGCTGTTCAACTAATTGCCAGCATCAGTGTTTCTGGGCTACACAAAAACGCGACGGTCATGTCTAAACTCATTGCTTTTTTTTGCTTTCTTATGCTCAGTTCCGCTTTAAGCGGTGGTTGCTTCGACCCTAATCAAATCGCTGCACGTCCTTCTGCCATGCCAACTCAAACAACTCCTCCTCAGCCCCCTACCTCTTTTTATCACTTCACCGTTCGTTCGCTCGACGGCCAACCGGTTCCGATGGAGCGCTTTCGGGGAAAGAAGATCGTCGTGCTCAATGTCGCCTCCAAGTGCGGCTATACGCCGCAGTATGCCGACTGGGAAAAATTTTACCGAGAGCATCAAGAGCGC
>CALHAM010000150.1 GCA_937934275.1 uncultured Saprospiraceae bacterium | reverse complement strand
CGAAGCAGGAGCCTAAGCGCGGGCAGTAAAATTCCCGCTCCGAATGTTGCCCGAATCGCACATCGTCCGCGCTTTCTTTGGCGAGGTCGAAGTTTTGCACAGCCAACCCTGTGGTTCGGGCAACATCAACGACACCTACCTGACCACCTTTCGGGGGCCCACAGCCGAGGAGCAACAAGGTATCTTTCAGCGGCTCAACTCGCGCGTGTTCGCGCGACCCGACGCCGTCATGCGCAACATCTCGGCCACTGCCCAACACTTGCAGAGCGTCCATTATCCATTAGGCCTTCTGACGCCTCTCCTCACCGTTGAGGAAGAGTTCCTTTATCGAGATGCCCAGGGCGGCTGTTGGCGCGCTTTCCCCTACTTCGCCCATGCCTATGCGCCCGAGCACTTGCCTACGCCAGAGGAAGCCTACGAGGCCGCCCGCGCGTACGGGCTTTTCCTGAGCGCTTTGGCTACTTGCCCAACCCCAGCGCTGGAAGAAACGGTACCGCACTTTCACGATCCTCAACACCGCTGGGCTGTCTTCCAGGAGGTATTAGAAAAAGACCCATTAGGGCGGGTTGCGCAGGCAAAGGCTGAAATCGCCCAACTCTTCGAACACCGAGCGACTTTCGAGGCCGTCGCCTACCTCGAAGAGACGGGTCAACTCCCGCTGCGCATCGTCCACAACGACCCAAAAGCCGGCAACGTGCTGCTCTCCCTCAAAACGGGCAAAGCCGTTGCAGTGGTCGACTGGGATACCCTCATGCCCGGCACGTTGCTGTCCGACTTTGGAGACATGGTCCGCACCTTTGCTCCCGACCAATACGAAGACGAACCCGGCGATGTTAGAATACGCCCAAATGTGCTGAAAGCCCTGGAAGAGGGCTTTCAAGAGGTTGTGCAGCCTATCCTGACACCTACAGAATGCCAACACCTTTCGCTGGGCGCGCGCTGGATCGCCGCCGAGCAAGCCCTGCGCTTTTTGACTGATTACTTGAGCGGCGACATTTATTACAAAATTCAGTACCCGGAGCACAACCTAATGCGCACGCGCAATCAGCTATCGCTCTTAGCGAGCTTACCTTTGTAATGGCATGCGCTCTCTTTTTCTGACCGACCGCTTCTTTTGGCTCTTCGGAGGCATCGCCGCCGCGTTTGCCCTTTCTTACGCTGTGGAAGACCTATTCCCACTGGCGCAAATGGCCTTCGCTTTAGCTTTGGCCCTCACAGGCGCAGAGGCCGTTCTGCTTTACGCACGACGACAGCCATACCTGACCTGCCAACGCAGGGCGGCGCCTGTTTTCTCTTTGAGCGACCCTAATCGGGTGGATCTTTGTCTGCACAATCGAAGCCGCCTAACCCTGTTTATCACTGCCGTAGATGAACTACCGGCCCAATTTCAGGAGCGCAATTTTGCCCTAACTGTTGTGCTCAGGCCGGGCGAGCGCACCAACTTGCCCTTTGAACTGCGCCCGCTGACCCGAGGCGTTTACGCCTTCGGCCATACACACCTTTTTGCCAAGACCGCCCTGGGCCTACTCGAACGGCGCTTCACCTTTGAACACCCCCAGAAAGTGGCCGTTTACCCTTCCCTGGTGCAAATGCGCCGATATGAGCTGATGACCTCGCGCCATTTAGCCCGCGAGACGGGCATCAAAAGAGTGCGGCGTTTGGGGCACAGCTACGTGTTTGAGCAAATCAAAAACTACGTTGAGGGCGACGACTACCGCAGCATCAACTGGAAAGCCTCTAGCCGGCGGGCATCCCTGATGGTCAACCACTACGAAGACGAGCGCAGCCAACAGGTGTTCTGCCTTTTGGACAAAAGCCGCATTATGAATATGCCTTTCCAGGGGCTGAGCTTGCTCGATTACGCCGTTAACACTACGCTGACGTTTAGTAACATTGCCCTCAAAAAACAGGATCGCGTCGGGCTGCTCTCTTTTTCAGATGCTCTGGGCACCACCCTGCCCGCGGAACGCGGCCCTCAGCAGCTGCGCCGTATTCTGGAAGCGCTGTACCGAGAGCGCGAGCGCATCGAGGAGGCCAACTACGAGCTGCTCTACGAGGCGGTGCGCCGCCTTATTCGCGGGCGTTCGCTGCTGATGTTGTTCACCAACTTTGAAAGCCGATACGCCCTGGAGCGCATCTTGCCCATACTGCGGCAGCTCAACCGACTGCACCTATTGGTGGTTATCTTTTTTGAAAATGCCGAAATCCGCACCTTGGCCGAAACAGAACCAAACGATATCTCAGGCTTGTTTCGGCAGACCGTAGCACGGCAATTTTTGGAGGAAAAGCGGGAAATCAGACGCCATTTGATGCAATACGGCATCCCGACCGTGCTCACCCGCCCGGAGCACCTCTCTGTCAATACCATCAATAAATATCTGGAGATTAAGGCCCGCGGACTGATTTAGAGCACTACGCCTAATTGGGCTTGACTAATTTGCTGATCTGACGCTGCCCGGTTTGCAGGTCTTGCACTTGCAAGTAATACACTCCAGCGCCCCACTCTTCGGTATTCAGCGTCATCATTTCTCCGGCCGGCACCCACCCATCCGATGCGAGGCGGCTTTGGGCGTCGAACAGCTGGTACTTAATCCTTTGCGCCGAGTGGTTCTGTAGGTACAACACTTCGGCGAAGGGATTGGGTCCGACTCCTATGGCCGCTGCTCCGTTTTCTGTGTTTGAGGTGCGCTCCTGTGGTTGAGTATCGTCGAAAAAGTGCTGTCGGAAGAATTCATCAATACGGGCGAGGTCTAATCCCCAAGGGCTGTGGCAGGGGTTGTTCGACTGTTCTAAGCAATTGTGGGCAAAGAACAAGCAGTTGTAGGGAAACGGCACCGTAGTGAAGTCATTCCGAAACACGTATCCGTACCCTTTTTCTTGACTCCAGCGCTGAATGCCTCGGCTCCCACATACCTGAGGGCGATGGGCGATGTGAGCACAATTCAAACAATTGGCCAAGCACCAATTTAGCCCGTAAAAAACTTTGTCGCAATCGATAGGCACGAGGAGGTCGCATGCCCGATGGAATTGGTAAATGACTGGCGGGTGTTTCCCAGCAGGAGTGTGTTCGAAAAGGTCGAAAAACATACCGCCATAAATGTTGGCCACTCCTCGAATGGTGTAAGACCTACTCGGCCATTCGATGTCGCCCTCAATATCGCCTAAGTCGGGGCGGGCAATAGTATTGCCCTCGAACGTTTGGCCCGCATAGTGGGGGCATGCTCCTTGAGTTTGGCTGCTGGGAAGGGGCAGCGGCGGTAACTCGCCAGTGTGCGCGGGCTTTTCCGCCTCGGTGTCTAAGAACGCGACACCGTGAACGATGAAACCTCCGGCACTTTCGCCCAGCAAGAAAACCCTGTGGGGGTCGATCGAATACATGTCTGCCCGATTGACTAGGTAGCGGATGGCCCCCTTCACGTCTTGTACACCGCGGTACCAGGCGCGGTACCACTCCGCTGTATCGGCGGCAAAAGTGCATGGGAAATTGGAGACTAAGTTGCAATTTAAGAAGCCTGCAAGATTGATGTACCCTAACCGATAGCTGACACTGGCCACCGCATAGCCTCGCCCAACGAAATATTCCACTATCCAGTTCATATCTTTTCGATTGCCGCCTATAAACCCCCCTCCGTGGACGGCTACTAACAACGGATAGCGATGCCGGCGATTGCGGGGAGGGAGATGAAGGTCTAACTTCAGCACTACTTCGCGCCCGTTGTAGTCCGGCGCTCTCCCGTAGTCCAAGTCCTGTAGAGTTGTCGGCGGGAATAGCGGCTCAAATGGCGACTGAGCAAAGGCGAAAGGAGCGAATAGAGAGGCAGCTATAGGCAGAAGGAGTAACACTTTTTTCATAGGTCAACGCATTTTTTGAACCAATAGGAAGGTGAGCAAAATCTCTCGTCTTAAACGAGGCTGAGAACGAGAAAACCGTCAGATACAGCCCCTTTCAAGTACTCGCTATAGTTCCGATTTGTTGACTTATGTTACTTTCCTTCTTAACGTGCCTATCTGCACGGCCTTCTCACCCACCTCTCTAAAAGGCTAAGAGCACAGCGAGCATCGGAACGAAGGAAACGATTGCTCCCGTCATGACTCGGTCGATGCCCCCGCACTACGCGACCGAGCACGCAGGAAACCCGTGCTCTCTAATATTGCTCCGAAGGCCACAAGAACGGCGAGGATGCTGACGATCCAACCGATGATGGGTATGAGTCCGACAATTTTTAAAAGGACGAGTAGCCCCAAGGCTGCTAATAAAAATTGCCACGAAGACCACGAGTAGCCCTTGTACTGAACCAATGCATGGGCAGCCACCAGCGCCGTAATAACGTTGGCCAGCGCCATCAGTAAAAGATACAAGAACATGATCACCAATCCTAAAGGTATCCCGATCAAACTAATGAACAACAGGACAAACACTACAGGAACGACGGCAAAATAGAGGAAGCCATAACCCGCCGAGCGCACTGGCTCTTTTTGCGCTTGCTGGGCAGCACGACTGAAAACGCCCGAAAACAACCGCTGGCCCACCCACAGCAGCACCAACACAGCCAGCAGATACCACACTACTGCAGCCAAAGAAGCAAAACCGAGAAACCAGTAGTTCGGCCGTTGAGAGGGGCGCTTGAGCGAGGGATCGAACGTAGCCGTTGCTCCTTCCCGCAGTACAGGGCCGAAGTCCATTTCTCCGCCCAAGGTCCAATAGCGGACATTGCCGCTCAGGGCTGCAGCGTTGCCTAAGGTAATTTTTGAAGCGATGAGCACTGAATTGCCCCTTACTGCACCGTTTAAATACAGTTCTTCGCCGTTGAATTCCAAACCCTTTTCCACACTGCCGCTCAAGCTGAGTTTACCAGAAGCGGCCTGAACAGCACCGCGAACGCTGCCGTCTAAGACGACGTTTCCGCTGGCAACAGCCATCTCGCCGCCGATGAGTGCGCCTCGTTCCACCGTGATGGTGCCGCCCGTGATGATCAAATCGCCGCCAATGCCGCCCGATAAGTTGAGGGTGCCGCCCGCGGCCCGCACCGACTCCGCCGCGTAGCCGCGCAAGTTGACCGTACCACCCACTACGACGATATCGCCTCGAACGGTATCGGAGATGATAACTGTGCCGCCCGCACACCAAATATCGCCGTAAACCGGCGCCTCAACGTTGATGGTGCCGCCTACCACGTAGATATCCTCGTTGACGGGTTGCGAAATTCGAACATTCTCCCCGCGCTCAAAGCGAAGCGCAAATGCCGGATAAACAGAAAAAAGGGCTAATAGCCCAGCCAATAGAAACGGTGCTTTTTTCATGATTGCGGTGGTTTAGTTGATTTTTCTGTACACTAGAGACAGCCCTTGAACGTCCCGGTTGGAGAACTGTCCTGCAAGTTAATTCCTCTTTGAGGTCAACCTTCATTTTTTAGGCAAAATTTCCGAGATATGGGATAAAACCTCTTTGGGCAGCGATGTAAAGCCAAACGAGATGATTGTCGGGCGTTCTAATCTAAATGCTGCCCTGAAACCAAGAAGGTACCCTGTCGGCCCTAACTCGCGCAGGTCCGAGGCTGGCTTTCGACTCGATGCAAGATGGCGACGATCATTTCCGAGGCAACCACCAGCCTAACCAAAGCCCTACTAACACCCAAGAAATCAAGGCATCTATCAGGTAGGCCATGGAGTTGGTCTCAAACCAGATGCTGTTCAGATAGGCGTTGGTTAAATAACCAGCAAAGCCTAGGGCTAAAGCACCCAGTACAGCAGTGCGCCAGTTCAGCTGCCGAAATTGCATCAGCAACCACACCAACAGCCAAGCCGCTACCAGATTAGCCGCAAAACTGCGCGCTAAGCCGCTGCCCATGGCCATACTCATCGACCTGTGGTAAGTAATGTGCGCCCAGGGCTTGCCTTCGTAAAGCGCCAAATAGGTTTGCTCTTGGTCCATGGGAGTGCCTGGAGGAGGGACGGGAAGCATGTACGTGCCCGCCTCTTCTAAGTTTCGGCTTAAAAACTCCAAAATCCTATCCTGATGAGGCGTATGGGTAAACTCCGACTTGTGCACCTGAAGCACCGCCCAAGACAGAAACTGCCAGATGAACAGAAGAATGCCGCCAGCGAGGGCACCGATAAGTTGCTTTTTCATGGTTACAGCATTTTGATGTGAATAAAAGCTTCAAATTAAGCACTCGAGGCAATTTAGAAACATGATTATCTTCCATCGCCTTCTATACGTTTTTTCGCCCTTGCTACCTTTGTTGGTGTTCACCGTATGTCGAATACTCAAATCTGAGTGTCTCATGAAAAAGCATGGTCTGCTTCTATTGGGGGCGCTGATCGGCGCCCTTAACCCCTTGTTTGGGCAAGTCAGCGAGGACTCCTTAGAACAAAAACGCCTTCAAGAGATCGCCGTGCGGGCGCGTCGGCCCGACTTTTGGTACGTGCCGCCGGTGCAAGGGACTTATCTGTTTGAAGGGAAGAAGAGCGAGGTCATTTCGGTGGCGAACACAAACGCGAACATTGCCGAAAAAGTGGCTCGCCAGGTGTTTGCCAAGGTGCCCGGGGTTTTTGTGTACGATATGGACGGCACGGGCAACCAGGTCAACATTGCTACGCGCGGACTTGACCCACATCGCGGCTGGGAGTTTAACATCCGCACGAATGGGATCATGACAAACTCCGACCTATACGGCTATCCGGCCAGCCATTTCACCCTACCGTTTGAAGCCGTAGATCGCGTCGAGCTGGTCCGTGGCACCGGTGCGCTCCAGTACGGAGCGCAGTTTGGCGGCATGCTCAATTACATCCTCAAGCGCCCCGACACCACGCGCGTTTTTTCGGGGGAGAGCTTCAACAGCGTGGGGTCGTTTGGGCTGCTCAGCACCTACAATGCTGTAGGCGGTCGGAAAGGCCCTTGGGAATACTATGCCTTCTACAGCCGGCGCACCTCCAAGGGCTACCGCGACAACGGCGAGTCGGC
>CALHAM010000149.1 GCA_937934275.1 uncultured Saprospiraceae bacterium | reverse complement strand
AGTGCGCAGCAAGCGCTCCAGCTCGCCCTACAGGTTGTGCCCGCTCGGCGCTACTTGTGGGAGTCGGCTCGAGCCGAAGCCACGCTTCAGCGCCTGCACAACAATCCTCGCATCACGTTCTTCCCCCGGCCAGAGCTGGTCGTTTATTCCACCGACCAGAGTCTGAGGCCGGCCTCTATGCGGCTGGTTTGGCGCCTGGAAATACAGGCGGAGGAGCCGGTAGGGCGCTATGAGGTGTGTATTGACGCCCGCACCGGTAAAGTGCTGGACAAAACAAATGTCCTCTGCACCCAAAATGTTCCAGGCCTCGCTAAAACGCGTTACAGCGGTGAGCGCGCTATTATTGCAGAACGCATGCTCGACCAGCGCTATCGCCTCTTCGAAACGACTCGCGGCAACGGCATCGAAACGTACAACATGCAGCGCGGAACGAACTTCGACGCCGCTGTAGATTTCATCGACGACGATAATTATTGGGACAACGCCAATGCCTTCAAAGACGATGCCGCCACCGACGCCCACTGGGGAGCTGAAATGACTTATGACTATTTCCTCCACGTGCACAACCACGCTGGCTTAGATGGTCACGATTTTCCGCTTCTCAGCTACGTTCACTACGGCTCCGCTTTCGATAACGCTTTCTGGAACGGGGCCTGGACGGCCTACGGCGACGGCAGTAGCCCGCGCCAGCCGTTTACCACTTTAGACATTGTGGCGCACGAGTTCACACACGGCGTTACGCAGTTCTCTGCTGGCTTGCGTTACCGCAACGAAAGTGGCGCGCTCAACGAGTCCTTCAGCGACATCTTCGGCGCCGTCATCCGCTTTTGGGCCAGGCCCGAAAAGGCCGGATGGCTTATCGGCGATGAAATCAGCAACAACGGCGCTCCCTTCCGAAACATGGCCGCTCCTAAGACGCAGAGTCATCCCGACACGTACAAAGGAAAGTTTTGGTCGAGCAGCACGGCCGACAACGGCGGTGTACACACCAATAGCGGAGTGATGAACTACTGGTTCTACCTGCTCGCGGAGGGAGGAAGTGGCGTTAATGACAACGGCGACGCCTACGATGTACAGGCCATCGGCATAGATGCTGCCGCGTCAATTGCTTATCGGAATCTCAAGTATTATTTGACGGCGCTATCTTCTTACGCTGATGCGTGCCAAGGGGCTTTGCAAGCAGCTGAAGACCTTTTCGGCACTTGCTCCAAGCCATTTTTAGAAACGGCTAATGCTTGGTATGCCGTCGGTGTCGGCTCACCCATTTTTGCTGGCGATTTACAGCTGGCTCGCATATTGCAGCCCGTGCCGCTTGCGTGCGGTTTGACGGGCGCGGAGCCTATCGCCATTCAACTGCGCTATTGGGGCTGCGGCGGTGCATTGCCCGCAGGCCTCGCTCTTCCAGTGGCTTATCGGATCAACAGCGATCCTGTCGTGTGGGATACGCTGGTGCTCAGCACACCGCTGCACTACGGCGATGCCGTGGATTTTGCCTTCGCCTCAGCACCTTCGGTATTAAGCCAAGCGGGTATTTACACCTTGAGCGTTTGGATAGCTTCGGGGACAGACGCTCATTTGGCCAATGACACCCTCGTGCTTATTTTTGAAAACCTACCCAACGCAAACGATGTCCGCCTCTTAGGGAGCACTTGGGCGGCGCATCAGTGCTTTTTGAGAAAAGAACTGCTTAGCGTGCAAGTGGGTTACTTCGGCTGTGAGCCGTTGCCGGCAGGAACTCCACTGACGTTGGGATATCGGCTGGTGGATGAACCAGACGCTTTTGAGGAGGCTCTCCTGACGCCCCAAGCGTTATATACCGGCGATACTTTTATACATGTCTTCAGCCGGCCGATTGATCTGTCGGCGCCAGCGCGCTACCGCTACGCAGCATGGGTGCATTTGGAGGCCGATGTGCTGAGACAAAACGACACTTTGGCCGAGCTGCAAGTGGTGCATCCTCCTGTGCGGGCTTATGCTGACTTGCTCACTTTTGAGGCCGGCACTGCCTCGCTGGACTCGCTCTATCTACAGCCGGGCAGCAGCAGCCAAATCGGGCTCTCGGCTCAGGCCGCTCGGACCGGAGCGCTGGGGCTGCGCATTACGGGTGGCGATTTCGACGCTGAGCGCATCAGAGGTAATGCTGTGGCTCCACGCCTAGAGACGGTCTGGAACGTAAACCCTCAGTTCCGCTCGCGCGTATGCCTGTGTGCTGACCTGACGGAGCTGGTCTCTGCAGAGCTTCGCTTCGACTTGAGACAAAATTTCTCTTTCTATTACCTTCGAGTATTGGGCCAGCATGCGCAATTTGGCAGTGCTATGCGCATTTTGGCCAACGGCGTGCCCCTCGGCTCGACGACGTTCAAGGCCAACACCCCGAGCGCCGACCCTTGGCGCTCACAGACCGTTAGCCTGGCCGACGTAGTGGGGCAGCAGGTGGAACTGTGTTTTGAAACGCACACCGGCGTCAGCGCTGACTTAGACACATTTGCTAATAGCCTGGGCGACCGCGTGCTCTTGGATAACATCGTCGTTGCAGGGCAGCCCATTGTGAGCACAACAACGCCTCTGGAGGCTCACGAGCAAATCCACCTGACACCTAACCCGGCCGTCAGCTGGTCGGTATTAAAAATAGAAAATGCGCGAGAAGGCTTCTATCAGGTGCGCCTGAACGATGCCTTAGGGCAGCTCATCCATGAGCAACGTTTAGAAGCCCCTGCTGGAACTGTCCAAGGCTTCCTTCCCGTGCAGATGCTGCCGCCCGGCTGGTACAGCGTGCACGTGCAAGGCGGTGACCACCCGCAAACGCTCCGCCTTTTGGTACAGCGGCCGTGAGGGGCCTGATAGGCCTTTCCTTCTGCGGCGAAGACAGCCTTAAACTCTTGAAAAAGCGCTGTTCGACCTTTTGAGGTAAAACCCTCGCTTTGTGGCGGGGTAATGCGTGCGACACCGATAACGCTTTTTATTCGAACAAGGCCTTTTGCCATGGTGGCCTTTCGCATCTTTGCGCCTCTAAACGCATTACCCTCAACACCGCATTGCTCATGAGTTTACTCACCGTAGGCACTGTCGCCTTCGACGACATTGAAACACCTTTCGGCCGCGCCGAGCGCGTGGTGGGGGGAGCCTGTACTTACATTTCTTTAGCAGCCTCGTATTTTATTCGCCCTGTGCGTATTGTGTCGGTGGTGGGCGACGACTTCCCTGCCGAAATGCTTGAGCACTTGCGCCAGCGCGGCGCCGATTTAGAAGGGCTGCAGGTGAAGAAAGGGCAGAAATCTTTCTTTTGGTCGGGCAGGTATTACCGCGACCTGAACACGCGCGACACGCTGGATACCCAACTCAATGTCTTGGCCGACTTTGAACCTACGCTGCCGCCCAGTTACCGAAACGCTGAATATTTGATGTTGGGCAATCTGACTCCACAGGTGCAACTGCGTGTGCTCGAGCAACTGGAGTGCCGGCCCAAATTAGTGGCCATGGACACGATGAACTTTTGGATGGACACCGCCTGGGACGACCTGCAACAGGTCATCCGACGCGTGGATGTGCTGACCATCAACGACGAAGAAGCACGCCAACTGTCCGGGGAGCACTCGTTAGTCAAAGCAGCGCGCGTCGTCTTGGGTATGGGGCCGCGCTTCCTCATCATCAAAAAAGGAGAGCACGGGGCGCTGCTCTTTCACGGAGAGGAACTGTTCTACGCACCGGCGCTGCCGCTGGCTGAGGTTACTGACCCCACGGGGGCAGGCGACACGTTTGCCGGTGGCTTCATGGGCTGGCTGGCTCGAACGGGCGACCTCTCTATGGACAACATGCGCCGAGCTGTCATTTGCGGCTCCGCCTTGGCGTCGTTTTGTGTGGAAAAGTTTAGTGTAGAGCGGCTATTAGAACTCAACGACACCCTCATTCACCAGCGCATCCAACAATTTGCTGACCTCGTGCACTTTCGTTTTTAACCCGTGCTCAGACAGCATTTCCGCATACTTTGCCCTCTGTAAGGGCGTTTCTCTTTTAAAAAAAGCGAATACACACACATGCGTCTTTTTTGGCTCTGTCTCTCGGTAGGTCTTTACACCAGCATCTCATCTGCTCAAAACATTAATGAGAAGTTAGTCGCCTTTTTCTCCTTTAGTGAATGCAAAGCACAAGACGAAAGCGGCAACGGTTCTACCGGTGCGCCCGTAGGCGATCCTACCTGTCGCTGCGGAGTGTTGGACTCGGCCCTCTCGCTCGACGGTAAAGGCGACGCCATCTTTTTTGTTGGCCCGCTGAGCGATGTGTTTACCTTGAGCGATTTCACCATCAGCTTCTACTTCAAGCCCGGCCCAGTGAACCCTAATGCTGGCGGTTCGCAAGTAATCCTCTCTAAACAGGCTTCGTGTGACCCCTCGGCCAAGGCCTTATGGGTGCGCTACAACCCCAAAAGCCGCCGCATTAGCTCGGGGTTGGTGCAAGATCAAAACGCGTTCGTAACCGTAACGGCAGACTTAGACCCTACGGCTTGTTGGCAACACATTGTGTTGATACGCAGCAATACGAACTATTCCATTTACGTAAACGGCGTACTCAAAGACCGGCGCAGTACCTCGATGCGCTTAGACCTGACGTCGGGGGCCATCTTCAAAGTAGGTGAACCCATCTGCTTGCTGGATGAGTCTTTTTTTGGTGACTTTGACGAGTTGCGCATCTACAGCCGCGCTCTAACTCAGGACGATATCGATGCCCTGTACGTGCGGCCCGACCGTATCCTGACGGGCGACACCATCATCTACTTGGGCAATTCCTTCATAGCGCGCAGCAACCCCGCTTGTACGCAAAACCTGCAGTGGACACCAGCCGCTACGGTATCTGCTCCGAACGGTGCCGAACCGCTCATCACCCCTACGGTATCCGCGACGTACCGACTGAGTTTTTTCCACCAAGGTTGTACGGCTTACGATACGCTCAACGTCAAGGTGATAGACCCTGATACGCTGGATTGCAACCAAATCTTCATCCCGAACGCCTTTACTCCGTCGGCCTCTCCGGGGCGCAACGACTTGTTTGCCATCAGTAACCCGTATGCTGTGGATGACTTCATTTCCTTCGAAGTTTTCGACCGCTGGGGAGGGCGGGTGTTTGAAGCCGCTTCTGTCTTCGACGGCTGGGATGGCTCGTTTCAGGGCCAGCCGCTCAACGCGGGGGTATTCCTCTACCGCCTGCGCTACCGCTGTAAGGGCGAGGAGCGCTTCAAGAGCGGCACAGTAACCTTACTGCGCTGATGGTTTCGGCCAGCAGAGCCTTCTGTTCTTTTATCGCTTACCTTCTTCCAGCTGGTCATGCAAGCCTCTTTCATCGTTCGGACGTGCGTAAGCCTGATGCCGTTGGTGCTGATGGCTTTAGCTGTAGAGCAAACGGGTGAAAAAATCGCCTTGAAAAACCCCTCGTTTGAGGATAGCCCCGGCCCATCGAAAGTACCGCGCGGCTGGATGATCGTCGGCGTGGGCAGCACGCCAGATATTATGCCGGGAGCTTGGGGGGTTCAGTGCCTCCCTCAAGAGGGAGCCTCGTTTGTGGCCTTGGTGACGCGCCACGACGGCACCGTGGAAGACATTGGCCAACGGCTGCCCTCGCCGCTGATGCCCAACGTTTGCTACACTTTTTCCCTCTATTTAGCGCACAGCCCACGCTATGTAGGGTACGACTTACCTGCGCGCTTGCGCATATGGGGAAGCGATAGTTCGAACAAAAAGCAACTGCTGTGCTCGTCAGAGGCTATTGCGCATCGCGAGTGGCGGAAGTACACGTTTCAGTTTGTGCCTAACCACCCAATGCAATACCTCATCTTGGAGGCTTATTACGCTCCCGGTGTGTTTAAGCCCTATCGGGGTAATGTGTTATTGGATAACTGCTCGCCCATCGAACGCTGTGAAAGGGCTTAATTTTGCCGCATGACAGCAGAACGTCGGGCCGAACTCGTGCGCACCGAAGCGCAGCGGCTGGGTTTCTCCTTCATCGGCTTTGCCCGCGCCCAACGCCTCGACGACGAAGCCCGCCGGTTGGAGGCTTGGCTGCGCCAGGGAGCTCATGGCCAAATGTCCTACATGGAAAATTACTTCGACTTGCGCATTGACCCTACCCAATTGGTCCCAGGCGCCAAAAGCATCATTTGTCTAGCCTACAATTATTTCAACCCCGAGAAACAACGAGATCCACAGGCGCCCAAAATCAGTCAGTACGCCTATGGGGAAGATTATCACTACGTTGTCAAGAAGCGCCTAAAGGCGCTGTTGGCTTACATGCAGGAGCAGTTCGGCAGCATCAATGGCCGCTGCTTTGTCGATAGCGCTCCCGTACTCGAGCGCGAGTGGGCGCGGCGCGCCGGCCTAGGTTGGAACGGACGCCATACCCTAACCATACACCCCAAATTTGGCTCCTTTTTCTTTTTAGCCGAAATCATTTGCGACCTGGAGTTCGCCTACGATACTCCCCTGCGCGACTACTGCGGCACGTGCCGTCGGTGCATAGACGCCTGCCCTACCCAAGCCATTCACCCTAATGGCTATTGGCTCGATGCCTCCAAGTGCATCTCCTACCTCACCATTGAACTGCGCAGTGAAATACCCGAAGACTTCCGCGGCAAAATGGACAACTGGATGTTCGGATGCGATGTCTGCCAAGACGTTTGCCCATGGAACCGATTCGCTCGCCGGCACCGAGAACCGGCCTTCGAGCCGCACCCCGACCTGCTGGCCATGACTCAACGCGAGTGGTTAGACATCAGCGAAGAGGTCTTTCAAAAGCTCTTTCAAAAATCTGCTGTTAAACGGGCCAAGTTTCAAGGCTTGAAGCGAAACATTCGCTTTCTTTTCTCAAAAAAGACATCGCCCGCTGCTGAAAATCCCTGGCAAAAGGAATAAACTTTTACATCGAAAAGGTGTTACTTGCACGCCGTAGATGGCGTCCTAATGGCCCTCGAGAAAAAAATATCTTATCTGAAGTATTGCAAAGCCCTTAACAAAATCTTAAATTGCAGCTGATTTCGTTTAATCCGCCCCGAACCAGGTGTCAGGACAAACACATCACGACTTGCTAATGAGCAACTTACACAAAGACCTGACTCTTCCATCCAACCCCGAAAATGTACGACAGGTGGAACCGCTTGTTCGAGATGTCGCTAATCGGCTGAACCTCTCGCGCGAACAGTACGACGACATTTTGCTCAGCCTGACGGAAGCAGTAACAAACGCCATGGTGCACGGCAATCGGGGCGACTCCAACAAGCGCGTATGTATTTCGCTGCGCCAGCAGAAAAATGTGCTTTCCATCCGCGTCTCAGATGAAGGCCCGGGCTTCAACCCTAAGCAGGTGCCTGACCCCACCCAACCGAATTACCTGGAGGAATGCGGGGGCCGCGGTATCTTCCTCATGAAGCGCCTTAGTCACCAATGCCGTTTCACTCATGGAGGGCGCACCGTAGAAATGCGCTTTGAACTTCGGCGTTCGGAATAACCTCCCCTCGCACGGCGGTAACCATGTCATCAGTATTGAGGCCAGAAGGCGTAGAACAAGGGGTAATTGCCTTCTTTTGGGAGGCCATCGAGGCCCAATCCTTGCCCGAGGAGCGGCTGCGATTTTGGTTGCAGGCCGTTGCTGAGGCAGAGGATATGCCGTTACTTGAATTGACCTATATCTTTACCTCGGATGAGTATTTGCGCCAAGTGAATGTGCAATACTTACAGCACGACTATTACACCGATGTTATCACCTTCCCTTACACCTCTAACGCCATTTACGGGGATATATTCATCAGCCTTGAGCGCGTGCGAGAAAACGCCAGCCATTACGGGGTATCCTTCGAGCACGAACTCAGTCGCGTGATGGTACACGGCTTGCTTCATTTGGCCGGTTATACCGACCATACCGACGAGGAGCGCGCTCGTATGCGCCAGAAAGAAGACGAGTACCTACGCCTCAACCCACTGCTGCTTACATCCGTTTGAAAAAGGTATTTTGCCCAAAAGAGCCTCCCGCCCGAGCTAAAGCGCGTAGATTTGGCACTGCAAAAAATGACTTTTCTTTCATGCGCGTACGAAAAATAGGGCTGATGGCCGTGCTCATCTTGATAGGTGGAATTGTTTTCGGCCAGAAATTTCTTCAGCTCGAGCGAGTGAATAAGGTGCGAACGGTGAAGTTTTACGCTGGCGATGCCCTAACGTATCGCGTTAAAGGTGACCCAATGTGGTACGATGCGCTCATAACAGATGTGAGCATGGACTCTCAGCGCGTTGCTTTCGACGGTCGCTATTGGAGTCTTTCGGAAGTGGATGCCGTTCGGCTCCAATACCCCGGACTAGTGCGCGCTTCCGGCCCTATGCTGATGCTTTTTGGCGCCTCTTGGGCAGGCTTTTCCCTCATCGGCGCAGCTTTCGATAATTATCCGCTGACGGCCCAAACGGCTATCGTTTCGGGTACTAGTTTGGCCATAGGTTTCGGCCTTAAGCAGCTGTTCAAACACCGCAACGTGCGCTTAAATGAACGCCGCCGTTTAAGGGCAGTGGAGATACCGGTGAGCCTTCCCTTGCAGTTGGGCTATTGAGGTCGGTTTTGCGCTCTTGCCCAAAGGATGCCTACGTACCCATTTTTAGAGAAGAGGGTGCGTGTGCGAGGCTCTTCTCAGCGCAGCGGAAGAACTCCAGAAAAACGCGGGAGCGCACTTTCAAGCCCTCTTTCATCCACTCAAAACCGATTGCCCCCGCTCAGGGCAGCGCTGATGCCGATGACTTCGGCGAATACCCCGGCTGCCGTTACTTCGGCGCCTGCTCCGGGGCCGCGCACTACCAACGGCCGCTCGAAGTAGCGCTCGGTAGTGAAAACGACCATGTTGTCGCTTCCGTCTAAGCCATAGAATGGGTGCGTTGGCCCAACGCGCTGCAAGCCAACGCTGGCTTGGCCTTTTTCGATGAGCGCTACCCAGCGCAATACGCGCCCTTGGCAGGCAGCCTCAGCGCGCAGTTGCTCAAAATACCCATCGTGTTCTTGCAATTGTTCCATGAACGCCTCTACTGTGGGGGCTTCAAGACAGCGGAGGGGCAGTATGCTTTCCACCGGGATATCCTCCAGCTCCAGGGGAAAGCCCACCTCCCGAGCCAAAATGAGCGCTTTTCGCCGCACATCGGCGCCCGAAAGGTCGTCGCGGGGGTCGGGTTCGGTAAGACCTCGCTGCCGCGCCTCTTGCACGATGTCGGAAAAGCGCCGGCCCTCGGTGAAGTGGTTGAACAGGAACGACAGCGTGCCCGACAATACGCCCTCAATGCGCAGAATGCGATCGCCCGAGGCCAGCAAGTCGTTGAGCGTGCTGATGAGAGGAAGACCAGCTCCCACATTGGTCTCGTAGCGCCACAGTGCGCCGCGGCGTTGAGCCACTTTTTGCAGGCGCTGGTACTGTTCCCAGCGCGCTGAGGTGGCCAATTTGTTTGGGGTGCTGATCGAAATACTGGCGTTCAGAATACGCTCGTAATAGTGCGTAATTTCTTCGGCTGCCGTGTTATCGATAAAAATAGAATTCGGAAGGTTTAGCTGCTCCATGCGCTCTACAAAGGCCGCCATAGAGAAGGGCAGTTCCGATGACTCCAGCAGAGGCCGCCACTGCTCCAAGTCAAGCCCATCTTCGCAAAAGACCATGCGGCGACTATTGGCTAAGCCGACAACTCGAATTTCTAAGCCTCGGCGCTCGCGCAAAAAGGCGGCCTGACGACGCATTTGCTCCAGCAGGGCGCTGCCAATGAGGCCAACGCCCACTATAAACAAATGTAAGCTTTTGGTGTCCGATAGGAAAAAGGCCTCGTGTATGGCGTTGAGGGCTTTCGTCTCGTCGGCCGCGGGCACAACGACCGAAATGTTCAACTCGCTGGAGCCTTGGGCGATGGCTACCACGTTGATGCCGTTGCGACCCAGCGCCTGAAACAGGCGTCCTGAAATGCCCGGTGTATAGCGCATGCCTTCGCCTACGATGGCCACCACCGACAAGTCGTGCTCTATGCGCAAAGGTTCCACGCCCCCACTGCGCAACTCGTAGACAAACTCGCGCTCAGCCGCTTGTCGGGCCAACTCCGCTTGCTGGGGAGACACGGCGAAGGTGATGCTACTCTCACTGGAGCCTTGCGTGATGAGCACGACGTTTACGCCTTCGCGTGCCATGGCACCAAAAAGCCGAGCCGCAATGCCCGGCACACCAAACAAGCCGCCGCCTTCCAGGGTCAGCAGGCTGATTTGGTGAATGCTGGAAATACCCTTAACCGGATGCTTGCGCTCTTCCTCCTTGGGCACGGACGGCCCAATGTACGTGCCCTCAAAAGCAGGGTTGAAAGTATTGCGGATGAGCAGGGGGATGCCCCGCTCCATGGCTGGCCGCAGAGTAGGCGGGTAAATCACTTTGGCGCCAAAGTGGCTCATTTCCATGGCTTCCCGATACGTCATGGCCGGCAGGGTAAAGGCTTTTTTCACTCGCCGAGGGTCGGCGGTAAGCACGCCGTTGACGTCGGTCCAGATCTCGATGGCTTCGGCATTTAAAGCCGCTCCTAAAATGGCTGCTGTGTAGTCAGACCCTCCGCGGCCCAGCGTGGTCGTCAGGCCGTCGTCAGTACTGCCAATGAAGCCCGTAACGGCTTGTACGGCACCGCGCCGTTGCTCATAGTGCGCGCGGATGAGGGTGTTCGTTTGCTCAAAGTTGACTTGCGCCTGCCCAAAATGTGCATTGGTGCGAATGATGTGGCGCGCGTCTAAATATTCGGTAGGAATGCCTACCTGTTGCATCGCGTGGGCAAGAATGAGCGCCGAATTGCGCTCGCCAAAGCTGATGACGAAGTCCATCGAGCGAGGCGATACCTCGCGCAATAGATAAATGCCGTGCAAGACGTTGCTCAAATCCTCAAAATGCTGGTGCAGCACCACTTCCAGCGGAGGGCGATTTTCGGGCCTGAGGAGTACCTCCGCAGCCTCAACATGGCGCTGGCGCAATTTCTCCAACAGCGACAGATACGTGCCATCGCCTCGTGCAGCGCGCTGAGCTATTTCAATGAGCGCATCGGTTACTTTGGAAAAAGCAGAAAAAACAGCCGTGAATGCCCGCCCTTGGCGGTAGTATTCCAAAAGTACAGGCAGAAGCAGGTCTTGAATGGTCTGTGGCGTGCCTACAGAGGTGCCGCCGAATTTGAGCACACGCATAAAAAACGCTTTTAGAGCGCAAAGAACGGTTAAGTGACGGATACAGCGCTCTACTTGCGAGTGTACTACGGGCTAAAAGGTACTTCCCGATTCCTGTTCAAGTTCATCGATAAGTACTATTAGGAAAAATCCCAAAGGTTCAACTTCCTCAGAATTGGCCCTACCTGATTGTCTTTTATAAGCGTTTGATTTATTTAATATAGCCAAACAATAACGATCAGGAATATAATTAACAATAGTAATAGCAATAGGCCTACCAAACAGTTTCTAAATGTAGTTATCAAGATTTCAATCAGCTTCACCAAAAGTCTGCTTAAGAACAACATGGCAAAGAGCAAAAGCATGAAGAGCAAAGAGAATTCATTTGTCATGGTAAGTAAAGAGAGGAAATAGGGCACGCTGATAGGGTGAACATGACTTTTCAGAGCATAAACACCTCTCTTTCCGTTAGGGCGGTAAGAAGGAGCGACAAGGCAACAACCCCTCTTAAGCGCCTAATAAATAAAAGCACTTTAGATCTTATTCCTTCAGATTAGACCCGTCTAACGAAACTATCGCTCCTGCGCAATAGCAGCCGTTGGGGTGGGTCGGCTGGCCTTACGCTTGGCAACTATTGTTATACAATTACTTAAACACCTAAAAAGGTTATTGGGTTCTTGGCAAAGAAGGAAAATACTCGTTTTTTTTAGGCCGGAGAAGTTATCGCTTCTTCTGACGCTTTTTAGCGAGTCTTTAGGTATTATTTTTCTAAAAAGAAGGGCACTACCAATTCAGCAGGGGGGCCTCATGTGGTAGTGTTGGTTGGTCGTGTGTGGTTTATGTTGAGCAATAGCGCTAATTCGCCTTCAGGACTACCGCACGGTTTTCCACTCCTCCACATAAGAGCGCCGAAGGAACAAGAGCGACAGCGCCTCGCGCAAGTAGATGAGGTTGAGGCGCAAGTAACCGTACTTTCGGAAGCGCCGCGGCGAGTGATAGACGCAAAGGCGGTTTAGGTAGGCAATGCGCCCTTCGCGATGGAGGCGATAAAACAGGTTGCAGTCTTCACCGGCCACGATGCGCTCGTTATAGCCTCCTACGTGCTCGAAAACCGAGCGGCGCACAAACTGGCATTCTCCCTTGCCCAAGTAGATGCCTAAGTGAAGGGAAAGGTGAATAGTGCCGTTCATGATGCTGTGGTAGAGGCGGTCGAGCCACCGGGCCTCGTGTGGATACACGCGGATGGGCACCGTAGCGGCCACTACCTGAGGCCATTGCTCGAAGGTTTGCAGCAGGGTTTGAAAAAAGTGCTCTACGTCCGGAATGAGCACGTCGGCGTCAGTATGAAAGAGGAATTCCCCCCGAGCTAAGGCAGCACCCGCATTGCGGCCAATGGCAATATTTTGTTTGCCCTGGGCTTGCACGAATTTTAGGCGACCCGAGGGCCACTTAGCTTGTATGCTTTGAATGACGGCAAACGTATCGTCGGTGCTGCCGCCATCAGAGACGATGACTTCCAACCCTAGCGGCTCCAAATAGGGCTCGTACTGAGCCAATGTTGGGCCGATGTATTGCCCTTCATTTTTTGTGGGAATAACGACGCTAATCCGAATGGGTGGAACCATACAAAGAATAGGGCATAGCTTGAAACGGCAAGCAAAAGTACGCCAACAGCGCCAAAAAGAAATCGGCACGACGCCTTAGCTGAGAAAGACGCCGTGCCGATGGGGGTCAGGCTCGCGGTTTGTGGGACCAACTATTAGAGGACGACCGACTTTTCAGCCATCATCTTGCGAATATTAATTAAAGCGTACCGCATGCGGCCCAAAGCCGTATTGATGCTTACGCGCGTCAGAGCGGCAATCTCCTTGAAACTCATGTCCGCATAATGGCGCAGGATGACTACTTCGCGCTGTTCGGGCGGCAGGGCATCTACTAGTTGCCGCACGCGGTGATGCATTTCGCTGCGAATCATGCTGTCATCCGGGCCGTCGTCGTTGACGCGGAGAATATCAAAAATATCAAATTCTTCGGATTTGCCTACGTACGCACGGCGCTTGTTCCGTCGGTGGTAGTCTACGCAGAGGTTGTAGGCAATGCGCATTACCCACTGTACAAACTTGCCCTCATGGTTGTAGCGCCCTTTGCGCAGAGTGTCTATGACCTTGATGAATACCTCCTGAAAGATGTCTTCTGCTAAAGCCCTATCTTTAACAAAAAGATAAATTGAGGTGTAAATTTTCGCCTTGTAGCGATGGAGGAGTGCCTCAAAGGCCGCTTGATCGCCATCCATGTAGCGGGCGATGAGTTCCTGGTCATTGACCAAAACGGATACAGCTTGCATACGCTAAACTCGTTGTTTTACAGTTAAATAGCGTTTCGTGTGGTGTACAAGCTATATCCGATAGGCCGAAAATTTAGGTGGTTCGATTTGCTTTTGATGCGTCAAAAGTAAAGGGTGTTTCCAAGTCGCCCAAAAAAATTTTCAGTTTTAACATTTTTTTCAGCGCTACCGCTTGTGCTGCTACAGCCTTATTCGCATAAGGCGGGAGCGTTTTATTTTTGCCTTACCTTTTCATGGATATAGCCGTACTGTTCACTCTGATTGTTCTTCACGGGTTTTGGGTTCTGGGCAAGGCAGCCCTGGGCGCCGGTGGCCGTGCAGGAACCATAAGGAAGGTATCGGCGTCTTTACCCACTGCGCCCTCTGTAAATCCATATGACAGCCCAGATGTGGTGGAAGAAATTATTCGGGTGGCTGTAGTAGCGCTCACCCTCGTGGAGGGGGCCTACGCCGCTTGGCGTCTGAGCGATTGGCTGGTACCGTGGATTTCTTCGGTTGAGTCATTAGCCCCTTATGCGTACGGCTTATCGGCGGTAAGCATGCTTCTCATCGTCGCAGGAGCAGTGCTGCTATTGGGTGAGTGGATTCCAAGGTATTTAGCGGCGCAATATTCTAAAAGTGCTGCTGACATCGCGCGTCCGTTTGTGTTTCTGCCTCTGCGCATATTCTACCCTTGGTATGTAGCCTTGCAGCGAGCAACAAGAGGGATATTGGGTCTTTTCATCCAGCGACCAGTAGTGGAGCCACACGTATCGGAAGAAGAGATCCGGAACTTAGTGCTCAAGGCCAACCGGCAAGGTGTGCTGGAGGAAAAGGAAAGCGAATTTATCCAAAACATCTTGCGCTTTGCCGACCGCGATGCTTATGCCATCATGACGCATCGCAACGAGCTCAAGTGGTTAGATATTCAAGCGCCGCTCGAGGAAAACGACCGCATCATCCGAGAAAGTGGTTACACCAAGTTTTTGCTTTGCGACCAAGCTATAGAGAATATCTTGGGTGTTGTGAAGTTGCGCGACTACATTGAAAACGTGAACAAGCCCGGTTTTGACCTGCGGCAAATAGCCACACCACCGCTCTACATTCCGGAGACCATGAACGCCCTTAAAATTTTGGAGCGCTTCCGCAACGAGCGCAACTACTTCGCCGTCGTGGTAGACGAGTATGGCTCCATTCAGGGTATCATCACGCTGCACGACTTAACAGAGAGCATCTTTGGCAACCTGCCCGACATGGACGACGTGGAGGAGCCCCCCATTGTCGTACGCGAAGACGGCAGCTGGTTGGTGGAGGGGAGCATTTTGGTTGACGAACTTCGAGAGATTGTGCCTATCGCCGAATTTGAGGACCCCGATACCGATTACGCGACATTGGCTGGCTATATCCTCCATAAAATGGGTGAAATACCGCGTGCGGGAGACCACTTCACTGCCGAGGGTTTCCGCTTTGAGGTGGTAGACATGGACAAGAGTAAGATCGATAAGGTGCTGATCTCGAAGAGTGGCGCTCTTTCAGAGTAGTTGCGGCTCTAGATTACCGCAGCCCTATGACAGCCATCATGCGTCCGGTGCAACCGCCGGATTTGCGATGCGAAAAGTAATCCTCGCTGTGCAAGACCGTCGAATAGGGCGATATTGCTATCTGCTCTTCGGGCAAACCCCAATCGCGCAGCTGTTGCGCAATGGCGCCTTTCAAATCTACGAAGTAGCGCTTCTGACTAGGGTCAAAACGGACAAAAGCGCGGTCGAATTGAACGGCTACTTCAGGCCCAACCTCAAATGAGCACTCGTCAATACAAGTGCCCACGTAGGCAAAGCAATCGCTGCCGCGCGTGCCAAACCATTGAGCCATAGCTTGTAGTGTTTTGGAGACAATCCCCCCCACTGTGCCGCGCCAGCCAGCGTGTATGGCCGCCACGGCCCTATGGCGCGTATCATACACCAGAACCGGAGCGCAATCGGCCACAGAAACGGCCACTACGATGCCGGGTTTTTGCGTAACCAAGGCATCGTAACCCGAAAAGATCTGAGAAGCCTCTACCCGTAGGACTTCGGTGCCGTGCACCTGAGCGCTGTACGCCAGTTGTTCGGGCCGAAAACCTACGGCGGTGCTAAAGCGCCGCCGGTTTTCCTCGACGCACTCTGGTGCATCTGCAGTGTGCTTGCCCAAATTCAAAGACGCATACGGCCCCGTACTAACGCCGCCGTGGCGCGTACTTTCCGCAACCACCAATTCAGGGTGCTGGAGTAGCGCAGGCGCGCGAAACATTGGACGCTGGTAAGAAGTCATAATTGTATTGAATAATAATGAGCCGCCGTTTTCATCGCGGGAACCTCTACAGAAGCTCACTGAAAAAGGCAGCAAGTTTAGTCACCCCGATGATGCAGGCGCGAAGGTCAGTAAAAATATTGCAGCCAGGCCTCAGCACAGGCACAGGGTTGCCGGGTA
>CALHAM010000148.1 GCA_937934275.1 uncultured Saprospiraceae bacterium | reverse complement strand
AGTTGACCAAGTCGTTGTTGAGCGAGGGCAAGTAACAAACGGCGGTGATGGCCATGGTGATGAGCGCTGCGCGCAGCCAGCCAGTGGGTTCCCAGCGGCCGCTGGAGGCGGCTGTCGTGTATGTGGCTGTTCCTATGTGCGAGGCCCTTCCGGCGTGCATAACAGGGCTTTTAACCAGAGCGGGCTTGTTTGGCTTATGCGGATGAGGTGCAGGGTGTTTTTTTGCCATAAGTCTTGACCGAGCGTTGTTCGGTGGTGGTTAGCAAGGGCAAAAATAGACCATCCCTGTCGCAGCAAGGTGATAAAAGTACTGCGCTCATCTGCTCTCAGGCAAACGGGCTGCGGCAATTTAACCGCACCAATACTCAGAAGACGAGTTTTTCTCAACGCCTTCTGCGTGTACTTGCCATTGCTCCATCTCCAACAGGAGCGATCTCCATAGGCTCTGATTAGGCCCGTCGGGTTCGATCACTTCAATGCGTTTGCCCAGACTGAGCAAGAACGCAGCGGGCTGCCTTGCTGTATCGCCTTCGGCTGCATCGCTCAGCAGCGGCGTACACGAGTAGGCACCGAAAGGAAAAGAGCGGCCTGGCGTTATATGAGGCCGGCTTTGCAGCCACCGATTCACATCGAAGGAGGAGGTGTTCACAACGCGTCGGTTTTAAGAAAACGATGGTTAGGGAAAGAAGCAGTTTCTTCGGCCAGCGCAAGGGTGGTGGTGTCCCAACAAGTTTTACTCCATGCCACAGCAAGAGAAAGGGCCGCTTTTGCCGAAAAAACAGGATTAAAAGGCTTGAAGGCCTAAGCGTGTTAAAATTACGGCGTTTTTTTAAACCACACCTCTCACTTCAGTATTTATTGGATTGGCCGTAAGCTCAGTTGCGTGGTATACGCCTGCAGCGGCTGTCCGACAGGCTTGGTAGTATCCTTCTTATACTCTCTTATTCAACTACTTATGCAACTGGAAGCGGAGCTTAAAACTTCCCGTCTTTTACCGCCTCATCAGCGTGCGCTCTTGAACATCTTATTCACAGCCAGTTGGCTGGATTGCCACATCCAGCGCGTTTTAAGGCCCTTTGGCATCACCCATCCGCAGTACAACATCTTGCGCATCCTGAACGGGAGCTATCCTAAGGGCCTGTCGGTGCTCGACATTAAAGGGCGCATGATTGATCGCAGTAGCAACGTGAGCCGGCTGGTAGATAAGTTACACAAGTGCGGCTACATCGAGCGCGCGCCGAGCCGTCGAGATCGCCGAAAAGTAGTGATTACCATCGCCGAACAGGGCCGATGGCTGCTGCAAGCCATCCACGAAACCGGCCTTTTAGATCCCAAACAAATGCCGGGTAGTCATTTAAGCGAGTCAGAGGCGCGCGAACTGGCCGATCTGCTGGATAAATTTCGGGGATAAGGCATCCTTTCGCTACCCCATTAGTGCGCCTTACCTTTGCCGCTGCTGGCGCGTTTTGCCGGGTAGAAAGATCCACGCTTTATGAAATTTATTGCCGAAGTTGACGTCATGCCGCACCGAGAGCTGCTCGACCCCCAGGGTAAAGCCGTGCTGAACAATCTTAAACACTTACATCTCAGCGGCGTCACCGACGTGCGCGTGGGGCGCCATGTAATCCTAACCCTCGAAGCCCCCACCGAAGCGGAAGCGCGTCAGGTGGTCGAGACGGCTTGTTCGCAGCTGCTGGCTAACCCTATCGTAGAGACGTACACTTATCAGTTGCACAGCGCCTAAGCGCGCCTATCTTGTGCTCCCGTGCTTTACCTTGTGCCCACGCCCATCGGAAACTTAGAAGACATCACCCTGCGCGCGCTGCGCGTGTTGGGCCAGGAGGTGTCGGTCATTCTGGCTGAAGACACGCGCACCACACGGCGGCTGTTAGCGCGTTACGACATCCGGACGCCGTTGCGCGCCTTTCACGCCCACAACGAGCACGCTGCCGTGGGTAGGGTAGTGGCCGAGCTAGCAGCCGGCACGGCCATGGCTTTGGTGTCCGACGCTGGCACGCCGGGCATCAGCGACCCGGGCTTTCTGTTGGTGCGCGCTTGCCGGCAAGCCGGTGTGCGCGTTGAGTGCTTGCCGGGGCCAACGGCTTTCGTGCCCGCCTTAGTGGCCAGCGGCCTGCCTTGCGACCGCTTCCACTTTGAAGGCTTCTTACCGCACAAAAAAGGCCGCCAAATGCGCCTGAAGTACTTAGCCACTCTGCCCCACACGTTCGTACTGTACGAGTCGCCTTACCGACTGCTACGCTGCTTGACCGAACTGGTCGAGGTGTGCGGCCCCGATCGAATGGCCTGTTTGGCGCGCGAACTGACCAAACTTCACGAGGAAATCGCCACCGCTCCACTAGCTGAATTGCTCAGCACTTATAGCAACCGCGAAGTAAAGGGCGAAATGGTGCTTGTCGTATCGGGTAAGAGCGAGAAGACCGCCCACCAACTGCCCGAGGTGAACGATGAGTAGCGGCTAAATACTACCTTTGCTGCTGCCCATCACGCTTAAAAATCGCCTGAAAAGCCCTTACTTGCACACATGGCCAAAGGCAAGCGCTCTCTTCTGTTAGACTTCAACAGCGAACGAACTCCCAAAATCGCGGGGCTGTTCTTGCTGTTCCTCGCCTGCTATCTGGCCATTGCCTTCTTCTCTTACCTCTTCACATGGGATAACGACCACGACCTCGTGCATCAGTTCTCCTGGGAAATCTTTCTGGGCGATGTCGCCGTAGAAAACTGGTTAGGGCGGCTGGGGGCTTTTCTGGCCGATAGTCTGATCTACTGGGGCTTTGGCGTAGGTTCGTTTTCGTTGGTGTACTTGTGCTACAAATACGGCATGGCGCTCATTCGGCGCGTGCCGCTGTCGCACCTAAACGACGTTTTTGTGCGCACTGTCATTCTGACGGTAGTATTCTCCATTTTGGGGTCATTCTTTCTGCAGTGGATAGACTTTCCCGTCGGCGGGGTCTTTGGGCAGTCGGTCAGCTCTTGGGTGCAGAAGTTCGTCGGCGTAGCCGGTACGCTGCTGTTGGTCATCTTTGCTTTAATTATCCTATTTGTCTGGAGCAATAACCCCGACCTATCGGACTTTACTTGGCGACAACTCCTCTACGAAACTAAGCGCGCTTGGTTCGACCTGCTCAGCGGACAATACGGCCAAAAACGCCGACCTGCCGCTTCACCTTTCGCTGCTGCGGGAGCCGGTGTTGAAACGACAGAAGCCGCTGACTCTCCTGCCGTGCCGCCCTCTCCTCCTCCACCCCCCTCTGCCCCAGCGACCGCTGCAGGCGCTCAACTTACTTTCGACCTGTCGCAAAAAAGTGCTCTCTTCGCCGAAGAACTCACCCCCACTTCCGAAAGCGCTGAAGATACCGAACTGGAAATCGTCGAGGCACCTGCGCCCCCTCCTACGACGCCAGACGAAGCCCCTGCCTATAAACCACCTGTACAGGCCATTCAGGAAGATACGCCCAACTTTAGCGAGCCCTACGACCCCACCCTCGAACTGCCCCACTACGAGTATCCGCACCTCCAACTGCTTCACGAGTACGACAATTCCCAATTGGAAATTGACCGCGACGAACTGGAGCAGAACAAAAACCAAATTGTGAGCACCCTGATGAATTTCAAGATCGACATTGAAAAAATCAAGGCTACCATTGGCCCCACCGTTACTCTGTACGAAATCGTGCCGGCGCGCGGCATCCGCATTTCTAAAATCAAAAATTTAGAGGACGACATTGCGCTTAGCCTTTCGGCGCTAGGGATCCGCATCATTGCCCCCATTCCGGGCAAGGGTACCATTGGCATTGAAGTGCCCAACAAAAAGCGGCAGACTGTAGGCATGCGCGAAGTGCTCATGGACGAGCGCTTCAAACGCGCCAAGATGGAACTGCCCATCGCGCTAGGTAAAAACATCCAAAACGAGGTCTTCGTTGCCGACCTGACCAAGATGCCTCACCTGCTCATCGCCGGCGCCACGGGGCAGGGTAAGTCGGTGGGCATCAACGTCATCCTCAACTGCTTGCTCTACAAAAAGCACCCTTCACAGGTCAAGCTCATCCTCATTGACCCCAAAAAGGTGGAGCTGTTCCCGTATGCGCGCTTAGAAAACCATTTCCTCGGCTTTTTGCCCGAGCAACCCGAACCCATTGTTACGGACACGAGCAAGGTGGTGCAAACGCTCAACTCGCTCCTCATTGAAATGGAGCGCCGCTACGACTTGCTCAAGTTAGCCGAGGTGCGCAACATCGCCGAATACAACGACAAGTTTGTGGCTCGGCGGCTCAACCCCAACAAAGGGCATCGCTTTTTGCCCTATATCGTGCTGGTCATTGACGAGTTTGCCGATCTTATTATGACCGCCGGCAAGGAGGTGGAGATGCCTATTGGGCGGTTGGCCCAGTTGTCGCGCGCAGTGGGTATTCACCTCATTATTGCCACTCAACGCCCGTCGGTCAACATCATTACGGGCGTTATTAAGGCCAACTTCCCGGCACGGCTGGCCTTCAAAGTAGTGTCTAAAGTAGATAGCCGTACCATTTTAGATACCGGCGGCGCCGAGCAGCTCACCGGCAAAGGCGACATGCTCTTGTCGGTGGGCGGCGACATCATTCGCCTGCAGTCGGCCTTCATTGACACGCCTGAGGTGGAGCGCGTCATTGATTTCATTGCCCGTCAGCAGGGCTTCCCCGAGCCGTTCTTCCTGCCCGAATTCCAGCCCGATGGCGCAGAAGAAGGCGTCAAATCCTTCAGCCTTTCCGAAATGGACGACATGCTCGAAGATGCTGCCCGGTTGGTCGTCGAAACGCAACACGGCTCTACCAGCATGATTCAGCGCCGCCTTAAACTGGGCTACAACCGCGCCGGCCGCATCATGGACCAACTCGAAGCCCTTGGCATCGTAGGCCCTGCCGATGGCTCTAAGCCCCGCGAGGTACTCTACTACGATGTGGCCGAATTGGAGCGTTATTTGACCGAACTACGCGCTCGCCGCAACGCTTAACTCATCATGACCTCCGCACTTCGCGATATTCGCACCCTATTGTTGCCCGACTTAGAAGCCCTACTGCTCTCTTGGGGCGAACCGCGCTTCCGTGCTCGCCAACTCTATGAGTGGCTTTGGGCCAAAGGCGTTACCGACTGGGACGCCATGACCAACGTGCCTAAACCTCTGCGCCAACGCCTGCGCGAAACGTTCACCTTCCACACCCTTCGCCCCGAGGTGCTCCAGCGCAGCGCCGACGGAACCCTCAAGACGCGCTGGCTCACCCACGATGCTCATCGCATTGAAAGTGTGCTCATCCCTGTGCCCGAAGACCAACGCTACACCGTCTGTGTGAGTACTCAGGTAGGGTGCAGCCTTACGTGTTCCTTCTGCGCCACGGGCCGTATGGGCCGTAAGCGCAATCTGACGGCCTATGAAATCTACGACCAGGTCGTACAGGTGGGCCGTCAATGCACGGAAACCTACGGACACAGCCTGACCAACGTCGTCTACATGGGCATGGGTGAGCCGCTGCTCAACTACGCCAATACCTTAGAGAGCATCCGCCGGCTCACGGCTTCTCCGCCTGAAGGCTTAGGCATGGGTGCTCACCGCGTAACCATCAGTACCGCCGGCATTGCCAAAATGATCCGCCAACTGGCCGACGACGGCTACCGCTCTAACTTGGCCCTCAGCTTGCACGCCGCCGACGACGCCAAGCGGAACACCATCATGCCCATCAACGAAAGCAACCACCTCGAAGCTCTCTTGCAGGCGCTCGAGTACTTCTACGCCCACACCCACAACCGCATCTCTTACGAGTACATCGCCTTTGAGGGCTTTAACGACTCCTTAGAAGACGCTGCCCGCTTGGTGCGCTTGTGTCGGCGCCGCTTCCCAGTGCGGGTCAACATCATCGAGTACAACCCCATTGAAGGGGCTGCTTTTCAAAAATCAGACGAAACGCGCCTCAATGCCTTCGTCGCCTATTTGGCCGACCACGGCGTAACCGTAACCGTGCGCCGAAGCCGCGGTAAAGACATTGATGCTGCCTGCGGACAGCTGGCCAACCGATAGCCGCTTTGGCGTTCCTCCTCCTCCGCGAAGGGCCGAGAAGACGCCGCAAACGCGCTCCTTATCGCTCTCGAGTAAGCGTCATAAGCCGCTCGTGCAGCGCTTCAATGGCGCTGTCTACCGGGTGCTCGCGGCTGCCCCAGGTTATGCGCTGCACACGCGTGCCGTCTGTCCACTCCAAAAATCGGTACATGTTGCCGGGGTGCAGAAACGGCGGCCTGTCGAGCAGCTGCAGGGTCTCAGCCTCTCGGAACAATACCCGACCTTGGCGGCGCGAGTGTTGTTTCCACTCAATGGTAGTGTTGTCGAGCCTGCTGTGCCGAAAAAGCTGGCCATTGTGCAGCAGCGTCCACGTAACGACCTCGCCGCTAAAGCCGCCGCCTGAGCCAAAGCGCAACTGCTGGGTCGGCAGGCGTTCGGCCGTGTAGGAACTGGAGCATTGCGCAGCCGCCATCGCCGCTAATGCGAGAAAGGTCGACAAAAGTTGGGCGTTTTTCATGCAAACCTTGTTTTAAACAGAGAAATTGGACCTGTATTGAGGCTTTGTTTCATGACTCCCCGCCATCGCCAGGCAATCTCTTTCCCGTTTAAAGGTCAGGCGACTTTGACAGACTTTGGTGCGGCGATTTGAATAAATTTATTCAATACGGCCGCTTTAATAGCGGCTTCGGTTTTCTGCGTTACAAACTCGCGGGCATACATTTTTCCTCCCAGTATTGTCTTCCATCGGAAAAAGGTGTTTTCGACCTTGCTTCGGCGGTGATAGCCCAACTGTTTTTCCTATCC
>CALHAM010000147.1 GCA_937934275.1 uncultured Saprospiraceae bacterium | reverse complement strand
CAGTTGAGTGGTGGTTAAAGAAACTGAGCGCCTCTTAGTTTTTTTGCAAAACGTAGAAAACGCTTTGAGGAGCGATGCGCTGCCACAGGTTTTTGGGGTGATAATGTAGGTTGAAAGCCGTTAAGCGCGAGAGCACCACATCCACATAGACGTAGGCTTGGTATTCGGTCAGGGTGCGCCGAAACCAACGGCCTATAGTTCGCTGCAAAAAGGAGTTCATGGTGAGGCACAGACTTTCGCGCACGACGGTAAAGCCCAATTCGGCAATGCGGCGTCGGAAAAAGGTCAGCGGAATGCCGCGTTCGTGTTTGGTCAGCATAGGTCGGGGGTAGCGCCAGTCGCCCATGGAATGCACAGGTTCTCGGATGAGCAAAAAGCCTCCAGGCGCCAAGCACCGATGCAATTGGCCCATGACGTAGGACACGTTGGGAATATGGTGCAGAGTGCTGAAGCAGGTTTGGAGGTGGAAGTAATTGTCGGCGAAAGGCATGGTGCCATCCACTGAAGGTCGATGATAGTGCAGAGGCACGCCGTTCAAATCTGTGCGCTTCAGTTGTTCGGAAGGCTCTAAAATATCAATAGAGCCGATGCGAGCGAGGATGGGCAGAAACTCCTGTCCTGTGGCCGAACCTAAGCCCAGGACCCTGTCGAAAGTTGCTTCTTTAGGCAAATGCCGATACCCGTGCCAGATGTTGACCGGGTGGTAAGAATATCGCCCTTCCGTTTCTGCCCAGCCGTAGCGCCTTACAAGTTGAGCATACCCCTCTCGCTCGTCCTCGTACCAGGAGGCGATTTGTGTTATGGACAGGTCGTCGCCGTAGAGGCGCTCGCCAGAGAGGTATGCATCCAGGTCAGACATGTCGGAGGATGGCTGCGGCTATCGAGAATTGCTGCCGTTGCTGTTAGCGGAGTTGTTTCTCTTTTTCTCTGCTCTTATTTTTCTCTTTTTCGTCGTGTTTATCCTGAGATGGTTCTTGCTCCAAGAATTTCACATCTAAGGCCAGGCCTCGCAATTCGTGGATCAGCACGTTGAACGACTCCGGAATATTGGGTTCGGGCAAGTTGTCGCCTTTTACGATAGCTTCATAGGCTTTGGCTCGGCCCTGGATGTCGTCCGATTTGAACGTGAGCAATTCTTGGAGGATGGTGGAGGCGCCGTAGGCTTCGAGTGCCCACACTTCCATTTCGCCGAAGCGCTGGCCACCGAACTGGGCCTTACCTCCCAAAGGCTGTTGTGTGATGAGGGAGTATGGGCCTATGGAGCGGGCGTGCATCTTGTCGTCTACCATATGGCTCAGTTTAAGCATGTAGATAACGCCCACAGTGGCGCGCTGATGGAAGCGGTCGCCGGTTTCGCCATCGTACAGGTAAGTTTGACCCAAAGGAGGTAAACCGGCGCGCTGGACCCACTCTTCGATCTCGTGGCGTTTGGCACCGTCGAAAATAGGAGTGGCGAACTTGACGCCCAAACGCTCGCCAGCCCAGCCCAATACGGTTTCGAAGATTTGGCCCAAATTCATACGCGAGGGCACCCCCAGCGGGTTGAGCACAATATCAACCGGCGTACCGTCCTCCAAGAACGGCATGTCTTCGATGCGCACAATGCGGCTGACAATGCCTTTGTTGCCGTGGCGGCCGGCCAACTTATCGCCCACTTTGAGCTTCCGCTTCTTCGCCAAGTACACTTTAGCTAGTTTTAGCACTCCTGCGGGTAGCTCATCGCCAATGCTAATATTAAACTTTTCGCGTTTGTAGCGCCCTACCTCTTCGTTGACCTTGATATTGTAGTTATGCAACAAGCGCGCAATGAGCTGGTTGGTATGCTTATCGCTGGTCCAGTTGGTGTAGTCCACCTGGCTGTAGTCGATCTGCTCGCGCAACACTTGCAGGGTTAGTTTAGCCCCTTTGGGCACCATTTCCTCTCCATAAATGCTGCGGATGCCGTTGGTGACCTTGTCTTTGACCAGCACCTGGAGTTTGTCCACTAGGATGGTCTTCAACTTGTTCAAATTAACGGCGTGTTCATCGTCTAAGCGATCGAGCAGGATTTTTTCCTGTTCTTTTTGCGTCTTGTCTTTTTTAGCGCGAGCAAACAGCTGTCGGTCAATAACGACACCGCTAATGCTGGGCGGCACTTTGAGCGAGGCATCTTTCACGTCGCCAGCTTTATCGCCGAAGATGGCGCGGAGTAGTTTTTCCTCAGGCGTCGGATCGGTCTCGCCTTTAGGAGTGATTTTTCCGATGAGGATATCCCCTTCGCGGGCCCAAGCACCAATGCGGATGATGCCATTTTCGTCCAGATCCTTGGTGGCTTCTTCGCTGACGTTAGGAATGTCGGCAGTGAGTTCTTCCTCACCCAGTTTGGTATCGCGCACATCGAGTTCGAAGTGCTCAATGTGAATGGAGGTGAAAATATCCTCTTGTACGACGCGTTCGGAAATGACGATGGCATCCTCAAAGTTGTAGCCTTTCCAAGGCATGAAGGCAACTCTGAGGTTTTGGCCCAGGGCTAATTCGCCGTTTTCGGTGGCATATCCTTCGCACAAAATGTCGCCTTTTTCGACGCGTTGCCCTCTGCGCACAATGGGCTTCAGGTTGATACAGGTGCCCTGGTTGGTACGCATGAATTTGGTGAGTCGATAGGTTTTGCGGGCGTCTTCGAAGGAGACCAGTTGGTCTTCTTCCGTGCGGTCGTAGAGGATGACGATTTCATTGGCATCCACGTACTCAACCACGCCAGAACCTTCGGCGTTGATCAGCATGCGGCTATCGCGGGCTACTTTGGCTTCTAAACCTGTACCTACAATAGGCGAGCTAGGGCGCACTAACGGCACGGCCTGGCGTTGCATGTTTGAACCCATGAGGGCGCGGTTGGCGTCGTCGTTTTCCAAGAAAGGAATGAGCGATGCCGAAACACCCACGATTTGGTTGGGAGCAACGTCGATGTATTCTACCTCTTCGGGCGAAAGGATGGGAAAATCGCCGTGTTCGCGACAGCGCAGGCGGTCTTCCAAAAAAGCGCCAGTTTCGTCGATGGGCGTGTTCGCTTGAGCGATTTTGCAGCGGTCTTCTGCCTCTGCCGACAGGTAGATTTCAGGGCCTTCTACATCTACCTTCCCGTTGACTACGCGGCGGTAGGGCGTCTCTAAGAAGCCCATTTTGTTGATCTTGGCGTGGGTACACAGGGTCGAAATCAGCCCGATGTTAGGGCCTTCCGGTGTTTCGATCGTGCACAGGCGACCGTAGTGGGAATAGTGTACGTCGCGCACTTCGAAGCCTGCTCGTTCGCGGCTCAGGCCGCCCGGCCCTAATGCGGAAATACGGCGCTTGTGCGTGATCTCAGACAGTGGGTTGGTTTGGTCGAGGAATTGGGACAGCTGGCTAGTGCCGAAAAAGGAGTTAATGACCGACGATAGGGTACGGGCATTAATGAGGTCCATCGGAGTAAATACCTCATTGTCGCGCACGTTCATGCGTTCTCGGATGGTGCGCGCCATACGCGCTAATCCAACGCCAAATTGAGCGAAGAGTTGCTCCCCCACAGTGCGAACACGGCGGTTCGATAGGTGGTCAATGTCGTCAATTTCGGCCTTGTTGTTTACCAAAGCAACGATGTAGCGCACGATGGCGATGATGTCCTCTTTAGTCAGCACCAGCACATCGAGCGGAATATCCAGCTGGAGTTTGCGGTTGATCTTGAAACGGCCGACTTCGCCTAAGTTATAGCGCTTGTCGGAGAAGAAGAGTTTGTCAATAATGCCTCGGGCAGTCTCATCATCCGGTGGCTCGGAGCCGCGCAGTTGCCGATAAATGTGAGTAACGGCTTCCAACTCGCTAGAGGTTTGGTCTTTCTGCAGGGTGTTGTAAATGATGGAAAAGTCCTCCTCAACGTCTACGCGTTGGAGGATGATTGTCGGCACATTGGAAGCCAGTATTTGTTCGATGTTCGACTCATCCAACACCACGTCGCGCTCCAGGATGATCTGGCTGCGCACGATGCTGGCAACTTCGCCGGTATCTTCGTCTACGAAGTCCTCCGTATGGGTCTTAAGCACTCGGGCGGCCAGTTTGCGACCGATAACAGCTTCGAGGTTTTCGCGCGTGCAAGGTACCTCTTCGGCTAAGTTAAACAGGTCGAGAATGGCTCGGTCGCTATCAAAACCAATGGCGCGCAGTAGGGTCGTAACCGGGAATTTTTTCTTTCGGTCGATGTAAGCGTACATGACCAGGTTGGTGTCGGTGGCAAATTCCATCCATGCTCCCTTGAACGGAATTACGCGAGCGCTATAAATTTTAGTGCCATTAGGGTGGTAGCTCTGTCCGAAGAACACTCCCGGGGAGCGGTGCAACTGCGATACAATGACACGTTCAGCGCCGTTAATCACGAACGTGCCTTTGGGAGTCATGTAGGGAATATTGCCCAGAAAGACGTCTTGCACGACGGTCTTGAAGTCAATGTGCTCTTCGTCGTTGCAAGAAAGACGCAGTTTGGCTTTGAGCGGCACAGAGTACGTCAGGCCGCGCTGCATACATTCTTCGATGGAGTAGCGCGGCGGGTCGATGAAGTAGTCGAGAAACTCTAAATTGAAGATGTTGCGCGCATCGGTGATGGGAAAGTTTTCTTTGAAAACTTTATAAAGCCCTTCGGTCGCTCGATTTTCAGGAGTGGTTTCCAATTGGAAGAACTCCTGGAAGGACTTGAGCTGTATTTCGAGCAAGTCTGGATAGTGGTCGGCCAGTCGAATTTTGCCGAAGCTAATGCGCTCTTGGACGCCGGTTTTGGGGTGTTCCCCGTTAATTGTGCCGTTGTTGGTCATTTTAGCAAATTATACTGGTGTACTGTGGGCGAATCAGGCCAGAAAAGCGGGACCGTTAGGCCAAAGTAAAAAAATGTGAGAAAAGTTGATTCTCCGAAGCGTGTAGCGAAGCCGTCAATGAGCGTCTTCAGACAGCAATAGGCTTAGCGTTTTTGAAGCGAAACGCCCAAAAACACTAAGCCTGAATGCTTGACGTGAGTAAGTGGAAGAGAACTTGTTGAACATCCGTAGGTAAGAAGACAACACTGAAGGTGAAGCGCCAACTAAAACGGTGCGCGTGGGTGAAAGCGTAACGGCCTTCACCAAGGCCTTCGGGTCGTTCTTACTTGACTTCTACGGTAGCGCCCAGCCCTTCAAGCTTGGCTTTCAAGTCGTCGGCTTCTGCCTTACTGATACCCGTCTTAATTGGGCTTGGTGCGCCATCCACGAGGGCTTTGGCCTCAGCTAAGCCTAAGCCCAGGAGGTTTTTCACCTCTTTAATCACGTTCAGCTTGCCTGCGCCAGGATCTTTGAGAATAACGTCAAATTCCGTTTTTTCCGGAGCAGCAGCTTCACCGCCGCCTGCGGAAGCACTGGGTACAGCAGCTACAGCTACGGCGGATGCTGCCGGCTCGATGCCGTACTCTTCTTTTAAGATGGTAGCCAGTTCATTGGCTTCTTTGATCGTTAAGTTCACTAGTTGCTCTGCAAGCGCTTTCAGATCTGCCATAGTGCCAGAAGATTTTGAAATAATGTGCAAGATGAGTTGAGGCGGTTTTGAAGGGGATAGTTCCAAAAGTTGTTTAGGATTGAAATTATCAGAGTTGCATAAATGCTTGGAAGCCAGAAGTTGTTTAGCCCTCACGCTCAGCAAGTGTCTTGACAATGCCGGCTACTTGGCTGCCCGAAGAGGTGAGTAGGCTCGATAAGCGACGTCCTGGCGATTGAAGTAGCCCGATGATTTCGCCGATGAGTTCTTCCTTGCTCTTTAGGTTGACTAACGCCTTCAGTTGGTCGTCGCCGATGAAGATGCTAGAATCGATATAGGCAGCTTTAAGCAAGGGGCGTTCTGCGCTTTTTCGGAATTCTTCAATCAGCTGAGCCGGTGCTTTCGGGTTTTCCGAAATCAGCAGAGTAGTTGGGCCGTGAAGGCTCTCGTATATGGGTTCGTAGTCGCGCTGACCATCGGCAGCAATGGCTTCTAAGGCTTTGCGAATAAGGGTGTTTTTTGCCACCTTCATTTTGATGCCTTTTTCGAAACACATGCGCCGGAGCTTGTTTACCTGGGCTACTGTGAGAGTAGAGGAGTCAGCGATGTAGAAGAAAGAGGTAGCGCTTAGCGTCTGTTTAAGTTCGCTAATAGCGGTGTTTTTATCTTCGCGTGTCATAGATAATTTGCCTTTAAGAGAACCAAAAAAGAGGTTTTTTGCCCATTGCTCTACAGCTTAATAGTTTTCGGATCCACAGCGATGCCTGGGCTCATGGTGCTGGCTACAGCAACGGACTTCATATACGTTCCCTTGGCGCTAGCCGGCTTCATGCGCACGAGCGTGCTGAGCAATTCGAAAGCGTTTTCGGTGAGCTGTTCAGGGGTAAACGATACGCGACCTACGGAGGCGTGAACGATCCCGAACTTGTCTACGCGAAAGGCAATTTTGCCTTTTTTGACTTCTTGAACAGCAGCGGCAATGTCGTTGGTTACAGTGCCCGTTTTAGGGTTGGGCATTAAGCCGCGTGGGCCTAAGATACGGGCCACTTTACCCAATTGTGCCATCACATTAGGTGTCGCAATGACGACGTCTACATCCATCCAGCCTTCGGTAATCTTTTGGATGTAATCCTCTAAGCCCACGTGATCGGCTCCAGCGGCCTTGGCTTCTTCTGCTTTCTCTGGGGTACAGAAAACGAGCACGCGCTTGGTTTTGCCAGTGCCGTGTGGAAGGGATACCGTCCCGCGCAGTGCTTGATCGGCTTTGCGCGGGTCAATGCCTAAGCGCACGTGCAAATCTACCGAGGCATCGAATTTGGCTGTGTTAACCTCTTTAACCAAGCTCATCGCCTCTGGTAGGGTGTACAACTTGTTTTTGTCCACTTTGGCTTCAACAGCTCGGCGTTTCTTTGTCAGTTTTTTCATGATGACGTGGTTTAAAGGTCTAGCGTTTCGGAGGAGCCGAAACTTCCTTTAAGGAAAATGCGAATAAGGTGCGGTTACGATTTTTGCCACGGAGGAGTGCCTTCCACTGTAAGACCCATACTGCGCGCGGTGCCAGCAATCATTTTCATCGCTGCCTCAATAGTAAAGCAATTGAGGTCGGGCATTTTGTTTTCGGCAATGGCGCGCACTTGTTCCCACGTGACGGAGCCTACTTTTTTGCGATTAGGTTGAGGAGAACCTTGACCCGGCTTGAGATTTGCCGCCTCAAACAGCTGGACGGCGGCAGGGGGTGTTTTGATGACAAAGTCAAAGGTTTTATCCTTATACACCGCTACCACGACCGGCAGTACTTTGCCCATCTGATCCTGAGTCTGAGCGTTGAAACGCTTACAGAACTCCATAATATTTACTCCTTTGGAACCTAAAGCAGGACCAATGGGCGGCGCCGGGTTTGCTTGACCTCCTTTTACCTGAAGTTTAATATAGAATTCGACTTCCTTTGCCATAACTACTTTGAATGCAACTCGTTGAAGAGAATTTATGGGTCAGTTGACGCTGGAGCCTTTTTGAGGGAAGCATGCCCGCTCTGAAAAATGCGCGAGCCTCAAAAGGCTATTCAACTGATTTTTTCTACTTGGAGAAAACTTAGCATGACTTCGGTGCCACGACCGAAAATTTTGACAATGACTTTTAGTTTGCGTTTTTCCTCGTTGACCTCTTTGATTTCGCCAATAAAATCAGTAAAAGGCCCATCTATGATTTTTATCGTCTCACCGACAATGAAAGGCTCGGCAATGGTTTCCCCGGAAGAAAGACTTTCGTCGGCTATACCCAATAAGCGATTGACTTCGGCTTGCGTCATCGGCGTGGGGTTGTCCTTACCTAAGAAATAAACGACATTGGGTATCTCATTGATGGTTTTCACTACGTCGCCATGCAAACGAGTATTAAGCGCTTCTACCAAGACATATCCGGGCAGCAAATTGCGCTCTTGAGCTACTTTTTTACCAGCGCGTATCTTGTAAACTTTTTCAGTAGGAACAACTATTTGGAAGATAAAATCTTTCCAATTAGAGCGCTCTGCTTCTAATTCAATGCGTTCTTTAATCTTTTTCTCGTGTCCGCTAATGACCCGAAGGGCATACCAGCGCCGTTCAGGCACAATGGTCTTAGACTCTTCAGCGACGTCTTCTTTTTCTTTTTTGCTTTTAGCCATAAAAAACACCAGAGGCTACCTCCTCCCTGCCGCGGCGTTAAAAGATGCCGTAAATATTTTTAAAGGTGATACTACAGGCTACGTCCATCAAGAAGATGAGTAGGGCCAGAATTGCCGATGTCACCAACACCACGATGGTGCTTTCTTGCAGCTGGGCCATGGTGGGCCAGGTAACGTGCTCCATAAGTTCTTGGTAGCTTTCTTTCAAGTAGAGCGTAACCTTCTCCATAAACTGCTGTATTGGACCGTTGAAAGGAGCGGATGGCTTTTGGCCGTCCTTGATTTGGAGATTTTGCAGGGGCAGCAGGACTCGAACCCGCAGCCTGCGGTTTTGGAGACCGCCGCTCTACCAGTTGAGCTATACCCCTATTTTGAGTGATTAAAAAAGAGCGCGCGCGATGAGCGCTCTTCGCCCGCGCTCTTTTATGCGATACATGCGATTTAGTCCAAAATTTCTGTTACCTGGCCAGCACCCACCGTGCGACCGCCTTCACGAATAGCGAAGCGAAGGCCTTGCTCCATAGCGATGGAGCTGTGGAGCGTCACTTCGAACTCTACGTTGTCGCCCGGCATGACCATTTCGATGTTGGGCGGCAACTTAACGTCACCGGTAACGTCGGTGGTGCGGAAGTAGAACTGAGGGCGGTATCCGGAAAAGAATGGAGTATGGCGACCACCCTCTTCTTTGGAAAGCACGTACACCGAGCACTTAAAGCGCTTGTGCGGCTTGACGCTACCGGGCTTGCAAATCACCATACCGCGCTTGATTTCGTGCTTTTCAATGCCGCGCAGCAGCAGACCAGCATTGTCGCCTGCTTCGCCGCGGTCGAGGATCTTGCGGAACATTTCTACACCCGTTACCGTGGAGGTTTTGGGCTTCTCGCCGTCTTTCATCAGACCGACGATTTCAACCGGATCGTTTACATTGATCACGCCGCGCTCAATACGACCTGTAGCCACGGTGCCGCGACCGGTAATGGTGAAGACGTCTTCTACGGGCATCAGGAAGGGCTTGTCTATCTCGCGCGTCGGCTCCGGAATGTCGCGGTCGCAAGCAGCCATCAGTTCTTCAATGCTCTTGACCGCTTCCGGATCGCCTTCCAGCGCCTTAAGGGCTGAACCGCGAATCACACTAGCGTTATCGCCATCGAATTTATAGGTGGTGAGTAATTCGCGAACTTCCATCTCGACCAAGTCGAGCATTTCGGGGTCATCCACCAAATCTACTTTGTTGATAAACACCACAATCCGAGGAACGCCTACCTGACGAGCCAAAAGGATGTGCTCGCGCGTTTGAGGCATCGGACCATCCGTTGCAGCCACCACCAGAATAGCACCATCCATCTGAGCGGCACCGGTAATCATGTTCTTTACATAGTCTGCGTGACCAGGGCAGTCCACGTGAGCGTAGTGGCGGTTCTCCGTCTCATATTCCACGTGAGCTGTATTGATGGTGATGCCGCGCTCTTTCTCTTCAGGTGCTGCGTCGATGGCGTCGTAATCCATCTTTTTGGCCAGACCTTTCTGAGATAGCACGTACGTGATGGCGGAAGTTAGTGTCGTCTTACCGTGGTCCACGTGGCCGATCGTTCCGATATTGACGTGGGGTTTGGTGCGAACAAATGTATCTTTTGCCATTGGTTTAGACTAAAAAAGTTTGAACAAATTGTTTGTTTAGTTAACGTTCACCAGAGTGTTTTGCCTACCATCTAAGATTCTTTGCAAAAAAAATCGGTGAGTCTTCTCTTGCCCTCGGCAGCAATAGGCCATTCTGAAAAGAGTACGACGGATTAGTAGATGAGCAAACTGAGCCGTTGATGAGATTTGAACTCACGACCTCTTCCTTACCAAGGAAGTGCTCTACCCCTGAGCTACAACGGCATTACGAAGAAGTTTCGGTGTTGCTTCTTCGTTGTCTGTGAGCGGCGGACGAGATTCGAACTCGCGACATTCAGCTTGGAAGGCTGACGCTCTACCAACTGAGCTACCACCGCAAGTGTTGAGAAAAGGGTGGGGGTGGTGGGATTCGAACCTACTCAGCTGTGAAGCACCAGATTTACAGTCTGGCCCGGCTCTCCAACTCCGGGGCACCCCCAAATATTTCTCTATGAGGAGCCAGTAGAGGGACTCGAACCCCCGACCAGCTGATTACAAATCAGCTGCTCTACCAACTGAGCTATACTGGCCGAATTTACTCGCCTCTACAGGCTCTGAAAAGAAAAATGTTTCAAAGAGCGCGCTTCGCGACGCCAAAAAACCTACCTTTCGCAAAAGCGTGTGCAAAGGTAAGGTGACCTTCGAAATTAAAAAATCTTTTTTCAAAAAAAACTCGAGCATTCTCCACGTTTACGTTATTTAGCCGCTCACTCAGCAGCGGCCTATCCACCTATGTTTGACGGTAATCCATCTAAAGACCTCTTGGCCTATTGTCAAGCGCACTCGACTCCGCCCGACTTGCTCTTGAACGAACTGGAGCGACACACTTACTTGCATACCTTGCATCCGCAGATGCTGAGTGGTCCAATGCAGGGCCGTCTGCTGATGTGCCTCAGCCAAATGATACACCCGCGGCGCATTCTGGAAGTGGGAACTTTCACGGGTTACAGCGCGCTCTGCTTAGCTGAAGGATTGGCCGAGGACGGTGTACTCCATACGATTGAGGTCAACGACGAGCTGAGAAGAATTGTAGAAACCTTTGTGCAAAGAGCGGGTTTGCAGCATAAGATGGTGCTTCATGTCGGGAATGCACTTGAAATCATCCCAACGCTGGAGGAGACTTTCGACTTGATTTTTTTAGATGCCGCAAAGATGGACTACTTGGCTTATTACGAATTGGCTCTGCCTAAGTTGCGAGCAGGCGGATGGCTACTAGCCGATAATGTTCTTTGGAGCGGCAAAACGGTTTTTGACGGCGAAGACACAACGGCCAGTGCCTTGCGTGCTTTCAATGCGCACGTACACGCCGACGATCGCGTAGAGAACCTCCTGCTCCCGTTGCGCGATGGGCTGATGTTGGTCCGAAAAAAGCCCTAACGGATGTCCGTAGAGCAAAGAATGCGACCTTTGTGTCCATATGGGTGTACGATGCTTTAGAGGGCCTCTTTGGGCGGCTCTTGTGCTGGCTGCTGCTGTGGCAGGCAGAGGAGGAGCTGTCTTGGCTCAACCGCGGGCTAATATAGTAGCTGTGTATGACACCAACCCCGTAGAGACGGGAGAGCCTTTCGTTGTTTCTCTAAAAGTTACGCCCTTAGCTGCATACCCGGTAGCCACCGACTTTTCGCCTTGGTTTGAGCACGTGCCGAGGGAAAACTTGCTGGCTCAGACGCCTTGGGAACGCCGTGATGAGGGCTGGGAGCAGACATTGACCCTCATCTTTTTCGAGGCGGGCGAAGTAGCACTTCCGCCTTTGCCGATTGTGTTGCTTCAGGGCGATACGCTCTGGGCAGGACCGATACGCCTAAGTGTTTTCGCTACCCCAACCTCTGAGGAGACGGCGGCTTGGCGCGACATTAAGTCGGCCTGGGCGACACCGGCTTCTTGGTGGGAGCGCTGGCGCTTATTGATTGGGGTAGCGGTAGGATTGCTCCTTGCCGGTGTGGTAGCGCGGTGGTTGCTCAGGGGGGTTAAGGCCTCGTCAAACACGCCAAATGTGAAGCCATTTCGGCCCTTGCCCCATGAAGTAGCTCTGGAGCAGCTAAACGCTTTAGAGCGGCGCCGCCCTTGGGTGCATGGGCAGATAAAGGGCTATTATACAGAACTCTCTAAAATTATACGCGAGTATCTGGAGCACCGATATAGCTTTCCGGCGTTGGAGTCGAGCACCCAAGAGACGCTGCGCTATTGCGAGGAGAAGGGGGGGGCATCGCACCTGTTACCTGCGTTGGAGGAGTTGTTGGGCTGGTGTGACCTCGTTAAGTTTGCGCGGGCGACACCGCCCGAGTATTATCACCCTCAAGCCATTCGCGAGGCGCGGCGTTTTATTGAACAAACGGCGCTGCCATCGGCCTCAATGACGAAGGGAGACTCTGTTTCTGGGGCCAAATTCTCAACCTGATCATGACTTTTGCGCAACCTTGGGCGCTGCTTTTGCTTTTTGTTCCCTTCTTGCTGGCTTATCGGCATTGGCGGCAGGAGCGTCCGGTGCGTTTGTCATTTCTGATGCCGACGTTAGGTGCCCTTTCGGCGGCTAATACTTGGCGTGCCGTAGCGGTGGTGTGGTTGCCGGCGTTGCCTATTCTTGCTATGTGTATGCTGGCCGTTGCATTGGCTCGCCCACAACGGCAGTGGCAAGAGCAAAAGGTGCAGGCAGATGCCGTGGACATCGTGTTGGCCATAGACGTATCGCCGAGTATGCTAAGCCGCGACTTTGAGCCTAATCGACTCTCTGTAGCGCTTGAAGTGGCTGGGCGTTTTGTGCGCAAACGAGCCAGCGATCGCCTGGGCATCGTCATCTTTTCGGCGGAGGCATGTACGCTTTGCCCGTTGACTGCGGACCACCAGTGGGTGCAGGAACAGCTCAAGCAAGTGCAAGTAGGGCGTCTTGAAGACGGCACCGCCATTGGCATGGGCTTGGCTACAGCTGTTAGTCGACTTAAAGACAGCCCCTCAAAAAGCAAGGTCATTGTACTGCTAACGGATGGCGAGAACAACACTGGCTACATTACGCCGCTTATGGCCGCAGAAATGGCGCAACTTTTTGGCATTCGTGTCTATATTATCGGTATAGGCACTACGGGGATTGTACTCTCACCCATTGCGCGCAATTTGGACGGTACCTACCAATACGCTCCCCGCCAGACGTCGTTTGATACGAGCTTGTTGGAGGAAATGGCCGCTCTGACGAAGGGTAAGTTCTATCGAGCTTGGACGGAGAGAGAACTCAGCGATATTTACGATGAAATTGACCGCTTAGAAAAGACGCGCCTCGAGGTAACTACCCTGCGTCGGACGGCAGAGTATTTTCCCGTGCTGGTGCTCATGGCATTAGCAGTAATGGGTTTGGAGGTGGTACTCCGTTGGGCTGGGCTTCGCTCTATCACCCAGTAGGCAGATCAATTTCCGCCGGTTGGAGCGACAGGAGTTTGAGGGCATATTCGAAGGTCCGCTCTAAAGGTGCTTCAATGTGAATGGTTGTGTTGAGGGTGGGGTGTTCAAAGCTTAGGCGCCGAGCATGGAGTAAAAGGCGATCAATACCTAAGTGCTCGCGAAAGAACTTGTTGTGCTTGTTGTCGCCATAGCGCTTGTCACCGATAATGGGGTGTCGAAGGTGAGCAAAATGGCGGCGAATTTGGTGCCATCGCCCTGTTTTGGGCTGTACGAGTACCAGTGAGAAGCGGGCGGTCATATGCCGACGGCCGATGGCCCAGGGCATTTCACTGCGAGCTAAGGTACAATAGTCGGTATGAGCGGGTAGGCGAGGCGCCTGAGGCTGTTCAGGGAGGGCTAGAGGGTACGCTATGCTTTCTGCGTCTGCCGTCCAGCCTCGGGCAACGGCCAGGTAGGTCTTGTTCACTTGGCGCTGTTCGAACATAGCCGATAGTTGGCGGGCAGCTTCTTTGTTTTTGGCCCATATTAGGACGCCCGAAGTAGAGCGATCTAAGCGATGGATGGGGTAGACCCGCTGCCGCAGCTGCCGGCGCAGTTGTTGCAGTAAGAAAACGGTGTCTTCGCTGATACCCGTGCGGTGCACCAACACGCCACTGGGTTTGTCAATGGCAACGTAATCATCGTCTTCGTAGAGTACTGTGAGCAGCTCCATGTCTTAGTAAGGGTTTCCCAAAGATAACTTCTCAGTAGCCTATGTGCAGTCCAGGTGGCTGTTTGAAGCTTCGCCTGATCTTTATTTTAGAGATCTTGCTGCGCTTAGCGGTTGTTTTTGCTTACCGCATCCACTCCCAAGCGGTGCGGTATTCGCCTCGTCGGCTACAGTAGTCGAGGAATGCTTGGTAAAATTTGTTGTTGCCTATGGTGGAGGAGTCGCCAAAGACGATGAGCATTTTACGCGCTCGAGTCATGGCAACGTTCATACGGCGATAGTCTTGCAAGAAGCCAATATCGCCTTTGGCGTTGGAGCGCACCAAGCTGATGTAGATGATGTCGCGTTCTTGCCCTTGAAACCCGTCGATGGTGTTGATGGTGAGAATGGGTTCTGGGCGTCTGAAAGTTATCTGAGGGCCGGGGAGGTGGGCGCGCTGGGTCAGGAACGGCATGAGGAGTGGGTCATCTCGAAAGAGCATTTGCAGTTGAAGGACCTGCTCTCGGTAAGGCGACAGGATGCCAATGGTAGGTAAGACGACTTCAGAGGCTTTTTCTGCTGCTGGAGCAAAGTGTTGAAGCATCTGCAAGAGGTGTTCGCGCAAAAGGAGCGCCTCGTCAGGGTTATATCGGCTGAGGCCTCGTGCATTGCCCTCGCTGGTGTTTAAGCACTCTTCAAAGCCGCAACCGGCGGTGTCCACGAAGATAATAGGGCTACTGCATGGAGCTGCTGGGCTTGAGGCAAAAAGGTCTCTCACGGGCAAATGAGCCGACAGGGTCCGTTGGGCGACGCTCTCGTGAGCAACAAGGGCGCCGCCGTAAAAGTATTGGTTAGAAAAACCCATGATGACCTGGTGCATGCGATATTGCACTGTGAGCAAATGGACGCGGTCGGGCAAGAGACTAAGGCAACGCTCGATGAGGGTAGTATTCAGGCCTTTACGCGCCGCTTCGAGGCTTTTCACGGTGGGCGGCAATTGGAAAGGGTCGCCGGCCAACACCACGCGGCTGCACTTAGAAATAGGGATCCAGCAGGCAGGCTCTAAAGCCTGGGCAGCTTCGTCAATAACGCAGGTTCGGAAGCGCATCCGCTCCAGCACGGGGTGTGCAGCCCCTACCAGGGTGCATACAATAGCCTGGGCCGAAGTGAGTGTTTGCTCGACGAGGCGCTCCTCAAGAATTCTCGCCCAAGCCTCTAATTCGCGCGCCTGATTTTTAAGATGTTCGCGTTCGCGGCGGTCTTCGGAGCGCAAACTGTGCTTGTAGCGGCGCGCTTGGCGCCGGTACTCGGCTGCCTGGATTTTTACTCGCTTAATGTGCCGGCTTTCGGGGTGATGGGCCAAGATGCCTTCCAAAGTATGACCGAGGATGGCTTCATCTACGCGGCTGATGTTGCCAATGCGCACTACGCTCAGCCCAGATTGAGCCAAGCGCTCCGTGAGTAAGTCGGCAGCAGTATTGCTTGGGGCAGTTACCAGCACGGTGTTTTCCCGATGACACAACAAGCGAATGGCTGCTACGAGCACGGTGGTTTTGCCCGTGCCGGGCGGTCCGTGCACTACAGTAATGTCGCGATTGTCCAGGATGGCTTTGACGGCAGCGCGTTGCGACGCGTTCAAGGCTTGCCACACCGAGCGTTCAGGCTCTCCATCGCCTTCGTGAGCCAACGACTCTTCCATCCTCGAGGAGTAGGTTGGGTTAACGGCATAATGAGGCGAAGAGGCAGGAAGAGGCCAAGCGGCTACTAGGTCGCGCAATTCGGCCAAGCGGTCGCCTTTAGCAGCCATGAGGCGCCGGAGGGCTTGCTCCATTTCGGCGTAGCTGCGGTCGTCGAAGAGCATATCAACACCAATGAAGGCCGAGTTTAACCACTCTGGCACGTCGCGTGCTTGGAGAATGATCTTCATTCGGTTGCGCTCAACGTAGTGAACGATGCCTGTCCTTTCTGGCTTGTGTACATGCGGCTCTCGGGTGAACAGGCTAACCACTTGGCCGGCGCGCAACTGATGAGGCTCATCTAAATGAGTCGTGCGCTCCACCGTAACATAGGCTCTGTCGCCCAGAGCAAAACCCGTTTGCACCACGCGCAGCGGATACCAAGTATAACCCTGTAACACGCGTTCCTCTAATGGGGTGGCGCGTACGGTTTGCAGGAAGAGGCGATAGTCTTCTTCTCGCTCTTGCTGAAGCAATTCTAGCAAGTGGGCATAGTACGCCGTTTGGGCTGAATGCATGGCAACGGCAGCGCTTATTCTTCACCCTCGAATTCACGAGCTAAAATAGCCAGTACCTCTCGGATGGTTTCCTCCTCAAGATCGGTGCGGCGAGCGATCTCTTCCGGCGCTAACTCAAGCACCTGGCGAGCTGTGTCGCAACCAATCCCCTTCAGCGCCTGGATGATCCAAGGTTCGATTTCATCGGCAAACTCCTCAAGTTCGACGTCGTCAATTTCGTATTCTTGTACGGCATTGCGATACACATCAATTTCGTAACCCGTCAGTTTAGAGGCCAGTTTGATGTTAGAGCCGCCTTTGCCTATGGCTAAGCTTACTTGGTCGGGTTCTAAGTATACGCTGGCGCGTTTTTTGGCTGTGTCCACTTCAATGCGAGTGGGCTTTGCGGGTGTCAGGCTTCGCTGAATGTATAACTGGATGTTGCTCGTGTAGACGATGATGTCAATGTTTTCGTTGCGCAATTCGCGCACAATGCCGTGAATGCGGCTGCCTTTCATGCCTACACAAGCGCCTACGGGATCGATGCGGTCATCGTGGCTTTCCACTGCGACCTTGGCGCGCTCGCCCGGAATGCGCACGACGTTTTTAATCTCAATGATGCCGTCTTCAATTTCCGGAACTTCAGCCTCCATGAGTCGCTGCAAAAAGAGAGGATCCGTGCGGCTGATCACGATGTAAGGGGTATTGTTGCGCATCTCCACCCGACGGATAACGCCGCGCACGATGTCGCCTTTGCGGTAATAGTCGCCTTTAATCATTTCGGTGCGCGGCAATACCAACTCACGGCCCGTGCTTTCGTCGATGAGGAGTATCTCGCGCTTCAGCACTTGGCTCACTTCGGCCGACACCACCTCGCCGATCATTTCGGAATAGCGCCGATAGATTTCGTCTTTTTCTAGCTCTAAGATGCGCGATACCAGCGTTTGACGTGCTGCTGTAATGGCCCGACGGCCAAAAACATCGATGCTCAACTGCTCGTAACACTCGTCGCCGACATTCAGGTCGGCATCGATCAAGCGCGCTTCTGTCTCGCTGATCTGAGTGTTTTCGTCCGTTACTTCACCGTCGGGTACTACCTGACGCAGGCGCCAAATTTCTAGGTCGCCAGTCGAGACGTTAACGATGACGTCGAAGTTTTCATCTGAGCCGTACTTGCGCCGGATGAGAGTGCGGAATACGTCTTCTAATACACGCACCATGGTAGGCCGGTCTATGTTTTTGACGGTCTTAAATTCGGAAAATACACCTACGAAATTCTCCATGAAAAACTCTTTTTTGTGTTAAACGGCCAAATGGCCAGAAGAATATAGGTTTGAGTGAGGCAATTTTAAAAAACAATCTTAACTACAGCGGTGGCAATCTGTTCAAAGGGAATGAGGCGTTCAACGAAGACACTCGCTGCTTTTTTTCCTTGTTTTTCTTCGGTCTGTTGCGCCAAGATGAGGTGGTCTGCTTCGACGGTCTTTAATACACCGCGCTGAACTGTTCCGTCTTGTAAGGTGACGAGCAAATGGCGGCCAATGTTGTTGCGGTACTGCCTCCACAGCCGCAGTGGGCGCCCTACACCCGGGCTACTGACTTCGAGAATGTATCTTTCGCCTAACCAGCCATTAGCATCTAAGTGCCCTTCCAAGTAGCGACTAATGGTTTTACACTTGTCAAAGTTGATGCCCGAGTCGCTGTCGACAAAAACGCACAACTTGTTGCGCGGCTGCAGGCTGATCTCTACGGTGAAGCAGTCGGTTAGCCGTTCGTCGGTGGCGAAGAGTTCGCCTAAAAGTTGTTCGATGCGTTCAGTCAGCTCCATCATGGCAGCAGTCATCGCTTTTAACAGGTGCATAAACGAAAAGGGAACCTGTGGTTCCCTTTTGTTGGCCATGCCCCGCAAGGTCGTTGCAAAGATACGACGCTCCTCGATTTGTGCAGAAAAAACCTCGTTTTGGTCGATAGGGCTGCTTCGCAGCAAAGGTTTAAGGCGCTGTAGGCAGTTTTTCCTCAACCGGTTGGCAAAGCCTGATTTTCTGACAGTGCGCAAAGAGATGTAGCCTTTCTAATCTAAGCCTTTCGGCATTACAAATTCGACCCTTCAGAAGGGGGAGCAGGGCGTTCTTTGAAGTCGATGCGCACAGAGAAGATGTGGGAGTAGAGCACCTGTGAAAAGTTGCCGATGTCGGTCAGAGCGTAGTCTAATTGAAGGCGACCCAAGCGCAGGCCGATGCCAAAGTTGGGCTGAAAAGTAAGCCGTTTTTCGCTGGTAGTGAAGTCTTTAGCGACGTATTGAAAGTTGCCTATGCCAAGGCGCAGCTGAACGATATGGTCGTAATCGGCCTCAATACCTACACGCGGATCGGCACTCATGGTAGAGGTGCGCAGTAAAGTGTTTCGGCGGCCATCCGTGGTGAGGTCTAAATCCACTGCAGGTAAGAGCGAGGTCTTTTCGCTTATGCGAAACTGGCGGGCAGCGCCTAAAATGAAGCGCGGTCGGGTGATTTCCGTGCCGCCCGAGGGGAGTTCGTTGCCGGTTTGCAGGAAAACCTGTTTTTCGCGTTCAGTAAGGGTAAACGACCAGGCATTGAACGTCGTAGTTAAGTCGCGGCCCATGAGGCCAAGCATCCAACCGTTTTTGCGGTATTGTAGGCCGAGGTCTGCACCAAAGCCCCAGCAGCCGCCAAATGAGCCAATGATGCGGCGAATGACTTTGACCGTTCCGCCCAGGGCAAGGGCTGGATGGCCTAGTTGGCGGGCATAACTGACCATAAGCGCATAATCGGCGGCGGAAAAAGGCGAAACATTGTCGTAGTTGACCGACCCATCGGGGTTGACCAGGTTGATGGTGTAAGGGATGTTATCAATGCCTAGCCGAATGACGGATAGGCTCAGGAAGGAGCGCTGGTCTTGATTGAGCGACTTGCCAAAGCTGAAGTAGTCGTATTGCGCTACGCCGACAAACCACTCTGCGTGCATAGCTGCAATTTGAAACGGTGCGCGTATTTCGGTTAAGCCGGCTGGGTTCCAGTAGGCTGCCGTAATGTCGCTGACCAAAGCCGTTTGCGCACCAGCCATGCCATGGGCACGACCGCCAACCCCAATGGCCAGAAACTCATTGCTGTATTTTTGAGCCTGACTAGGTAGGAGAAATAAGTTCAAAGAGAAGGTTAGAGCGAAAAGTTTGGGCAAGTATCGCATATCGTCTGTTGCTTTGATCATTGACTGCAGCGTCCCGGTCTCAATAGTGCTCTTGCTGATGCCGGGGCTGTGCTCTCGGGTTGCTTTTCAAAGACAAAAGTAGCGGCGTTTTTGGCCAAAATACTCGTCATTGATATGTCATTAAGGAAACTACTTTTCTCGTTGCTGCTCATCTTCGGCCTACTTTCCGCTTCGGCCCAAGACTCGCTCA
>CALHAM010000146.1 GCA_937934275.1 uncultured Saprospiraceae bacterium | reverse complement strand
GCGCTGGCGTTGCCGATCCAACTGAAGCGACACGTGATTTTGCGCTAACAGCGGCTGAAAGCCCAAGGCTAATAGCGAGAACAGCCATGTAAAACGATTACCCATAGTTGTCAGAGCAGTAGTGATGAAGCGTTTCGTATTTGTTTGTATCAAACAAGCAAGCATTCTCCTTAAAAGTTACGGGGATATTCCTCAAGAAGTTGCTTGAACTGGTGCTCAGCGAGTAAGCCTTTTATCAATAAAAGAGAAAAAAAAACTTTTCGCTGCAAATTATAGCAATTTTCATCATTAACGCCAACTTTGTCAAAGAGTTTGGCCCAAAAGGCCCTTTGGGTGCAGCAAAGGAACTGGATTGGTCAACCAAATGCTCTTGACCCCAGCCCCTGAAAACCGGCAACAGAAGAGTTGGCCTTGAATTGAGTGCCCCTTTGACCGCAAGCGCACTCAATTGAAACATAATCTTGCGCAAAAGCGTTAAGTATTGAATAATGTTGAAATGGGCGCGTTTTTTGCGCTTAAAACAAAACATAATTTCAGGACGACAAGCAACCGAGAAAGCGGTTCCGCGTCTTTAAATCCTGCACAAGAAAAGAAAAAGCCATGACTACAGGAATACTTCTGAGCCTTATTTCCGCCGCTCTTCTTCCGGTGGGAATGCGCCCTGCAATGGGGCAAACTGCAGACAACAAACCCGCCTCTCTTTTTGAATATGTGGGTCGCCAAGAGGGCACGGCCATTACGCTGGAAACCGACCTGACTACTTTACTGACTAACCGCTATAGCAACGACTATTTCCCAGGTTTGCTCACGTTAGCTAACGGGGAGTCGTTTACGGTCAAAATTCAGCCCAAGGGCAAATACCGGCGCAAAATTGCCGAGATACCGCCGCTAAAGATAAAAGCCTCTAAGAAAGAACTTCGGGAGCGCGGCTTAGACACCCTCACGGAGATGCGCCTGGTGCTGCCCTGCTACGACAACTACCGAGGCGATCAGCTGCTCATCAAGGAATACCTCATTTACCGCATGTTCGAGCAGCTGACCGACCGCTGCGTGCGCGCGCGATTGGTCCGCGTTACCTTGCGCGACAACCATGTAGAGAAATCCTCTAAAAAAATGTATGGGCTATTGCTGGAAGACAACGAAGAAACTGCCGCCCGATTAGGCGGGACGCTCACGGAACAGTACGGCCTACCGGTAGATAGTCTGGACGTCGATTACACCGCTCTGGTGGCCGTTTTTCAATACATGATCGGCAACACCGATTGGGACATCGCCATGATGCGCAATGTGCGAATGCTGCGCATGCCCGACGGTAAAATTTCCCCTATACCTTTTGATTTTGACTTTTCCGGCTTAGTGTCAGCGCCATATGCCTCACCCTCCTCCGAAAGCGGCCTGCGCAACGTGCGTGACCGCTTCTTGATGGCCAACGGAATCCCTCGCGAAGCCCTTCGGCGCGCTGTGCAGCGCCTCAAAGAAAAACAGCAGGATCTGCTCAGCACCTGCTACTCCCGACACTTGCCGCGCGAAGTCTCTTACGAAATGACTCAATACTTGGAGACCTTCTTCCGAAAAATTGACAAGAACAATGACGTGCCTCCTCGTTCGATCACGGAAATCGTAGATTGAGACAGGAGTTTTGGGTTAGATGGTGCTCTCTCGCTTCGTTTTTTTGAGCCACCTTTGCCCGCATGAGCAGTCAGTCTTTGTTTTCGCCTCGAACGTTTCTCGCAAGCGCAGCGTTCTGCCTGGCTGCGCTGACTTTTTTGGGGTTGAATGCTCCCAGCCCAGCTTTTGATCCGCGAGAAAGCCACTGGGTAGATTCCGTCTTCCAAGCCCTGACCCCCGCGGAGCGCATCGGGCAGCTGTTTATGATTCGAGCGCACTCCGACAAAGGGCCTGATTATGAGCAAAAAGTGGCTGAACTCATTCAGAAGTACGGCGTGGGCGGCTTGTGCTTTTTTCAAGGCACGCCGGAGCGACAGGCCTTATTGACCAATCAGTACCAGGCGCTTTCGGAGCGCGTACCTCTACTCATCTCGATGGATGCCGAATGGGGGTTGGGCATGCGCCTGCGCGAGGGCACCATTTCGTACCCGCGTCAGCTCATGTTAGGGGCCGTGCGCGATAACCGGCTCATCTACGAAATGGGCCGCGATATTGCCCGTCAGTGCCGGCGTCTGGGCGTGCACCTCAACTTCGCTCCGGTAGCCGACGTGAATAACAACCCTGCAAACCCTGTCATCAACGACCGCTCTTTTGGCGAGGATCGCAAGAACGTGGCCGCCAAGGCCTTCCAATATATGATGGGCTTACAAGATGGCGGTGTGATGGCCTGTGCCAAACATTTTCCGGGTCATGGCGACACGGATGTGGACTCACACTTAGATCTGCCGGTCATCCCGCACACAGCTGAACGCTTAGACTCGCTGGAGCTGTTTCCTTTTCGCGCACTCATTCTTTACGGTGTGGCCAGCATTATGGTGGCTCACCTGCACGTACCCGCCCTCGATGAGCGCCAGAACCGACCTACTACGCTAAGCCGACCTACTATTATCGGGCTTTTGCGCCAAAAAATGGGATACGATGGCCTCATCATTACCGATGCTATGGAAATGAAAGGTGTGGCCAAGTTTTTCAAACCCGGCCAAGCCGAAGTAGAGGCGTTGCGAGCCGGCAATGACGTAATCTTGCTGCCTTCTGACATGGAGGCCGCCTTTAACGCTGTACAGACTGCCCTGCTCGACGGAACGCTCGATGCTCGCCAAGTGGCCGGAAGTGTGCGGCGCGTCCTGCGCGCTAAATATCGCTATGGCCTAACCAGCCCGCAGCGCATAGATACTACCGGGCTTCGCAGCGACCTCAACGCGCCTTCTTCGCTTGTGCTGCGCCGAAAACTCATCGAGAACGCCCTTACGCTCGTGCGCGACCGCGACAGCTTAGCTGGCATGCCTCACCTCGATCGCCTGCGCATTGCTGCTGTAGCCCTGGGAGATACCGCCCTGACAACGTTTCAGAAAACATGCGCTCTCTACGCGCCCATCTCTTTCTTTAACCTGCCCAAAAACCCAGACTCTGTGGCTGCTAAAGCCCTGCTCGATACTCTGAACACCTTCGACGTAGTGCTTATCGGCCTGCACGGCATGTCGCGCCGACCCGAACAGACTTTTGGTCTGTCGCCGACGCAAATTGCGTTGACCCGCTTAGTGTGTCAGCAACATCCTAAAGCAGCCTTGTTTGTCTTCGGAAACCCATACAGCTTGGCGCATTTCGACGAAGCACCTACCGTGCTCGCAGTCTATTCCGATGACTCCACTGCCCAGGATGTTGCTGCTCAAGCATTCTTCGGAGCTATAGACATCCAGGGCGCGCTGCCCATCAATGCCTCCGAGCACGCGCGTTTAGGGCAGGGTCTGCAGCGGCATTTTGCTGCCAAACGCCTCGCCTACGACCAGCCTGAAGCCGTAGGTCTCAACAGCAGCACCTTGCGCCAAATAGATAGCCTGGCCGCCGAACTCATCGCCGCAGGTGCTGCTCCAGGCTGCCAAGTGCTCGTGGCTAAAGACGGTAGAGTCGTCTGGCACAAGGCATATGGGCGCCACACCTACGAACCCGACGCCCGACCCGTCGCTCTAGATGACTTGTACGATTTAGCTTCGATCACTAAAGTGGCCGCCACTACACTCATGCTGATGCATGAAGTGGACGCCGGACGCCTTCACCTGGACACACCCATCGTGCACTATCTGCCCGAACTGGCAAAAACCGACAAAGCCTTGCTGACACTGCGCGAAATCCTTGTTCACCAGGCGGGCCTTCAGGCCTGGATTCCTTTCTACCAAAAAACCCTCGTTGCCCTGGGCCGACCTTCGCCGGAACTCTATTTGCCTCGCCCTATGACGTGCTACGAAATACCCGTAGCCAAAGACCTCTACCTGGCCGACGACTACCGCGACACCATCTGGCAACGCATCTTTTCCTCACCGCTGCGCCCAGAGCGATCGTATCGATACTCCGACCTGGGCCTCTATCTATGCGCACGCATTTTGGAAAGGCTGGAGCTCCAACCCTTAGACGTGCTGGCGCGCCGCCTTTTTTACCGCCCTATGGGCCTGGTCACCACCACATTCAACCCCTGGGCAATAGGCCTGAGCGAACGCTGCGTGCCCACCGAAGAGGACAATTACTTTCGCCAGCAGCGCCTGCAGGGGTACGTGCACGACATGGGTGCAGCCATGCTTGGCGGGGTAAGCGGCCACGCCGGCCTATTCAGCAACGCTAACGACCTGGCTAAACTCTTCCAAATGCTCCTCAATGGCGGCTCTTACGGGGAACGAAAGTACCTAAGCCCTCAAACCGTGGAGCTCTTCACCCAACGCCACTTGGGCAGTACGCGCCGAGGCTTGGGCTTCGACATGAAAGAATTGAATCCCGACAAAACAGCCAACATGAGCCTGCTGGCTAGCTCGCGCACATTTGGGCACACCGGCTTTACCGGCACCTGTGCTTGGGCGGATCCTGAACATCAATTGATCTTCATCTTTCTGTCCAATCGAACATTCCCTACCATGGAAAACAACAAGCTCATCCAGGGCAACTACCGCCCACGCATGCAAAGCGTCGTCTATCAAGCCCTAAAACCATGACTTGGACAGGGCAGGCAGTACCATACCCATTGCCTGCAAAAAGCACCTGAGGGCCTAAGGACGGGGTAAAGAGGCTTCTGGCGCCGATGAAGCTATGGCCTTGGGCGGCTTCGTCCTTGCTTTAACCGTTTAGAAAATCCCTAAGAAGCGCCGCTTCTTCCACTTGGCGCCCTTTTTGGTGCGATAAACGACTACCGGGTCACTGGCGTAGCTTTCTAAATGCACGCGGTTGTAAGCGATGACGACGTAAGTATAATATTCGCCAGAAGCGGCTGAAATATCCTCAAAGACCCAATTCTCGGCAAAATAAGGAGTGTACGTGAGCAAGTTTTGCGGGTCTTGAAAGTTGCCCACACTTTGGCCATCGAAACGATAGATGGCGAAGTAATAGGGGTTCTCATCGCGGTTTTTAATATCGCAAGCGTGCCAAGCCAATTTAACGCCGGTTTTAGAGCCTTTGACGCGGCAGATTTGCGGTGTGGCGGGCGGCGACTGAGCTAACCAAGGCATAGGAGGCATTCGAGCGGGTTGGGCGTACAGGACATTCATCAGCGTATCCTGAATGCCTAAAGCGTTGTTCAATAGAGGCCTAGCCGAAAAATAGATGCTACCTTTAACAGCGTCGTAGGTGCGATTGAGTGCCACCTGTCGCAAGATTTCATCGGGCTTTCGCCAGTTGGTGTCTATAAGGTTGTTGTTGATTTTGTAGGCGGCATGACCAATGTACAGATGCCGCCCGTAGGTGTGCTTACTCCACCAATCCAAGAGGGTGTAATAGTCAGCGGGCGGAAAGCCAATGCTCCAGTACAGTTGAGGAGCCACATAATCAATCCAGCCATTCTTGAGCCAAGTGAGAGGGTCGGCATACAGGTCATCGTAAGACGATAGGCCGCGAGTTTGCGAGCCGTTAATGGGATCTTGGGCAGCATTTCTCCAGATGCCAAAGGGACTGACGCCAAAGCGAACGTGAGGCTTGATGCTTTTAATGGTTTTAGAGACACCCTCGATGAGGCGGTTGATGTTGTCGCGGCGCCAGTCTTCGATGGTAGCAAAGCCGCGAGGGTCAGCAGCGAAGTCGTTGAAATCCTGCAATTGTTGGTCGGCTTCTTTGTAGGGGTAGAAATAATCGTCGAAATGAATGCCGTCAATATCGTATCGGACGACGAGATCGCGAACGATATTGATGAGGTATTGTCGGACTAATGCACTAGCTGGGTTGAAGTAGTAACGGGAACCGTACCGGAAAAACCACTCGCTTTTGCGCTCATCGGGCAAAGCGCGCAGTGGGTGTGTGGGGGCTAGGTTCGCCGTATCCAAATCAAAGGTGGCCCGATAGGGGTTTAGCCAAGCGTGGAATTCCATGCGTCGGCTTCGGGCAGCCTTGATCATGTACTCCAGGGGGTCGTAATACGGCTCTGGCGCCTTGCCTTGTTGACCCGTCAGGTATTTACTCCAAGGTGCTGCGGGAGAGGGGTAAAAGGCATCTCCGGCCGGGCGAACTTGCAGGAAGATGGCGTTTATCCCCAGCGCTTTGAGGACATCCAGGATACTGTCGAGTTCCATGCGCTGGCGCTCAGGCGGCAGGCCCGGAGCTGAGGGCCAATCGATGTTTTCCACTGTGGCGATCCAAACCCCGCGCAACTCAGCAGCAGGCATTTCATACGATTGGGCGAGGATGGAGGCAGGTCGCAGGAAAAGCGCGCAAGAGCCTAGCGCGGCAAAAAGAATGGGTCGGAGCATCATCGTCTGTTTGGCGGTAAAAATAGGCAACATTTAAAATTGCACTTGGCGCGAGGGCCAAGCGATCCATTGTCATCTACCGGACCTCAGCCCTCTTTGCTTGCCCACAATAGGAAGTCGCGCGTAAGTACCCGATAGTCCGATGAATAAGTACCGTCTGGGCCACAAATATCGAGTCGGTCTCGCTCGAAGGCGTAGGGATTTTGCTCCAATTGCACCAACCACCGCTCAGGCGGTTGTTGCAGACGACTGAACACTTCGGTGATGCGCGTCACATACCAGCCGTTTATTGCGCCTACTTCGAGCAGATGCTGACCTACCGAGGGCGGCAGAATGACGCACAGGCGGCCCGAGGGCATCAACAAACGACGAGCGGCTTTCACCAAAAAACCTAAGGGCAAAAAGCGCGCATGCCGACTTTGCTGCCGCTGAACATTCGGCGATACGGTAGCCTCTCGATAAAACGGCGGGTTACACACGACTAAATGGAAAGCCTGTGGTATAGCCCGTTGCAGGTACTCTGCCAGCCCACCTCCTACCACTTGCAAGCGATTTGCCCATGGAGAGCGCCGGAAGTTTTCCGCTGCACATTGCCGCGCCGCCGCGCTCACATCAATAGCCGCTATCTGTGCCTCCTGACTGCGCTGAGCCAGCATCAGGGCAATTAGGCCCGTACCCGTGCCAACATCCAACACCTTTCCGACACCTTCTAGCGGCGACCACGCCCCCAGCAGCAATCCATCTGTACCAACGGGGTGTACACCCGAACACTGCCGCACGTTAAAGTGTTTGCATCGAAAGGCCTCTCGACTCATCGTTTAAAAGCACAAAAGTGGGCAAAATCGTCGGCGTTTGCGTAAAAATAACGCCTCTAAACGCCCATCCCATTCAAAGCTCCATATCTTTGCAAGCCATTACACTCGTTCTCTGAAACGGAATTTTACTATGCTGAAAAAACCTGTTGGCCTATTGGCCTTTCTTTTTTTCGGATGCTTACTCGGGCTAAAGGCTCAACAGCCTGCGAAACCCAGCACTTCGCCCGGTCCCTCTTTCGAACCCAAAGCGATTGCCCTCGAAGACAGTGTCGTCGTTACTATCATCCTCAAGCATCAGCAAAACAAGAACCTGCCCGAAATTCGCCGCATCCTCGAAGCCCAAGGGTTCTGGGATATCTTTCCGCCCAACGACTGCCGAGTCATCTCTTGGACGCTTGCCATGGGCCTCGGGCACGTCATCGTTCTGCAGGTACCGGTAAACAGCGTTCGACGCCTCAATCTCGCCGTTGAAAACGGTGCCTGGGGGGCCTTCAACAGCGAATTCTACCTCTCTTACGATTACAAAGCCATCTGGGAGGACTATATAGAACGCCGCGAAGCAGCTCGCGACGACCGGAATTGACGTCAGAGGACACTCTATACCTGTGCGTTCGGCGGAAGCTGCTCGGCAGGCACAAAGCGAATGGACAGCGAATTCACGCAATGCCGCGTGTCTTTGGGCGTAAAGCGCTCTCCGTAAAAGACGTGGCCCAAATGAGCACCGCAGTTAGCGCACAGAATCTCAATACGCCTCATGCCATAAGAGTGATCCTCTTTCCGATCTACAGCACCCGGAATTTCGTCGTCAAACGAAGGCCAGCCGCAGCCGCTGTCGAACTTGTCCGAAGAGCGATAAAGCGGCGCTTCGCAACGGCGGCAGACGTAGAGGCCATGGCCCTTGTGGTTCCAGTACTCGCCGCTGAACGGACGCTCCGTACCCTTGTGCACAATGACGTATTCCTCCTCCGGTGTCAGCGGGTTCCAATTTCCAGGGTTTTCCATCATGGTCGCTTCATCTAATTGAGCAAATTGCGCAATAAGCCTGCAGCCTTCAGCCATTTGACTTCAGCCAGGCGGCAACTAAACACTTGTTGCTCGTATTGGGTTTCGGCTTCGGCTAAAGCGGTTTGCGTTGACAACACATCGCTCAAAGGGGCCACGCCATTCTGATAAGCCAGCTGAAGCTGTGCCACCACCTCACGTGCCAAAACCAGAGCCTGCTTTCGAGCGCGCAAAGTGCGCAATGCATTTTCCCACTGAGTGCGCGCCTGCCGAATTTCCAAGTCGCGCGCGCGGGCATAGTCGTCGCGTTCGCTCTCTCCGAGATGCATCTGCAGGCGAAGGTGCTCGCGGCTGTAGCGACTCCGATAACCCTCCAACAAGGGCCATGTCAAGCGAAGCCCTACCCTACCCACTGGATACCAGCGCTCGTTTGGATCTGTGAAACGCACGTCGGTGCGCTGCGATAAGATACCCGCCTCCGCATAAAAACTTAACCGAGGCAAGCCTTTTGCCCGAGCGCTGCGCTCCTGAATGCGCAGCAACGATAAGCGCCCCTCCAGCAGCCGATAGGTTACCGTCTGCTCAAGATTGGAGGGCAAAGCCAATACCTCCTCATTGACTGTGTCGGGCAGCACTAATGCCACGGTCTGGTCCAGCGGAATGCCACATAAAAATTGGATACCCTGCAGAAGCGCTTCGATACCACCATTTAACTCATGACGGCTCGCCTGCAGCCCAGCTATTGCCGCTTGAATGCGCTGCACATCCGTCCGAACAGCCTGATCGTTGTCTAGTCGGAGCTGCACCATGCGCTCTAACGCTTCCAACTGACTGAGATGAGCGTTCAGGGCACGCAACAGTGCCCGCGCTTGCAGGGCCTGATAGAACAAGCTGGCTGTCTGGAAAATAACCTCTTCCTCCGACCGCTCCACGAGCAAATCTTGAAGCGATGCCGTTAGGGCCGCTGCCGGCGCCAAACGGCGCACAGATTCGTCGAAGAGCGCCTGCTCCACGCACACCGAAGCAAAAAACTGCCAGGGCTGCCCTAAGGTAGCCGGCACATAGGCTCCCTCCTGTCCCCCAAAAAGCGTCGCAGGCAAAAACGCAGTCGGGGGTGCGGGAACGTAGTCGGTATTGAGCAACAACTCTGTTCTGGGCATCAACGCCTCACGACGCTGACCAGCCAACCGCAGTTCAGTCGCTCGGCGCTCCCAACGAGCTTTTCGAGTAGCGGTGCTGTGGGTCAAGGCGCGCGATGCCGCCTCTTGGAGCGATAGCCACAAAGTATCCGTACGAGGCTGGGCGCTTGTGTTGCCTACCTCAAAAAAAACCAATAAAAAAAGGATAAACACTGGGTTTTTCATAGAAGCGAAGGTACAGCAATACGCCGCTCCGGGTGTGTTCAGAGTAGACGGGCGCTCATGGGCTTAAGTCGTTCGGCACAGGCGGCATCGCAGTGCGCTCAGCCTCTGCATTCGCGCTATTATTTGACAAACAACATACCTTGAAGCTGCTGAACGCGCAGCGATCGCTCTTCGAACAAGAGCTCTCGAGCAAACAACCGATAACTTCTTGGTCCCTTTTTCCACTCTACCACGCTAAGGCTATCGGGCAAAATAGCGTTGTTACCTCTTGTCGCCGCTTTCCAGCGAGGCAGTTGGAAGTCCAATTCGAGAGTGTCGGCAAGCTGCTCACCGTTCAGACTTACCACGATGGCGTTACCGGATGCAGAAAGCCCGGTGTAAGCCTTGCCCTTGCTCAGGGGCAGCGCTGGCGAAGAGGCATCTAAGTAGAGCCAATAAAAAGCGCGGAAGCCAGCAATATTGTTACTTACGGGCGGTTTGCCTCGACTTTCTACAGCAAGATAAAGTACGTTATCCAGGTCCGGACGCTCCAGACGGAGATGGCTCAGCACCATCCGGCTGCGCTCGAAGTGGGGCAATGAGTCCGGCGCGAGGGTCGCGATAGGCACCGAAAGCCATTCATCAAGGCGCTCCAAAGCGCCTTGCTCACTCAGAAAATAGAGAATGGACTGCACCCGCTCACGCTCTTCGCTAGGCAAGGCCGAAAGATCTTCCTTAAGCCGGCCAGTGCTCTCGAAAGCATCGTTTTTTTCAAAAATCCGCTTCAAAATACCTATTTGGCTGCGCTGCGACACCTCAAAGGCATTCAGCGGGCCTAATAAGGCCGGTATGATGAACGCTGCCAGCGATAGCGGGACGAAGCGAATATCCCTTCTTTTTGACCATAAAAAATAAGCACACACCACGAGCAACCATACGCCCGTATGCGCCACGAAATAGCGCTCGGGCGTTACGCCGTAGTCGGAAATGCGCCGGCCAATGGCAACAAACAGCAGGACAACCATCGGCGCTAATACCCACCAGAAAAACCGCTGGTACTTGGATACCCAACGGCTGGAGAGATACTCGGGCAAACGATAATTGACTAAGTAGGTAAAAATACCAGCCACCGAAAAACCCAATACCAGCGACGATACCCAGCCCCGAGGCAACTCCCACTCAAGTAAAATCTTGGCCGAATAAGCGTACAAAATGAGAAAATACAGCCCGACAATAGGCACGAAAACATATTGACAAAGGTTTTTCAGAAGGGCCGGATACCCTACCTCCGAGTCGTCAAAAGTCGCATACCTCGGAAAATGATACAAAAAGAAGGTAGTCTGAAACATACCGCCCACTAAGGCGAAGAGGTAGCCGTACACTCGGCTACTCCAGTGCAGGTCGAATAGGGCATTCACAGCGGCAATGGCCAGCGCCAAGCCTAAAAAAATTACGGCTGCATATACAGCCCCAACGACAAAGTGCGTCAGCAAGCGCTTATTGTATTCCCAAAAGTCCGTTACAGCACTGCGGCGGTCCAGATAAGGCGATAGCGCTACCCACAGATGCGCTACCAACAGTGCCCAAAAGTAGCGCGGTACTTGCACCCCCTCCCAATTGGGCTGACCGGGATGCAAAAAGAAAAAGCAGGCCATGGCTAACCCAAGCCCTAAAACCTGAACAGCATAAGCCCTCCAGCCCTCCCACCCTGCACGCTCGGCCAACGCTGCCAAGCCTATGCACAGCGGAAGGCCCCAAAGCGCAGCCATCAACAACTTGAGGCTATCCTGAAGCTCGGTCGCCTCAGCAGCCACCAGCTGAATAAAGGCGCCCGTCGTCGCTGCTGCACACAGCATGGCTGCCGGAAAACGAGCGCAGACTTCGACGAAGGCGCGAAACCATAAGGAAAGGGAAAATGCTGAAAGTCGAAAGGACAGACTCATAGGTGATGTTTTTCTCTAGGAAATTCCGCTTTAAGGCGGCGCTGAAGCTTCCGTACGAACGCCCAAGCGAGTCAATGCCTGCATATCAGGTCTTTTCGCACGAATCGCTGTTCAAGTCCGAGGATTTTACGGATGTTTGTTCAGAAAAACACGCCTCCTAAAGAGGCAAAAAGCACAAACCACAACGGCTCTATGCCTGCAAACACCGCTCAAAGGTCTTATCTGCTATGAAATTCTCCACCCTTACCCTGCTTTTTTTTGCCATTTGTGCCACTCCTTCGTCGGCCCAAACGCCTGCGATGCCGACGTTTCCTGACGATTGGGTGGGCAATTGGTCGGGCACTCTTAACATTTACGGGCCTAAAGGGAAAAGCGACTCGGTGTCGATGGCTTTGGAAATTTTCCCCATAGATACCTCAAGAGAAGGCCGTTACACTTTCGGGATTGTCTACGGCTCCAAAGAGCAGGACTGGCGCCCTTACGAGTTGGTACCCATCGCCCCGGAGCGCGGGCTGTGGAAAGTAGATGAAAAAAACAGTATTGTCATTGAGGGCTTCCTTTGTGGCCCTAAATTCGTAAGTCATTTCACGGTGATGAACAGCCGCCTGCTGTGTACGTACGAAAAACAAGATGCCGAAACCCTGATTTTTGAGGTGTATTCTGGAGCCGATAAGCCGATAAGTACGACAGGAAATGCTGAATTTGAGGGCGAAAAAATTCCGGAGGTAAAAACTTACCCTCTGGGCGTATTTCAAAGAGCTGTCTTAAAAAAGCAATTGTAGCAAACGCGTATGGACTCTTTAACGCAACTGGTACTGGGTGCGGCCTGCGGCGAGGCAGTAGCGGGTAGGCGCTTGGGCAACCGAGCCATGTTGTGGGGCGCTGTGGGAGGTATGATACCCGATCTGGACGTGATGGCAGAATTCTTCACCGACCGCTTAACGGCCATGAGCGTTCATCGCGGCATTACGCATTCGATGTTGTTTGCTGCGGCAACGCCATGGTTGTTGGCTTGGTTAGCCCAATTTTTTTACAGCCAGCGTATTCACCAGCTGCGGGGTTATAAGCTCATCGCTGGGCTAATTTGGGTGCTGTTCTTCCTCGTAGCGGCAGCCGGTATCAATTATGTACCGGTGGTGCTATTTGGGCACATCAGCTGGTATGTGTTTATCCCTACCCTTATCCTGGGCTTCTGGTTTGCCCTGTGGCTTTGGCGCGACTATTGGATGCGCGACCTGAGTACCGTCCAAGCTCCTTACTCGACATGGGTATCCCTGTTCTTCTGGAGTATTTTTACACATCCCATTTTGGACTGTTTTACCAACTTCGGCACGCAAATCTGGCAGCCCTTTTCTGACTTGCGCGTCCAGTGGAATATGATCTCGGTGGTAGATCCGCTTTATACAGTGCCTTTCGCTTTGTGCTTAATGTTAGCGACCCGATTGGAACGCACTCAGCCGCTGCGCCTATATCTGACGTGGGCCGGCATCTTGTGGAGCTGTGGCTACTTGGCGCATACCTATTTTGACAAGCAACAAGTGGAACGCCTCTTCGAACAAGCACTGGCCGAAAGGCACATCGATCACCAGCGCTATCTGACCAACCCCACCATTTTCAACAACATCGTCTGGTATGGCGTAGCTGAAACCGACAGTGCTTACTACTACGGCCTGGTGAGCCTGCGCGACTGCCAGCCCGCTTTCGAACGCCTTACGACCATTCCGAAAAATCATCACTTGCTCCATCGTATTGCTCCTGATGAACGGGCAGTGCGCTTCTTGCGCTGGTTCTCCGACGGCTACTACGACGTGCTGCCCTTTGGGCAAACAGGCGATACACTTCAAGTTAACGACCTGCGCTTCGGGTTGCAGGGCGATACGCTCATCAACCGAAACTATATCTTTCCTTTCTTGCTCTTTCAAAAATCTGACGGCCACTGGGACATCTACCAACGCAACCGATCGCCTCAGAACCCAGAAGAAATTAAGCGATTTTTGAGGGACCTGTGGCAGCGCATACAAGGAAAACCCTGCGCGGTGGAGTAATAGACGAGTGGCCTCCTACTCTTTTTATGACGGCTAAGCCACTACACTAAGTCGCCTTCGGAGAGCCTTTTTGCTCATTTGTGGCACTTCTTTTGTGCGAGGTCAGCGTATGTCGTAGAGAACGCTAACCAAAACACACTGTTCTATGAGGAAAGCTTTTTGCAAAATCTCGTTGTCAATCGGTATTTTGCTGGTATCCATGCCGCTATGGCAGAGCTGTGGCGACGGCACAGTTCGCTTAGGAAACGATGCCACCACACAATCTGCAGAGGCCGCTCTGAGATGGAACGAGTTATTTTTAGAGCTGGAGCGCTATGCCTCCGACTACCGCCCCTGCCCTGCTGCACGCGCGCTGGCTTATTTGGGGCTGGCGGCCTATGAAGCGTGTATTAACGGTATGCCTGGCTACAGCTCCATTGCCGAGCGCGCGCTAGGGGTAGCGCTTCCTAAGGCCAACCGGAACGACGAGTACTATTGGCCCGAAGTAGTCAATGCTGCCTACGGTTATCTAATGCCGCTGTTTTTTGACCACCTTCCGGCCGCAGATCGACAGAAAATAACAACCCTCGAAACGCTGCTCGATTACAAATTTTTTGACGAAACAAGCGAAGCTGTCTTCATCCGATCGCGCCAGCATGGGCGCGACGTAGCCCAACGCATCTGGGAATGGGCACAAACCGATGCCATAGGGCACAACGCCCACCGCGACCCCTTCCGCGGCTACGATTGGCAGGCGCGCAATACCAAACCTTAC
>CALHAM010000145.1 GCA_937934275.1 uncultured Saprospiraceae bacterium | reverse complement strand
TATGGGTGGCGCTGTTGTTGCTGCTGGGTCAAGGGCGTTTGCTGTTGAGGGAGCAGCGGCGGCACTCCCCGCCTGTTTCTGAGCCGGTAGCAGAGGCACTGGAAAGGATGCTTGCTGACCCTGGTCCAGCTGCTTTACCCGTGGTAGGTAGTGAAGCCAAACGCTCAGAGGAAGCAACCGGTAGCGCGAAAGAACTTTTCGCCAAGCGCACTTCTACCTTTAAAAAAGCAGACGTAAGCGCGCACAGTGCTCTGCGCGTGATTAAAGGCATAGCTAAAATGCTCTTAGAAGTGCCTTCTTCGGAGCGGAGCGCCCGGGTGCTTTCGGCGCCAGAGCACCTGGATGAGGAGTGGCCCGCTCACCATGGTACACACGAGGTGCAGATTTCAGATTTGAACGGAGTCCACCCTGCGGAGACAAGCGCCGGATTGGCTCAGAGGTATAGGCCTCAGCCTCTGCCGATAACGGGCCTAGAGGAGGTACCCATCCCTCGCTTAAGCAACCCTCTGCCGTTAGCACAGGTAGAAATGCCAAAAGCTCCGCGCATCGAGCATGGCCTAACTGTAGGGCTGGGTGTAAGCGCGCTGCAACAGCAGCCGTTGGCTGTGGCACCTGCCCTGGCGTTGGGCTATCTGTTCCGCTACCGCCTCAGCGATAACACCAGCCTGCAAATAGAGGCTCAAATCAGATCCATTAGGGGTTATTCTTTAGAGGTACAGAAGCAAGAGAACACCCCCGGTGGGTCGCTCCTGGTCCGTCATGAGGTAAGCGGCCTGCTTTTAGGGGAGTTCCCCGTAGGAGTGCACTACCGCTACCGGCCCGATCAGGCTTTTTTCGTCGGCCTTCGGCCCTCATGGAACAAGCCCTTGCGCCCTACAACTACCGTATCCTCTAACACCGTCTTTACAGGCCAACGCAACCTCCGGGAAGTCCTGCGCAGCTTCGACGTGGGAGTTTCCGCAGGCTGGGAGTGGCGCCTTCATGCACAGTGGGCCTTCGATGCCCGCCTAACGCAGGGCATCGTTAGCCTTACTGCAGACGGTGCTGGAGATGGCCCGCATCGGCTCTACAACACCGACGTGCAGATCTCTTTGCGCTATTTCACTACCCCCGACAAACGAGCACTGATCGCTCGGTTGTAAGGCATCGGTGCGGCCTATTTTTGCGCCCGTGTGCCGCCCACTGGAGGTGAGCCTACAGTTCTCGCTTCGGCTGAAAAGAAAATCCACAACTGCATGCGTTCGCCCGTAGCCATGACGCCCGAAGTGCGGGCAGCCTTACTAGAAGGTCGGGCTGTCGTGGCCTTAGAGAGCACGATCATTGCCCACGGCATGCCCTACCCTCAGAATTTGGAGACGGCTCTGCGCGTGGAGCAAACGGTGCGGGAGGGAGGCGCTGTGCCCGCCACTTGTGCCGTAGTGCGCGGTCGGTTATGTGCTGGCCTCGGGGCAGACGAAATAGAGGACTTCGCTCGAAAAGGGCGCAGCATCGCCAAAGCCAGCCGACGCGATCTGGGCTACTTAGTCAGCACCGGCAGCAACGGGGCGACCACCGTGGCGGCCACCATGATTATCGCCCATTTAGCCGGCATCCGCTGCTTCGCCACTGGCGGCATCGGCGGTGTACACCGAGGGGCCTCAGCAACGTTCGACATTTCCGCCGATCTACAGGAACTGGCCCATACGCCTGTGGCCGTATTCTGCGCCGGCGCTAAAAGCATTCTCGACATCGGCCTAACGCTGGAGTACTTAGAAACTTTTGGCGTGCCGGTGCTTGGCTTCAAAACCGACGATTTTCCCGCCTTTTACGCGCGTTCTAGCGGCTTTCCTGTAAGCTACCGCATGGATAGCCCTGAGGCCATCGCCCAACTGCTGCGCGCCCATTGGGGCCTTGGTCTGCACAGTGGTGTCGTTGTGGCAAACCCTATCCCGCAACCTTATGCTTTGGACGGCGGCCATATCGAGGAAGCCATAACCCAAGCGCTCGCCGATGCTGAAAAGGAGCGCGTCGGCGGCAAAGAGTTGACGCCTTTTCTGTTGGCGCGCATCGAACAGCTAACCGGAGGCCTTAGCCTAAAAGCCAACATCGAATTAGTGTGTAATAATGCGCGCTTAGCCGCGCAGGTGGCTTGGGCGTTCGCTACCTCCAACGAGGGAGGCGCATAGTGGCAAGGAAATACTCGAGAGAAGTACCGGCGCACATTGGCTCGGCGGTATATCTGCTCTGTTTTCTGCCTCGAGAAAGGCAATTGTCCCAGAACGACTCATCTCTTCACACGCCGTTCAGGATGCGAAAAAACAGTTCGCGCATAAGTGCCTCGTCACCCGTATGCGAGGTGTCGGTTTGGATGCCTTTGGCGCGCAAGTCGTACTGGTGCAGCAGGTGGAGGATGTGCTCGACGTGTTCGCGCGTGTAGTTGCGGGCAGCGGTTTTGTACTCTTTCACCAAGAAATCCGCCCGCAACTCGAGGGCTTTGGCAATAGCAGCATCGGAGGCATTGGGCAAAAAGTAAAGCATGTATACCTTAGAAAAATAGTTATACAGGCTCGCGATGGTGCCGATGAGCGGGTTTTTGCGGATGTTGGCAGCAAAGTATTGCTCGATGCGGGCAATGCGAGTTTTGTCGCGCAGGGCGAAGGCGCGCTGCAGTTCGAAGACGTTGTACTCCTTGCTAATGCCGACGAACTCTTCCACGTGTGCGGTGGTGATGGTGCTGCCCGTAGGTAGGTTGAGAACCAATTTATCCAGCTCATTGGCCACTCTGGTCAGGTCGCTGCCTAAGTATTCGGCCAGCAGGACGGCGGCGGCAGGTTCGATGGCGCGTTTTTGCCCCTGACAGTAGGCGGTTATCCAGTCGGGCAGTTGAGTGTCGTAAAGTTTTCTGCTTTCAAAGACCACTGCCTTTGCCGCTAAAGCCTTTCCCGCGCGGGTGCGCAAGTCGAACTTTCTGTGTTTATGACAGATGACGAAGACCGTTGTAGGCATTGGGTTTTCGGCATAACTGGCCAAATCGGCCAATCCCTTCATTTCTTGTGCTTCGCGCAAAATCACTACTTGGCGGGCACTCATCATAGGATATCGGCGCAATTGATCGAGCAGTGCGATGGGGTCGGTGTCTTTGCCGTAAAGAATCACTTGATTGAAGCTGCGCTCGGCCTCAGGTAAGGCTGCGGCCTCGATAGCTGCTTCCAGGCGGTCGATGAAGTACGGCTCTTCGCCGTGTAAGAGATAAATGGGGTGAAATTTCCCCGCCCGTATCTGGCCTAAGATCTCTTCGTAGCTCATCGGAAGGCGAAGGTAGTGCGCTCGTCCTACAATAGGCGTGCACAGCATTTGGAGCGCATTTTCGACCTTTGTACTGAACAAATTTTGTGTGTTATGGAAGCATACGGCGCCGTGTTAAACTGGGTCATTCCCATCTTTTTATTACTCTACTTCGCAGAGGCCTTCGTTGCCTGGCGCAAGGGAGCAAAGGTGATCCGAGGGCTTGACAGCGTGTCCAGTTTTAGTTCGGGCGTTACCAACGTCGTCAAAGACGTCTTGGGCTTGAGCATAGGCATTCTCAGTTACGACTGGTTAGTGCAGCATTTAGCCCTCGTCCACCTCGAGGCCACCTGGTTGCTCTACGCTATTGGGTTCATTGCCGTAGATTTTCAGGGCTACTGGGTGCACCGCTGGAGCCACGAGATCAATTTCCTGTGGAATAGGCACATTATCCACCACAGCAGTGAAGAGTTTAATTTGTCGTGTGCGTTGCGGCAATCTATTTCCAACGTGTTCAATTACTTCACGTTCCTGTTGCTGCCGGCGGCGCTGTTGGGCGTGCCCACGGAGGTCATCGCCGTCATTGGGCCTATTCACCTCTTTTTGCAGTATTGGTACCACACGCGCCTTATTGGCCGCATGGGTTGGCTGGAGCACGTCATTGTTACGCCTTCGCATCACCGCGTCCACCACGCCATCAACTCCGAATACTTAGATAAAAACTACGCGCAGATTTTTATCTTGTGGGATAAGTGGTTCGGCACCTTTCAGGAGGAGTTGCCGCATGTGCCGCCGGTGTACGGGGTTAAGCGGCCTGTTCGGACGTGGAACCCTCTTAAAATCAATTTTCAGCACTTTTGGCTGCTGCTGACCGACGCCTGGCGCGCGCGTTCGTGGTGGGATAAGGTACGCCTGTGGTTCATGCCTACCGGCTGGCGGCCTGCCGACATGCAGGAGCGCTACCCAGTAGCAGTAGTGGAAGACGTGTACCAAATGGAAAAGTACGACACGCCGGCATCGCGTGCTTTGGTAGCTTGGTCGTGGGCGCAACTGTTCTTCTGCTACTTTTTGCTCATTTACTTTTTTGCCTACATAGGGCCAATTGGCTCACCAGGCATCTTTTGGTATGGCGCCTTCCTGTTTGCCTCCGTCTTTGCTTACACGGAATTGATGGACCTCAACCCGTACGCGCCTTGGTACGAGCTGGGTAAGTCGCTGTTGGGGCTTTATCTGCTTTATCAGGGCGGTGCCGATTGGTTCGGTGCTGGCGAGCGCGTGGGTCAGTGGTATGTAGGTATTGTGGCTGCACATATCCTGATTTCGCCTTTGGTTGCCTTCGGATTGGCTCGCCAAGACATTCCCAAACGCCAGAGCAGTGCGGCAGGAGTCACGGCGGCGCTCTAAACTGGAGGGCGTCGTATCTTTGCCTCGCTTTTCATGGTAAAAATAGGCGACATTGAATTGGGTGAGTTTCCGCTGCTGCTGGCGCCCATGGAAGACGTCAGCGACCCGCCCTTCCGAAAACTGTGTAAGGAGCAGGGAGCAGATCTGGTTTACACTGAGTTCATCAGTGCCGATGGTTTGGTACATGAGGCCATCAACTCCCTCAAAAAATTGGACATTTTCGACTACGAGCGCCCCATCGGCATCCAATATTTTGGCGGTCAGTTGGACAGCATGCTGCAGGCGGCCGAAATTATCGAAAGCAAAAACCCCGACCTAATAGACATTAACTTCGGCTGCCCAGTGGCTAAAGTCGCTTGCCGTATGGCGGGCGCTGGCTTGCTGCGCGATGTGCCGCGCATGGTGGCGCTCACAGAGGCCGTCGTCAAGAGTACGCGCCGCCCCGTCACCGTGAAGACGCGCTTGGGTTGGGATAGCTCGAGCATCAACATTATTGAAGTGGCTGAGCGCTTACAAGATGTGGGTATTGCCGCCCTCACCATTCACGCCCGCACGCGCGCCCAGATGTACAAAGGCGAAGCGGATTGGACGTGGATTGCGCGCGTCAAGGAAAATCCGCGCATGCGCATCCCCATCTTCGGCAATGGAGATATTGACTCGCCGCAAAAAGCGCTTGAGTACCGCTGCCGCTATGGCCCAGACGGTATCATGATTGGCCGGGCAAGCATCGGCTATCCGTGGATTTTTCGCGAAATCAAACACTACTTCGCTACTGGAGAGCTTTTAGAGCCGCCCTCTGTGGCCGAGCGCCTGCGCGCCGCTCGCCAACACCTATCCGACAGCATCGCCTGGAAGGGTCCTAAGTTGGGGGTCTTAGAAATGCGCCGCCACTACAGTGCCTATTTGCGCGATTTGCCCAACATCAAACCCTATCGCCATCGGCTCGTTACGGAAATGGAAGTAGAGACCCTGTTCGCTCTCTTAGACGAAATAAAAGAGGTCTACACCCTCGAGACCGCTGAAGTCCGCACATACGTATGACGTTTGAATTCAACGAGCAAGAAGAGCGGCTGGCCGCTGTCATTGCTGCTGCCGCTGAGGAAATAGGCGTACCGGTCTATATCGTAGGAGGCCATGTGCGCGACCGATTATTGGGCCGCCCTAACAAGGATGTCGACATCGTCTGCGTAGGGGACGGCATCGAACTGGCCAACGCAGTAGCCCGAAAAATTGTGCCGCGCCCTAAAGTAGCTACTTATCGCCGCTTTGGCACGGCTATGCTGCGCTTTGAAGACATTGAAGTGGAGTTCGTGGGCGCCCGCAGGGAAAGTTATCGCCCCGACAGCCGCAAACCTGATGTCGAGCAGGGGACCCTCGAAGACGACCAGTTCCGGCGCGACTTTACCATTAATGCCTTGGCCGTCAGTCTCAACGAGCAAGACTACGGCCAACTCATCGACCCCTTCGATGGCCTTGGCGATTTGGAGCGCCGCATCATTCGCACGCCCTTAGCCCCCGAAAAGACGTTTTCCGACGACCCCCTGCGCATGTTGCGCGGTATCCGATTCGCCACCCAACTGGGCTTCTCCATCGAGCCAACCACCCTACAGGGCATCGTCCAAAACGCTGAGCGCATTCGCATCGTCTCTCAAGAGCGCATCACCGCCGAACTGGAAAAAATATTGAAGGCCTCCAAACCGTCCATAGGTTTTAAGTTGCTGTTGGATACTGGTCTGCTGGCCATCATCTTCCCCGAGTTAGCGGCGCTGCAAGGCGTAGAAGACCGCGACGGGCGCGGTCATAAAGACAACTTCTACCACACTCTTGAAGTATTGGATAACCTCTGCCAGCGCAGCGACAACCTCTGGCTGCGCTGGGCCGCCCTTCTGCACGACATCGCCAAACCGGTTACCAAAAAATACGACCCGGAAACGGGCTGGACGTTCCACGGCCACGAGTGGGTGGGCGGCAACATGGTGCCTAACATCTTTCGCCGAATGCGCCTACCGATGGACAGTAAGATGGACTACGTGCAGAAATTGGTGCGTCTGCACCTGCGCCCTATTGGGCTGACGCGCGAAGAAGTTACCGACAGCGCCGTGCGCCGCCTACTCTACGATGCCGGACCAGACATTGACGACCTGATGCTGTTGTGCTCGTGCGACATCACCACCAAAAACCCGCGCAAAATGGCTCGCTACTTAGAGGGCTACGAGTACTTGCGCCATCGCATGGCTGAAGTTACCGAAGCCGACCGCCTGCGGTTGTGGCAACCGCCCATCCACGGTGAAATCATCATGCAAACCTTCGGAATACCGCCTTCGCGCGAAGTAGGTCTCATCAAAACTGCCGTCCGAGAAGCCATCTTAGACGGCGAAATCCCTAATGACTACGAAGCGGCCTACGAACGCATGCTCCAAGAAGGTGCCAAACTCGGACTTACGCCCGTACATGCTCCTAATACGCATCCAACCTAATCGCGAAACATGCCCTCCTTCCTCATCGCTAAAAACACTTCCCTCGCCGCTGCTTTGCTGTTGCTGACCTGCGCAGCTGCTGCTCAGCCCTTCCGAGTGCAAGTAGTCGCCTCGCTCGACTCGTTGCCTACCACTTACTTCCTGCAGCGGGGGGTGAGAAACATCTGGCATACTACCGA
>CALHAM010000144.1 GCA_937934275.1 uncultured Saprospiraceae bacterium | reverse complement strand
AAAGTCGTGGCATTCGGCGTGCCCATCGTCCCAGAAGTACTGGTTGACTTGGTGGTACTTGTTTCCATCGAAGAGCCGGATGGTCAGACGGCTCTTCCAGCGGTCAGTCATTTTTCCTTGAGCATCAATGCGGATGTAGGTACCTTCCCAGATGCCCGTGTGCTTCGGAAAGAGTCTTAGTTGCATGGTATAAAAATTTTTTTGAGGCAAAAATACAATTAACTCAGTTAATCAAAATACCTTCGCAAAAAAAAACGGTAGTCGGCCTTTTGCCGGCGTATTCGCCTATTCACGGATGGTGAATGGGTATATCGGAATTTTATTCTGAAACATATACTGCTCTTGTTAACAAAAAAACGTACGACTATGCTCAACTCTACCCTTGTCCAACGCCTACTCCTGTGGTGCCTACTGCTGCTGTTTAGCACCTTTGCAGGAGCGCAAGTTACCGTAACCGGTTTAGTGGTTTCGGCTGCTGACGACACCCCGTTGCCCGGAGCAAGCATTCAGGAAAAAGGCACTCGGAATGGAACGGTGGCCAATGTTAATGGCGAGTTTTCGCTGTCGGTGAGCGGTAGTGGCGCCGTGTTAGTGGTATCGTACACGGGCTACACGCGCCAAGAAATAGCGGTTACCGTAGGTAGCCCGATGAGGATTGCTCTGGAGGAAGACCTCAGCTCTCTGTCGGACGTAGTGGTCTCCACTACGCGGGTGCCGGTGCGCAAAATTGAGACCATCACTGCCATTACGACTCTCGGCCCACGGCAATTGGAGGCGGCTCGACCCGAAGGTGTTGCCGAAGCAGTATTCGGCACCCCAGGTATGTACTCGTCTTTTGCCCAGGGGCGTTTTCGCGGCGGCATCTTCACGCGCGGTTTTCCAGACGGCACCGGCAACGGTTTGGTGTATACAGGCATCATGATCGATGGGTTGCCGGCATTGGCCTCTACCTCGCGCCCACCCGATTTCGCCTTCGGAATGGACCCCAACGTGGAGCGCATTGAGATTGTGCGCGGCAATGCGGCAACGCTTTTTGGGCGCGCCGCTGCAGCGGGAGTGGTCAATATCATCACGCGCACTGGAGGTGCGAAACTGAGCGGTACGGTGCGGCAAACGTTTTACAACGACAATACCCCCGACCAGCGCGGCACCGACTTTAAAACCGAGCTTAACCTGAACGGCCCCATTGGCAAATCTAAAAATCTGCGCTTCAATGTGGGAGGGTTCTATCTGAAAGACAACGGCTTCCGCGACCTTGGCGCCCCCGACAAAGGCTATCAGGTTCGGGCTAACTTCGACTATTTCCTGCCCAAGCGCCTAGGCCGCATTCGCGTGTACGGCCAGCGCATGGACGTTACCATCCAGAATAACATAGACATCCCGTTCCGCGTCAAAGACCACCTGCCCAAAGAGGGTTGGAAGATTACGGACTCGTACTACCATCAAGCGTTAGATACCATTAATTATACGGTAACGAACAAAGAAGGCCAGCCAGAGCAGCGCAATATCCGCAAATCACACGAGGAAGGCAACTACGCCCGCGGCGGCAACGCTGGTGTAGAGGTCAATCTGGATTTCGGGGGAGGCTGGAGCATCGTCAACCACTTGCGCTATCAGAGCTACGACCACGGCACTAAGTTCAACCTCGGTGTTTCACCCACGTATCGAGATGTGCCGTTTGGCCAAACTCGCGTGCTGGTGGATGGCGACGGCAACGACACAGAGCTGATGAACGAACTGCGCCTTACGAAAAGCTTTGAGGGCGATAAGATGCGCCATCGTTTGACGTTGGGCGGCTTCTACACCCACGGCCTTTACACGCCTACAACCTACAGCTTAGCAGGTTGGAGCAACGCCAAAAAAGACAGCTTGACGTTCCGCCGCTTTGGCCCGTCGCCAACCCTGCCAGCACCTTCGGTGGGCAGCCAAGCTCGTATTGACGAATACGACGTAACGGTCCTTGCTGCTTTCTTCGGCGACGAAATGAAGTTTGGCGAACGCTTGACTGTCAATGCCGGCGTACGCTACGACCAAATCGACATGAACATCAAAGGTTTTTACACCACTAATCCGCCTACAACAAACGTCAACCGCGACGAGAGCCACTCCGACTGGAGCGCCTCGCTAGGAGCTAACTACCTGCTCTCAGGCCGCTCCGCAGTATACGGCAGTGTAGTGCGCGCCTATCGCATGCCCGACTACGACGCCTATTCGCCCGCCCGCCCCAACTCGCTGACGACCAACCCGCGCATCGAGAAAAACGAAATCATCTACAATTTCGAAGCGGGTTATCGCACGGGTATTGGCGACCTCAGCGCCGACATCGCCCTGTTCCACACCCGGATCAATAACCGCTTGGCCACGATTTACGAGGGAGCTGTAGCCACGGTGCGTCCGTTGGGTACCAACCAAATTATCGGTACCGAACTCAGCCTTACTTATGCACCGCGTACCATTCGCGGCTTGTTGCTCCAGGCAGCCTACACCTTCCAAAAAGGTACCTTTGTAGATTTCAAAATCCCTGTAACGCTCAACAACACGACGAAGAAGCCCAATCTCAACGTAGATGGCCCGCTCTACGGCAACAAAGTGAACCTGGAAGGCATTCAGAACGACACGGTCAAAATTTACTCTATAGACCTCAAGGGCAAACAGCTGCCTTCGGTGCCTACTCACATCTTCAACCTAACGGCCAACTACGACCACAAGTTCTTCAACGTGAATGTGAACGGCACTTGGAACGGCAACATCTATGCCGACGCCACCAATGTGTTCAAAATGGAGGACTTCGTCTTAATCAATGCTGGGGTGATGTTTAAGGTGCCCATCAAGGGGGCTGGCTCGCTGCGCGTTGGGGTCTTGGGCAAAAACCTGATCAATCGACAGAAGGCCCTTCGCGCCCTCTACCTGTTGGACAACGACAATGCCCTTGTGTTGCGCCAGCGCGTAGAGGCCGGCATAGTGAATCCGGAAACTACTTTCTTCACGGGCATTCCTGCCCAACCGCGTCGCTTCCTGTTCAACTTGGAATATCGCTTCTAAAATGCCGCCCTGCAGTTGTTGGCAGGGAGTTTTCCCTGCCAACGCTGCTTTTTGGGAAAGAAACAGACAAACTCATGGCTTTACTATGCAAATTCAATTAGCTGTCTTTGCCTTTCTACTCTTAACGACGGCCCTTGCTTGCGACAGTGCCCAAAAGGCAACCACCGCCGCCAAAGCGCAAACTTCCACGCTCGACCTGTCGAAGCCAGAAGACAACCTGGCTGCCTTCGTTAAGGTGCGCGGCTCCACAAACGAAGAAGAGGAAGTGTTCTTCTATGCTTCGGGTACCATCTACTCCTTTATTCCGGGGGAGCGCGACGTGCCTATTTTGGGCTTCGAGATGTACAACGTGGGCAAAATGAAAAAGGTAGATGGTGGTTATCACCTGCTGACCCGCGAGGTGGGTTTCTACAAGGACCTCAAGTCTGGCGAGATTATAGAAAAGTGGTATAACCCCTGGATTAAGGATACGTGTGAAGTCATTCAAGTATGGAATGACCCGGTCAACCAGAAGTTTATGCTACAGTCGGAGCGCGGCCCTTGGGGGGTTCCTTTTCAAGAGCACGATGACCGCGTAGTGATGTACTCCGACATCTTTTTGCACTACCCCTCGCCATTAAAGGTGGCCGAATTTCCTGAAAATTCGGCTTCTGACATGTACGAGGCGGCTGAATTGTTCCAATTCTTCTTTTCTAAAAAGGACCTCAACAATCCCGCTTTGCAGAGCATACCCGTAGAAGTATCCTGGACGCGTGTGGGGCCTTTTCTACCCTGGATGCGCATGGGGCAGCGGCCGGGAAATCTGGTCTATCAGTGCCGGGGCTTTAAAGCCACAGGCCCGAATGCGTGGCAAAAAATGCCGGCTCAAATGCGTGAGTACGTGCTGAAGCACCATCCGGAGTTTGCCCACGCACCCGACACTTTCCAAACGCCTAACGAGACCAGCTGGACGTATTTCAAGAAGCTCAAAGCCCAAAAGCAATAACCACAACATATATTATGTGCCGTGCGAGGGCTTTCTTGGCTGCCTTACTTTTGGTAGCAGCGGGTGTACGGTGGGCAATGGCCCAACAGTTGCCGCTCGACGACCCGCGCTGGATTGAGCAAGACTGGCTTGCTCCACGCTCGAAGCCGGAGGACGCGCTTACCTTGCGATTGGCGGAAATTACCCTGTCGACCAATCATTTGGACAGTATCAAACTGTTCTATGTACAGGGCATGGGCATGACTTTGGAAGGCCCGCTTCGCGTTGGACGAAAGGTTCGGCGCCTTCAGCGCCAGCTGTGGGGCATACCCGATACTTTATCGTGGCAGCAATATCGCTTGCACCGACCTGAAATAGAGGGCGAGATTGAACTTCGCGTGCTCGTCTTCGACAAACCTGTGCCGGCTATCCACGCCAGCTACGACCCCTTAGAGCTCGGGCCTTTATCTGTAGGGTTCCCGAACCTAAACCAAATGAGCTTGGATAGCCACATCCGCCGACTGGGTTTTACGGCACTGGCCCGCCTGGAGGCTAGCACCATTGCCCGCCCCGATGGTAGGCCTTACACCATCTACGAAACCATCTTTAATGCTCCTGACTTTACCCATTGCGTAGGCATCACGCGCGGCGACGGAATGCGCCAAATGGCCCCTGTGGACTCGACCACTGGCCACGGCGGCCCAGGCTATTCGGCTCAGGTGGTACACCGCTCTGATGAGGTGTTGGCTTTTTATACCGAGGTGCTGGGCTTAGAACTCCGCTCTGACCGGCAATGGCGCTCGTCGGCCCACTCGGCCTTAGGCATTCCAGAGGGTATTCCCTTCCGATTTGCCATCGTCTATCCGCAAGGAGCGCGCACAGGGCAGCTGTTATTTTTAGACTTTGAGGATGCCCACGAAAAACCCTCGGCCAATCCACCGCGATTGCCCTACCGCGGCATTGCCATGTGGACTTTTGAAACGCGCGACTTGGGCGAGATCGAGCGTCGAGCCAAAGCTGCCCACACCCCCATCCTACATCCGCGGGTTTGCCTTCGCAGCCCTACCTTGGGGGCTGTAGAAGTTCTCACCTTGTTGGCCCCAAACGGCTTTCCTGTAGAAGTATTTCAAAAAAGCGCTCGACCGCAATGAGCACATCCGAAGTCATCCTGGAAGAGCAAGGCCTGCGCGATGGCTTGCAAACGCTGCCAATGGTCATCCCTACGGAAAAAAAGCTGGAATGGATAGCGCGCTTGGTGGATGCTGGCGTGCGACGCATTCAGGTAGCCTCTTTTGTGCATCCGCGTCTGGTGCCGCAAATGGCTGATGCTGAGGCCATTTTTCAGCAATTGGACAGGCGCAATGGCGTTGTGTATTCTGCTCTGGTGCTCAATCAAAAAGGCGTAGAGCGCGCTATTGCCGTCGGGGTACAACACTTAGCCATCTCTGTTTCGGCCAGCGATACGCATAGCCAAAAAAACACGCGCATGACGCTGGAGGAAGCTAAAGCCGACTTTCGCCACAACGTGCGTCTAGCTCGCGCCCACGGCATTAGTGTGCGGGCCGGCATTCAGTGTGCTTTCGGCTGCCGCTACGAGGGACGCATTCCGGCGCAACGCGTTTTCGACCTTATTAAGCACCACTTAGACGCCGGCGCCGATGAAATTGCGTTGGCCGACTCGACGGGCATGGCTCATCCAGTACAGGTGCGCGAGCTCGTTGCGGAGGCCCTAATCCTGTGCGGGGCCACACCGCTGGCCTTACACCTGCACAACACGGAAAACAAGGGCTTGGCCAACCTCTTTGCCGCCTACGAAGTGGGTGTGCGCCAATTCGATACGGCCTTTGGCGGCTTGGGCGGTTGTCCGTTCATCCCTGGCGCTACGGGCAACATTGCCACGGAAGATACCATCCACTTCTTTCGGCAGATGGGCGTGGAAACAGGTATTGATTTGGAAAAAGTTGCGGCTATTAGCCGAGAAGTGGAGAGCATGACGAATGCGCATCTTTCAGGCGCCTTGTATAAACTACCTGCACTCTTATCGGCTTCATGAGAACACGGCATTACGTAGTGGGTATTGTGGCAGCCTCGTTGGGCTTTTTTGTGGATTTGTACGACATCATCATCGTCAGTGTCGTGCGCCAGAGTAGTCTGCTGGGCGTAGGTGTGCCGGAGGGCGAGCTGCTGTCTAAGGGTGTGCTTTTGCTCAATGCGCAGATGCTGGGCATGCTTATCGGCGGCTTCGTCTGGGGTATTTTAGGCGATAAGAAGGGGCGCCTTTCTGTGCTGTTTGGTTCGATTTTCCTCTACTCCATTACGACACTGGCTACGGCGTATGCACCCAACTACTCAGTGTTTTTGGCCTTGCGCTTTTTGGCCGGTGTAGGGCTGGCGGGCGAACTGGGCGCGGGCATTACGTTGGTGAGCGAGCAGATGCCGCAGCACAAGCGCGGCTTAGGGCCTGCCATCATCGGCTCGTGTGGCATGCTGGGTGCATTAGTAGGCGCTTGGATAGGTGGGCGCTATTCGTGGCAGTTCACGTATCAGCTTGGGGGCCTCATGGGTTTTGCCCTACTGTTCTTGCGGCTGGGCGTGCTGGAAAGCAGCCTGTTTGAGGCGCTCAAAAAGAGGCAACAGTTTTCGATGCGCAGCAATTTAGCGCTCATTTTCGGCAATCCATATCATTTGCGGCGCTATGTGGCCGTCATTCTAATGGGCTTTCCGGGTTGGTTTGTCAACGGCGTTGTGATGACGTTCACCCCCGAAATAGCCCAAAGTATGGGCATGAACCCTGTACCCTCTGTGGCTAAGGTGTTCACGATGTTCTTCTTGGGTTTCACTTTTGGCGACTTTTCCTGTGGTTTAGTGAGCCAATGGTTGCAGAGTCGAAAGCGAGCCATCTTGCTCTACTTATCGGTATTCGCTCTGCTGACGGCAACCTACTTTGCTATAGGGCGGCTGTCGTTGCAGGTCTACTACGGTCTTTTTTTGCTGATGGGAGTTAGTGTGGGCTACACTATTGTGCTGCTGACGAACGCCGCCGAGATGTTTGGCACCAACATTCGCTCGACGGTAACCACTTCGGCCCTCAACTTGCTGCGAGCTTCGGTCATCCCGCAGTCGCTGCTCTTCAGCGCGCTAACGCCTGCCTTTGGGGCGGCCACAGCGGCGGCCTTTACCGGCGTCTGCTCGTTAGGGGTGGCCTTCTGGGCCTTTACCCAACTGGAAGAGACTTTTCATAAAAACTTGGATTTCATCGATTAAAACACACAGTCATTTTCCCGATGAAACGGCGCACTTTTCTTCAGCAAACAACTTTGGCTTGCGGCTCGCTTGTAGCCGGGCGTTTTGCTTTTGTAGGAGAGGAAACGACCGATGTGCTGGTGATAGGCGCGGGCATTTCGGGGTTATACGCGGCCTATGCCCTGCAGGAGCGCGGGCTGACAGTGCGCGTGCTGGAAGCTGCGCAGCGCATCGGCGGACGGTTGTACACCTTGGATGACTTGCCTTGGAAACCCGAAACGGGCGGTACTGAGATTGGCGATGGGTACCAGTTCGTATTAGGGCTAGCTGAAAAGGTGGGTGTATCGGCCGTAGATCCTCAGGGAGAAGATCCGCGTCGGATGTCTACGCTTTACGCCATCAACGGCGAAAAAATCTTAGATAAGGAATGGCCCACTTCGCCGCACAATCGCTTGAATGAAAGAGAGAAAAGGTACGCACCTGCGCTGCTGGAGACAGCCCTGTTAGGCCCGCTCAATCCGCTGCAAAAAACCGACGATTGGTATGATCGTCGCTTTGTTGATTTTGATATCAGCGCCGCAGAATTACTGCGGCAGCACGGTGCTTCCTCGGAGGCCATTCGGCTTATAGGCAGTAATGCCAACACCAACGACCTGAACACCACTTCGGCCTTGCACTTGTTCCGCGCGCTGACGTTTCGCCAAAAAGGCGGCAGCCGCAAAACCCTGCGCCTAAAAGGCGGCAGCCAGCGCTTGCCCGAGGCTGTGGCCGCTCGCTTAGGTCGGCGCGTCGAACTAGGCAAATGCGTAGTGCGTATTCACGACCGCGGTCGGCGCGTCAGCGTGCGCTGTGCCGACGGCTCGGAGTACCAGGCCCGCTTCGTCGTTGTGTCGGTGCCCATGTCGGTGCTGGCCGGCATTCGGTTTACTCGTGGCCTCACCTCTTTGCATCAAGAGGCTGCCCAACAAATGCCTTACACGCGCATCACTCAGCTACACGTGGCCTTTCGCCGCCCTTTTTGGGAGGACGATGGTTTGCCCGTCAACATGTGGACAGACGGCCCTTTCGGCCGCATCTTCCTCAACCATGGGCAGAACGGCCAGCAAGGCCTCATCTGTTGGGTCAATGGTGCTCAGGCGGTTGCCCTCGACCGCATGTCGGAAGTCGATATCGTCAGCCTCTTCTTGCGACACATGACCACCCTACGCCCCGCTTCAGAAGGACAATTAGAAGTACTCAAAATCAACTCTTGGGGCAATAATCCGTGGGCGAAGGGCGCCTACTTTCACTTGGCGCCGGGGCAGACACATCGCTTCTTCCCTGTCCTATGCCAGCCCGTAGGACGCGTCTTCTTCGTTGGCGAGCACCTAGGCCTGAAAAACAACGGTGTGGAGGCGGCTTGCGAAAGCGCCGCCGTTGCTGTAGAGCAGATCACCGCTCGGTAAACGTCATCAGTTCTGCGGGCTGCTTGGTCTGCAGAACGCCCTTTCTTTACCTACTTCAGCAGAACGATGAATGCACTTCTTCGAGGCCGTGCCCACGTGTACGGCGACAACATCGATACCGACCGCATCATTCCGGGCAAATACACCAAAACGCTCGATGCTCAGGCGTTGGCAGAGCATGTGTTGGAAGACCTGGACCCGGATTTTCGCCGCCGAGTGCAGCAGGGCGACTTTGTGGTGGCCGGCGATAACTTCGGTTGTGGCTCCTCGCGCGAACAGGCGCCTATTGCGCTACAGACGGCAGGAGTGGCCGCTGTTGTGGCGCGCTATTTCGCGCGCATTTTTTTTCGCAATGCCATCAACATCGGTCTGCCGGTGTTGGAAATTCCCGACCACGACATTGCCGATGGCGATGAGCTGGAGGTGGATTTGTCTTCCGGCCGGGTGCACAACCGCACGACCGGCAAGACTTACGAGGCTCGCCCACTGCCCGACGTCATGCTGCGCATCTTGCAATCGGGAGGGTTGGTCAATCACTTGCGCATTCACAAAACGTTTTGAGGCTTCGCTATGGGAGGGATGACCATTGCAGAAAAAATACTGTTCCAAAAGACCGGGCGGCGTGTTCAGCCTGGCGATATCGTTATTGCGCCGGTAGATGGGCTAATGGCTACCGACACGACGGCACCGGGCGCCTTGCGCGCCTTTGAGAAGATGGGGGGCCAGCGCGTGTGGGCACCCGAAAAGTGTGCCCTTGTGATTGACCACGCAGCTCCTGCTCCGAACGAACGCATTGCCAACTTGCATCGCCTCATGCGCGACTTTGCGCACCAGCAGGGCATCCGGCTGTTTGAAATCGGCGAGGGTATTTGCCACCAAGTCATGGTGGAGCAAGGCTATGTGCGCCCCGGCTACTTGTTTATTGGAGCCGACAGCCACACACCCACCTACGGAGCGCTCAATGCCTTTGCCTGCGGAGTGGGGGCCACCGACTTGGCCGCCGTCATGCTTACGGGCAAAATCTGGCTCAAGACCCCTGCCACGCTGCGCATTCGCTGTCGCGGTCGGCTGCGCGCCGACGCCACTCCCAAAGACCTGATCCTTTACTTGACAGGTAAGGTGGGCATCTCGGGGGCCACGTACATGTCGGTAGAGTTTGAGGGTGAAGTGTTCGAGGCCATGTCGCTGGCGGGTCGCTTGTGTGTGGCCAATATGACGGCTGAAATGGGGGCCAAAACGGGTTTCGTGCACCCGCGCGGGTTGCAATTGCCCTACCCGTTCGAGGCCGTAGAACCTGACGCTACGGCTCAATATGCGAAAACTATTGAAGTAGACGTAGGCGAGCTGCCGCCTCAAGTGGCAGCCCCGGAGTCGCCCGACAATGTGCACCCTATCGATCGATACGCGGGCACGCCCGTGCACTACGGTTTTATCGGCACTTGTGGCAACGGGCGTCTGGAAGACTTGCACGTTGCTGCGCGTATCTTGCGCGGCAAACGGTTGCCGCAAGGGGTGCGGTTAGTCATTGCACCGGCCTCGCGTTCAGTGCTGCTTGAGGCCATGCTCGACGGCACCGCTCACGCTTTGGTAGAGGCTGGTGCCACTCTCATTACGCCCGGTTGCGGCCCTTGTGTGGGCAGCCACGAGGGCATCCCGGCCGATGGGGAAACCGTCATCTCAGCTGCTAATCGCAACTTTCGCGGGCGCATGGGTAATCCAAGGGCAAAAATCTTCCTCGCTTCGCCGGCTACGGTAGCCGCTTCTGTATTGGCGGGATGCATTGCACCGCCCCCACCCGAAGCAGTGCCATGAACGCCTGCTCTCACTTTTGGACGGTGCATTCGCCAACCAAGTAGAGCGCCAAGCACAAAACAGACCTTCTTTTTTATGAAAAAACCCTTTTTTGGATGGTACTTGCTCGGTTCACTCACCTTAGCCTACACCGTTACCAACGGGCTGGTGCTCAATTCGCTGCCTATCTTTTACCCCGAACTGGTGCGCGAATTCGGCTGGAACCAAAGCGAGGTTACACGGCCAGCGCAACTGCTTTTCTTACTGGTGGCCCTCTTGTCGCCATTCGTAGGAGGGCTTTTAGACCGCTTTAGCACCCGTCTCGTTGTGCTCAGCGGGGCTGTCCTGATGACGCTGGGCATTTTTGCTTTTTCGCAAATCAGCACGCTGGTGGGCATGAGCGCCATCTACTTGCTGTTTTCGGTCAGTTTGGTGCTTTGCGGCATTATTTCGAGCATGTACCTGATTACCCGGTGGTTTGTGCGCTATCGAGGCATTGCGGTGGGTATCTTTTTGCTGGGTTCCAGCTTGGGCGGCGCCATCTTTAATCCTTTAGCCGCGTATTTTATCCAGCACATGGGCTGGCGTTCGGCGGCAACGGCGCTAGCTGGCATTGCAGCGCTGCTGTTGGTTGGTCCGCTGCTGCTGTTTGTGCGCAACACGCCGCAAGAAATGGGGCTTCGCCCCGATGGCGCTGCCTCCGATGCGGCCCTTGCTTCGGAAGCAAAGGTGCAGACACCTTACCGATTGGATGGCCCTACGTTGCCGCAAATCGTGCGAACGCGCACGTTTTACCTCATCTTAGTGGCGACAGCGGCTATGTGGTTCACCATTCTGGCGGTGGTGCAACACCAGGCGCTCTACTTAAAGGACCTAGGCAGCGACTTGCCTGCTGGTCAAATTTTAGGCGCGTTCTTCACTTGTAGCTTAATCGGCAAGGTTCTGTTCGGCTGGCTGAGCGACCGCTTTGAAAAAAAGCACATCATGCAACTGGCTACGCTCAACATGGTGTTGGGGTCGTTGCTCTTGTATTGGTCCGACAAAAACCCACAGGTGCTTACCTGGGCTTATGCGGTCGTGTTTGGCATCGGCTTCAGCGGTACGTTTACCATCATTCAGGTGCTTATTGCCGACTATTACAGCGGGCGCGACTACGGCAAGATCTTGGGCACCTACACCATGATAGACACACTGGCCGGGGTGAGCGGCATTAGTTTCTTGGGCGCCATCCGCTCTTCAGGAGGGGCTTACCAGCCAGGTTTTTTGGTGATGTTGATTTTGTGCACTTTAGCGGCGATTTGTATTCCTTTCATTCGCAAGAACACCTTTGCCGCTAATGAACATTAACATTGAGAAACGCCTAGAGGAGTCGCTTATTCTGCGGCTCATTGCCGTAGGAGAAGCGCTCAAGCGTCGCCGCGACAGAATTTGCCAGGAGTTGGGCATTTCAGCCCAGCAGTGGCTTATTTTATTGTATCTCGCCAAAGACCCTAACCTCGCCTTCTTTACCAAAGAGAAACACCGCAAGCCGATGCTGGCCTCCGAAATCGCACGCAGTTTAGACGTTTCGCGGCCCAACGTGACGAAGCTGCTCAATGTGCTATTGGAGAAGGGACTGATTCAGCAAATCAAAGACCGCAACGACCATCGGCGCAAGCGCATCGAGCTGTCGGAAGAAGGGCGCTCTTTGGTGGAGTCGCTGCAGCCCATGCGCCTTCAACTCAACGAACAGCTGTTCGAGCACTTTGACCGAGCCGAAATGCAGACGGTGTTGCGCTTTCTGGACGACTGCCTGGAGCGTTTGGAGCAATTTTGACTGTGTGATACATGAAACACGTTTTCTTTTCATTACTGGCTTTTGCTGCGACTCTATCCCTGATAGGTCAGAACCCCATGAACGGAAGAGGCAAGACCTTGAGAATAGCCGATGCCCATCTTTATTACGAAGAAGGCGGAAAGCGCGCCCAAGAGGCAGTCGTGTTCATCCACGGCTTTACCTTGAATGCGCGCATGTGGGATCCGCAATGGAGGGCTTTGGGCAAGCACTACCGAACAGTGCGCTACGACGTGCGGGGCTTTGGGCGCTCGTCGCGGGCTGATGGGCCGCACGACCCTGCTGCCGACCTGCTGGCGCTGCTCGATCACCTTGGCATCCAACGCGCACACTTAGTCGGTCTTTCCATGGGCGCCAACATTGCCCTCAACTTTGCGGTGCGCCATCCGCAGCGCGTACTTAAGGTGGTGGCGGCCAGCCCTAACGTAGATGGCTTTTCCGATTACACACCCGCCCTCTTCAGCGCTTTTGGTCAAGTTTTCGGCGCCGTAGCTCAGCGTGGGTGGACGAAGGAAACGCAAGACCTGTGGCTCGATGTGCCGCTGCTGCGCTTGCAAGAGACCGCCCCGGCTGCACATCGGTCTTTGGTGGAACAAATGGTGCGCAATTATTCTGGCGACCAATTCGCCAACCCCACTGCCGCACCGCAATACGGCCAACCGCCCACTGCTGAGCGCTTGGGCGAATTGAACTCCCCCATATTAGTGATTGTGGGAGAAAAGGACGAGGAGAGCATTCAGCGCATTGCTCGTCTGATCGCCCAAAAGGCGCCAAATGCCCAGCAGTTTTCGTTGACCGGCGCTGGCCATCTGAACAACCTGGAACAGCCCAGCCGCTTTAATCAAGCCCTCAGGCAGTTTCTTTCTGAGAAGAAGTAAGCTTATGCGCTACAAAGCTCTCGCCTTGCAAACCACGTGCTTCGCCGTCAATGCAGCCCAAACGCCTCAAGAGGCGCGCGAGCGCATGCAGCGCACCGCCGAGCGCATCGAACAACAAATACAGGCCTCCAAGCGCTTTATCGGCCCCGATGTGCGCCTGGTGGTCTTGCCCGAATATTTCCTCACCGGCTTTCCGATGGGGGAAAGCATCGCCGAATGGCAACAAAAGGCCTGCTTGCGCCCCGATGACCCCCTGTGGACGACGTTGGGCCAAATAGCGCAACGCCAGCAAATCTTCCTGTCGGGCAACACCTACGAAATAGACGAACACTTTCCCGACCTCTACTTTCAGTGCAGCTTCGTCTTTTCACCCACAGGCCAGCGCATCCTCCACTACCGCCGACTAAACAGCCTGTTTGCTCCTACCCCTCACGACGTGTGGGATAAATACCTGGACTGCTACGGCTTGGAAGCCGTTTTTCCCGTGGCCGATACGGAAATTGGCCGTTTGGCCTGTATTGCCAGTGAGGAGATTTTGTACCCAGAAATTGCGCGCTGCCTGCTCATGCGCGGGGCAGAAGTGTTTTTGCACTCTACCTCTGAGGTAGGCAGCCCCCAGCTGACGCCTAAGAACGTGGCCAAGCTAGCCCGCGCCATTGAGAACATCGCCTACGTCGTGTCGGCCAATTCGGCCGGCATTGCGCATATCGATATTCCCTTCGCCAGCGCTGATGGCGGCTCCAAGATTGTGCACTACGAAGGGCATGTGCTTTGCGAAGCGGGCTTCGGCGAAAGTATGGTTGCGCATGCAACCCTCGACATTGAGGCCTTGCGCGCTCATCGGGCGCGGCCAGGGATGAGCAACTACATAGCCCGACAACGTTTTGAGCTGTTTGCCCACAGCTATGCCCAGCACAGTATTTACCCACCCAATACCTTTTTGCACAAAAAACCCGAGCGGGCCGACTTCCTGGAAAATCTCCGCCGAGCTGCCAGCCGCTGGAGCGAGCAATAGTCAGCCTCGTAGGCTCGCCGCTATTGTGGTGTTGGCGGTAGGATCGCCAACGCAGCCAAACAATAGCGACCTTTGCCCAAAAATTTAGATGCCCATGTTACCCTTAGCCCAACCGTCGCTTCTTCGCACGCAAGCATACTTCGGCGGCCAGTGGGCCGACGCCTTTTCCGGTCACACCTTTCCTGTTTACAACCCTGCTACGGGTCAAGTGTTGGCACAAGTGGCCGACTGCGGCCCCGCTGAGACGGAGCGAGCCATCGCGTCAGCAGCGGCCGCCTATCCGGCTTGGCGCGCCAAAACAGCGGCTCAGCGGGCCAACCTATTGTGGCGTTGGTACGAGCTCATCCTCGAGCATGCCGAAGACTTAGCGTTGTTGATGACCTTAGAGCAGGGCAAGCCCTTAGCCGAAGCGCGCGGTGAGGTGCGCTACGGAGCCTCCTTCGTAGAGTGGTTTGCGGAAGAGGCGCGCCGAGCCTATGGCGAAATCATTCCTCCTCACGGCCCGCGCATGCGGCTGTTGGTGTTCAAAGAGCCAGTAGGCGTTGTGGCGGCCATCACACCGTGGAATTTTCCCAACGCCATGATTACGCGCAAGGTAGCGCCGGCGTTGGCAGCGGGATGTACGGTTGTGGTGAAGCCCTCCGAAGAGACGCCCTTGTCGGCACTGGCTTTGGCCGAACTGGCGGAGCGAGCCGGCTTTCCGCCGGGCGTGTTCAACGTGGTAACCGGGTTGGATGCCGACGCTATCGGCCGCACGCTGACGGATAGCCCGGTGGTGCGCAAGCTGTCGTTTACGGGCAG
>CALHAM010000143.1 GCA_937934275.1 uncultured Saprospiraceae bacterium | reverse complement strand
GTGGAAGCCCAAATTGGGCGCACTCCGCTGCAGCCCATTCAGCGGCTTTTTGCCAAAAAAGGCGTCCGGCTGTTTGTAAAAAAAGAATGGGAGCAGCTTTCGGGCAGCGTCAAGGCGCGGGCGGCGTTTTCCATTGTCAAGGCGGCGATCGAGGGCGGTCAGCTGCGCCCTGGAAAGGCCCTGCTGGACGCGACAAGCGGAAACACAGGCATTGCTTATGCGGCCATCGGTCGAGCACTGGGCATTGAGGTGGTGTTGTGCCTGCCTGAGAATGCCTCCTCGGAACGCAAGGACATTCTGCGCTCGTTGGGCGCCCGCGTGGTGTTCACTTCGCGCTTTGAGGGCACAGATGGCGCCCAAGAGGTGGCTCGCGAACTAGCGGAACAACATCCGGAGCGCTACTTCTACGCCGACCAATACCGCAACGACAACAACTGGCGCGCTCATTACCGAACGACGGCTGAGGAAATCCTGCGGGCGCTACCTGAAATTACGCACTTTGTAGCAGGGCTGGGTACCACCGGCACGTTTGTGGGCACAGGCCGTCGCCTGCGCGAACAAAAACCCGGCGTTCGGCTTGTGGCGCTACAGCCCGACTCGGCGCTGCACGGCTTGGAAGGCTGGAAGCACCTGGAAACTGCCGTAGTGCCGGGCATTTACGACGCTGCGCTGGCCGACGCCTTTGAGGAAATAGACACCGCTGAGGCCTACGAGATGATTCGGGCCGCGCGCACTTACGAGGGTCTGTTGCTCAGCCCTTCTGCAGCGGCCAACCTAGCGGGCGCCTTGCGCGTTGCCCAGCGGCTCGAGGCGGGCGCTGTAGTTACCGTGTTGCCCGACAATGCCGACAAGTACGGCGAAGTAATGAAACAACTTTTTTAGCCCAAACTCAACACGACGTTTTATGAATCTCTCATTCGCCCCGCACGTATACGAGTACTTGTTGGCCGACGCCCTTCAGGCTTTCCCGGAGGAGTGCTGTGGTTTCCTCTTCGGCACGCTAATGGCCGACGGCACGCGCTCTTTGACCGACATTCTCGCGGTGACCAACGCCAAAGAAGGCGATAGACGCCGCCGCTTCGAAATAGCGCCTCGCGACTACCTGCGCGCTGAACGCCACGCCGACGAACGCGGCCTAACGCTTTTGGGCATTTATCACTCGCACCCCAACCACCCGGCCATACCCTCAGAACACGACCGCTTAGCTGCCCAGCCGTTCTTCTCCTATGTGATCGTTTCCGTCCTCGACGGGCGCATCGGGCGCGTGCGCTCCTGGCGGCTCAATGAGGCACAGCAGTTTGAAGAGGAGGCGATTGGCCATGGGCAAATTACGACACCTACCCTCTGAAAATCACTCTCTTTTCATCGAAAAATTCTCTGGTTTATGGCAACTGTTATCATTCCTACGCCTTTGCGCAAATTCACCCACAATGCCTCTAAGCTTCAGGTAGAGGCCGCCACCGTCGGCGAAGCCCTCCAACGCCTGTCTGCTGAGTACCCCGAATTAAAAAAGCATTTGCTCGACGAGCACGGCCAGATTCGCACTTTTGTCAACCTCTTTGTGGGCGAAGACGACGTGCGCGACCTGCAATGGGCCGACACTCCGCTATCTGCCGAGGCGACGCTGAGCATTGTACCCGCCATTGCCGGCGGTTTGGGCGATTGGGCCAAAGTTACCTTCTCGAAAGAGGAACTGGCTCGCTACCATCGGCACATCATCATCCCGGAGTTTGGGCTGGAGGCTCAGCAGAAGCTCAAGGCTGCGCGCGTGCTGGTGGTGGGTTCTGGGGGGTTAGGAAGCCCGCTGCTGTTGTACTTGGCCGCGGCGGGTGTGGGCACCATCGGTATTGTGGACTTCGACCGCGTAGACGACAGCAACCTACAGCGCCAAGTGCTCTTTGGCGTAGATGCCGTCGGGCAGCCCAAAGTGGAGGCAGCTCGCCAACGCTTAGAAGCCCTCAATCCACACATCCGCATAGTTACCTACAACACACAGCTCCACTCCGGTAACGCGCTGGATATTCTTCGAGACTACGACGTAGTGGCCGACGGCACCGACAATTTTCCCACTCGGTATTTGGTCAACGACGCCTGCGTGCTGTTGGGCAAGCCCAACGTGTACGCGTCCATCTTTCAGTTTGAGGGCCAAGTGTCGGTATTCAACCATCGGTCTCCTGCCGGCGAGCTCGGGCCTAATTACCGCGACCTATACCCGACGCCGCCACCTCCGGGTTTGGTGCCCAGTTGTGCTGAAGGCGGCGTGTTGGGCGTGTTGCCGGGCATCATTGGCAGCTTGCAGGCGTGCGAGGTCATCAAAGTCATTACGGGCGTAGGCGAGCCGCTCAGCGGGCGCCTATTCTTGTTCGATGCCTTAAAGTTTGAGGCGCGCGTCTTCCGCGTGAAGCGCCGCGCCGACAACCCGCTTACAGGCGAGCGGCCGACCATCACTCAACTCATAGACTACGAACAATTCTGCGGTGTCAGGGTGGTGGAGCGGCCTGTTCGCCAGATCAGTGTACAGGAGTTGCTCCGCTGGCAAGCGGAGGGCAGGACTTTCCAGCTGGTGGATGTGCGCGAGCCGCACGAATACGAGGCCGCCAACATTGGGGCTGAGCTCATCCCCTTGGGCACGGTGGCTGAAAACGCCCATCGGTTCTCTCGCGAATGCCCCGTAGTCGTACACTGCCGCTCCGGGGCGCGCAGCGCTAAAGCCATTCGAGAGCTCGAAGAGCGCTTCGGCTTCGACAACTTGTTCAACCTCGAGGGAGGCATCTTAGCGTACTTGGAAGAGGTTAAGCCGACGCTGGCCGGCTAATGCGCCGCTGCCCAATCGGCCAGCTGTTCGGCGCGCACGGTGAATTGCTCTCCCGTGCGCTGGTCTTTGAGGACGACGGTCTGCTGTTCGCACTCGGTCTCGCCGACAATAGCAGCCCAAGCGACGTTTCGCCGAGAGGCGTACTCAAATTGCTTTTTCAACTTGCCCGGTTCGGGATATAGTTCAGCGCTGATGCCGGCTCTGCGCAGCCGACTGGCCAATTGGAAGGCGTAGCGGTGTGCGCGGCTGTCAAGTGCCATAAAAAGGATGTGTACGCTTTGCGACAGGGTATCGGGGAAGGCGTTCATCTGCTCGAGCACATCGTAGATGCGGTCAGCACCAAAGGAAATGCCCACGCCGGAAAGGCCCGGCAGGCCAAAGACGCCCGTGAGGTCGGCATAGCGCCCGCCGCCGCCGAGGCTGCCCATGCGGATGCCTTCCACGGTGGCCACAACTTCGAAAATGCAGCCTGTGTAATAGGTAAGACCGCGCGCCAGTGCCGGGTCGTGGCGCACTTCGTTGCGCAGCGGTAGGCCGTCCAGATAGGCCAGGACAGTGTCGAGTTCGGCTAAACCGCGCTGGCCAGCAGAGCTGTTGTCGAGGGCTTGGCGCCACTGGTCGTGGTCGCTGAAGCTGAGCAATTGCGCTATTTGAGCGATGGCGCCGGGCGCAAAACCGCGCTGGGCGAGTTCGTCGCGGACGCCTTCTAGGCCAACTTTATCCAGTTTGTCAATGGCCACGGTCATGTCCAAGAACCGGTCGGCGACGCCAGCAGCTTCGGCCATGCCGTAAAGAATTTGGCGATGGTTGATTTTGATGAGCACGGGAATGCCCAAACGGGCAAAGGCCTCGTCGTACAGCTGGATGAGTTCGGCTTCGTAGTGCAAGCTTTCCGAGCCAATAGCATCGGCATCGCACTGGTAAAATTCGCGATAGCGCCCGCGTTGCGGCCGGTCGGCGCGCCAAACGGGCTGGATTTGGTAGCGCTTGAAGGGAAAAGTAAGCGCATGGCGGTTCATGACCACGTAGCGGGCAAAAGGCACGGTAAGGTCGTAGCGCAGGCCGCGCTTAGCGATGTGTGAGATGAGGCGGGCCGAGTCTTTGGCCGCCAACAGCGCTGGGTCTACGTCTTTGAGGTAATCGCCGTTGTTGAGGATTTTAAACAGCAACCTATCGCCCTCCTCGCCGTATTTGCCCATGAGGGTAGAGAGGTTCTCCATGGCCGGCGTTTCTAAAGGCTCGTAGCCAAAGCGGATAAAAACATCGCGCAGCGTATCAAAGATGAAGGCTCGCCGTCGCGACTGCTGAGGGCCAAAATCGCGCGTACCTTCCGGAATAGAGGGTTTTTGCATAAAAAAGCACTTTGCGGCAAAGGTAGGGCATTCGCCAAGGATGGCTTCGCCGGCCTGGTGTCGGACTCACTTTTCGCAGGCGTTCTGCTCGGGCGTTTACCTTTGCCGCCAAAATACCTACACATGCTTCGTTTTCTGATTTTGCCCCTATGGTTCCACATCGCCTTTGGCCCTGCCATCTTTGCCCAAGAGAGCTCGCTATTTATTCCGCGCAACGTCTTGCGCGCTTACGAAAAGGGAACGCGCAGCTGGGATGGGCGCCCAGGGCCGAAGTACTGGCAAAACCGAGCGGCTTATCGGATTCATGTCGGTCTCGAGCCTAAAAAGCGCCGCATTAAGGGGCAGGCGACCATCGTGTACTACAACCAAAGCCCCGACACCTTGCGGCTGCTGCGCTTCAAGTTGGCCGCCGACCGCTACCGCAAGGGCAGCCTGCGCGACGACGACGTGAACCCCAACGACGTAGGAGAGGGTGTGCGCGTCGAGCAGCTGTTGCTCAACGGTCAAGCGGTACCCGAGAAAGAGCGCACGCGTCGCCGCACGTTTTTAGAGGTGAACATCCGCCAAAAGCCCTTGCTGCCGGGCGACTCTGTGCGCGTGCAGGTGGAGTGGTCTTACACCCTGCCTTCCGACAAGCGCGCCACGCGCGAATGCGTGTGCGACCCGACCACCTTCTTCGTGCCTTATTGGTACCCTCAAGTAGCGGTTTACGACGACATCCGAGGCTGGGCCGGCACGCCCTACAGCGGTCAACAGGAGTTTTACCACGACTTTGCCGACTACGACGTCACCCTCACCTTGCCTAAGGGCTTCATGGTGTGGGCCACCGGCGAATGGCAAAATGCCGCCGACCTGCTGGAAAGGCCCTACTTAGAGCGCTTCGAACAGGCACATCGCTCCGATACCGTAGTGCGCATTTTCACTGAAGAAGACCTCAAACGAGGCGGTGTGTTCCGCCGTGCGAGCCAACATGTGTTCCGCTACCGCGCCACCAACGTACCCGACTTCACTTTTGCCGCTAGCGACCACTACAACTGGGACGCTACCTCCGTAGTCGTAGACAGCACCACAGGCCGCCGCACGCTGGTCAGCGCCGCCTACCATACCAGCGCCTCCGACTTCTACCGCGTGGCGCGCATCGCTGCCGACGGCATCCGGCTGATGAGCTTCTGGCTCCCGGGCTATCCGTTCCCCTACCCCTCCATGACCGTTTTCAACGGCAACGACGGAATGGAGTACCCCATGATGGTCAACGACGCCAGCGTGGCGCCCGCCGACCCCACCAACCTGACGATACACGAAGTGGCCCATACGTATTTCCCCTTTATGATGGGCATCAATGAACAGGAATACGCCTGGATGGACGAAGGCTGGGCCTCCTTCTTTGACCTCTTCCTGACCGACTCGCTCACCGGCTCAAAAAGCAGCTTGCGTGGGTACGGCTTATCAGCAGGCAACGACTTCGACGTGCCGCCCATGGTGCGCTCCAGCTTTTTGCGTAGCCCAGCCTACGGCATTGCCTCTTATTCGCGCCCTCAGGCAGCCTATACAGTGCTACTCGACCAACTGGGCTATGACACCTTTCACCGCTGCATGGTCGAGTACATGAACCGCTGGAAGGGCAAGCACCCCACCCCTTACGACTTCTTCTTCACCTGGAACGAAACCTCGGGCCAAAACCTCAATTGGCTTTGGCGCCCGTGGTTCTTTGAGTGGGGATACCCCGACGTCGGCATCCTCCAAGTAGAGCGCGACGCCGAGACTGACCGCGACATCGTCGTCGTCGAGCGCACCGGAAACCTGCCCATTCCCGTACATTTGCGCATCACTTACGCCGATAAAACCTCCGAAACCGTGCACCTCAAGGCCGATGTTTGGAAAAACGGCGAACGCTTCCACTCTATCCCTTGTGCCCTGGGCAAAAGCGTCAGCCGCGTCGAATTGGGCGACCGCCTCATCCCAGATGCCAACCACACTAACAACGCCTGGAAAAGAAATTAATAACGCATGAACACCACCAAAATCCTCACCTACCTGCTGTATGCTCTCTTAGCCGGCCTTATCTTGGTGGCCGGCTACAAAGCCTGCCAAATGAAAAACCGCCAAGCCGCCTTGGCTAAAGAAGCCCAAGAATTTGACCAGCAACGCGACTTAGGCTACACCGACCCCGACTCGCTTGGAACCCTTTACGAAGGCGATACCTCTACCGTCGTCATCGGTGAGAACGGCTTAGAGGAGGAACCCAGCCGCCCACAGCCGCCCGCACCGGCCCCAACCACTGCCGAAAATCAGCAGAAGTACTCCACACCTATACCACCCTCGCGCCAAGAGGTAACTCCTCCGCCCCCACCTCAGGCGCCCGTAGACCTGGACAACGACAGCCGCGACGGCCGCTATCGCGTTGTGGCGGGGTCGTTTACCAAGCTCGAAAGCGCTCGCCGCGAAATGGAGCGCATCATCAAAATGGGATATACCGAAGCTGAAATCGGTTACTACAACCGCGGCAAGTACGCCGCTGTGGTGGTTAAGCGCACCAACAGCCTGAGCGAGGCCAACCGCATCGTAGACGACCTCGAGCAACGCGGCGTTGATGCTGCCGTCATCGACAAGTACCGCAAGAAATGAGCACTCAGGTGCCTAAGACCTCCTTCTCAAAAATGCCTTCGAGCGAAAAAAACACATCCGGCATTTCCCTTCGATTTTTGAGACTAACACCTACCTTGCATGAGCCAACCACGCATTCGCCTCTCTGAAATACCCACGACCGCGCCCAAAGGTCTAAATAAGGAGGATACCGAGCGCCAAACGCGCCACCTCGTTAAGCGCTTAGGCGACCTGCAGCAGTGCCTCTACGCCGAGGGCAAATACGCTGTCTTAGTAGTGCTACAGGGTATGGACGGCAGCGGCAAGGACGGCGCCATACACCGCGTGTTCGATGCGTGCCGCATTACAGGCCTGACGCTGACGGCGTTCAAAAAGCCCACAGAGGAAGAACTCGCCCACGACTTCCTGTGGCGCGTGCACAAGGCAGTCCCTCGCCGAGGGATGATCGCCATCTTCAACCGCAGTCATTACGAAGACATCCTCGTGCAGCGCGTACACGGCTGGATTGACCAAAAGCGCGTAGAACAACGCATGAGGGCAATTAATGCCTTCGAAGAATTGCTGGCCTTCGACAACGATACCCTCATCGTCAAATTCTACCTGCACATCTCGAAAGAAGAGCAGAAAAAGCAGCTGCTCGAGCGCGTGGAAGACCCGGAGAAGTACTGGAAACACAACCCCGGCGACTGGAAAGACCGAGAGCACTGGGAGGCCTTCATGGAGGCCTATGAGTACGCCATCAACCACAGCGCTATTCCTTGGCATATTTGCCCGGTCGACGACCGCTGGTATCGCGACTATTTCATCGCCAAAACCTTAGTGGATACCTTAGAGAAACTCCCCCTACAGCCGCCGAAGCCCGACCCACACTTCTCCCCAGAGGATTACAGGAAGTTGAGCTGATGCCGCAGCGTCGAGCTGAACAGCAGCAGCATTTTTCGGCGGTCGGAAACGCGAAAGCGCTCTTGAGCAATGCGCTGAGCAGGCGCTCGCTCAATTTTGGCAAACAGCTGCATGTAGTACTTGTAGGCCAAATAGACCCCCAACCGTGCGCCTTTGGGCAGTTGGCGAATGCCCGCTAAGGCAGCGTCGAAATCAGCCCGAATATCGGCCTCGATGCAGCGTTTGGCGTAGTTGTCGAAACGCTGAAAGTCCACGCCGGGGAAATAAATGCGCCCGCGCTCGTCGTAGTCGCTGCGGATATCGCGTAAAAAGTTGATCTTCTGAAAGGCGGCACCTAAGCGCCGGGCGGGGTCTTTAAGCGCCTGATAGCGCGCATCGTCGCCCTCACAGAAGACGCGTAGGCACATCAGCCCCACTACTTCGGCCGAGCCGTAGATGTATTCCTGGTAGCCGTCGGCGTCATAGGTGCTCTTGTACAAATCCATCTCCATGCTGTTGAGAAAGGCGTCGATGAGTTCGCGCTCGATGCCGTACTGATGCACCACCTCTTGGAAGGCATGCAGCACAGGGTTGAGGCTAATGCGCTCTTCGATGGCGCGGTAGGTGTCTTCCCGAAATCGCGCCAGGAGCGTTCCTTTTTCGCAGTGGTGGAAGGTGTCCACGATCTCGTCGGCAAAGCGCACAAAACCGTAGATGCCGTAAATCGGCTTCCGAAAGCGCGGATGGAAGAGCCGTATGCCCAATGAGAAAGAGGTCGAATAGCGGCGCGTAATGAGGCTGCTACACGCCGAACACGTCGAGTTGTAAAGTTCGAGATGATTCATACAAGCGCTTTTTTAACTTCTGAAGCGGCTACTTGCCCGCTGATGAGCGAGGGCGGCACACCCGGACCGGGTACGGTGAGCTGACCGGCGTAGAAGAGGTTGCTTACTTTAGCACTGCGCATCTTGGGCTTCAGAAAAGCCGTTTGCAGCAGTGTGTTGGCCAATCCATAGGCGTTGCCTTTGAACGAGTTATAGTCGCTGACAAAGTCAGAATAAGCAAACGACCGACAATATACGACGGCATCGCGAACCGATTGACCGGTATGGCGTTCCAATCGCTCCATGACGATATCGTAGTAGCGCTGTCGGATTTCGGGGGTGTCTTGTAGGCCGGG
>CALHAM010000142.1 GCA_937934275.1 uncultured Saprospiraceae bacterium | reverse complement strand
GTCTTCATCCGATCGCGCCAGCATGGGCGCGACGTAGCCCAACGCATCTGGGAATGGGCACAAACCGATGCCATAGGGCACAACGCCCACCGCGACCCCTTCCGCGGCTACGATTGGCAGGCGCGCAATACCAAACCTTACGACTGGGAACCACTCATGCCCGGCCCGGGCAATGGTCTTTTCCCCTATTGGGGCAACGCCCGAACCTTCGCCTTGCCCAATGGCGCCTTGCTTTGTCGCCCTCCATTGCCCTATGGCGAGGCGCTCAACTCGCCGCTCTACACTCAGGCGCTCGAGGTCTATGCTCAGAACACTCCGCAGTTATCGTATGAGTCCCGTTGGATAGCCGAATTCTGGTCAGACGACATCCCTAATTTGACTTTCGGGCCTGCCTCTCGCTGGATTGCTATCACCAGCCAAGTCATCCAGAAAGAGTCCGCATCGCTGGCTACTGCCCTGGAAGCCTACGCTAAAGTAGGCCTCGCCCTCAACGACGCCTCTGTCGGATGCTGGCACTCTAAATATCACTACAATATCGAGCGCCCACAGGCGTACATCCAGCGAGTCATTGACCCCAACTGGCAAACTAGCTTGAACAATCCGCTCACCAACGACCGCGGCCTGTCGCCCTCATACCCGGCGTATCCTTCGGCCCATGCCACTTTTGGGGCTGCAGCTGCTGAAGCGTTGGCCAGCGTCTTCGGCTATGCCTATCCGATAACCGACCGCTGTCACGAAAGTCGCACCGAATTTATCGGAACGCCGCGCACGTTCGATAGCTTCTACGAAATGGCCCAAGAAAATGCCCGCTCGCGCGTGTTGTTGGGTGTTCATTTCCGCATGGATGCTGAGGAAGGCGTTCGGTATGGCACTATTGTCGGTCGCTACGTCAACCAACTCCCCTGGCGGCGATAACCAAGCGACCTTCCCTCCGGAAGAAGCCTCGCAAAGAAACGCCCTTTGCGAGGCTTCTTTTTTGAAAAAAATACCGACCCCATCGGAAGCTCTTATGCGAAATCGGTGCTGAGGGCGGATCTCCTTTTCAGGGATTTTTGAAAAAAGAGAACCACAAGAGGTTACCTCTGTGCAGCTATCCACACCAACAGCCAAAACACATACCGATATGAAAGACATTCGCACCTTCACCTTGACCACACTACTGCTTTCTACGTGTGCACTCGCCGGTTGGGCGCAGTCTTACAAAACTGCCGGCGGCATCCGCATAGACAACGGGCTGAATTTAACCCTAAAACAACACATTGCCAATGGTTGGGCAGCTGAGGGTATTCTGCATACTTCCATTGGTTCGCGCGACTTAGGGGCTACCTTATTAGCCGAAAAGCATCACCGCATCCTTTTCCGAGGCATCAATATCTACTACGGCGCGGGGGCCCACTACTATTGGCAAAACGAGCCACTGCGCCAAGAAGCGCCTTATGCGGAGAACGTCTACGGAGCTTCTTTTATCGGGGGTGCCGAGGTCTCGCTGGGCCGTATCAACGTCTCCATCGACTGGAAGCCCGAACTGCACCTCAACGGCGGCGGTTTTGATTGGAACGGCTCGGCTATTTCGGTGCGCTACGTCTTGGCTAAGCGCGAACGCCGCACGGCGCGCGACTGGAAAGTGTGGGACGATTTGGGTCTCAAAAATCAAGGCCATAAGAAGGCGCGCCGCACCTCGAAAGACCAGCGCTTGTCGAAATGGTTTTAGAGAAAAGCGAAAGATGCTGCAATGGTTTCCGATAGATGGCGTCTGTGAGGAACGTCTTCCGCAGACGCCACAACTTTTTCTGGGCTAACGCATCACAGCAATGCGCCGACACAGCGGCGCCCCTGTGGGGGTGAGGAATTCGAGCGTGTAAATGCCTACCGGCAAGTGTGCCAGGCTCAGGCGGCATTGGTCTTCGGCGTCGGGCCAGCGCCGGTCAAGGAACAGCTGGCCGGCAGCATTCCAAAGCCGGAGGTGCTGCGGATGGGGGCCGCCCAAACAGCGAATCTGCACCTCATCTGCTGTGGGATTCGGGGCTATGCGTACGAAGGGTTGCTGCAGTTGCGGCCATACACTCACCGAACCGCTTAGGCGCAACAGCTGCAGGCCATTTTGCATGTCGCCAGCGATGATGGTGCCCGATGGCAGCCATGGATAATTGCCCCAACAGCCAAAATAGGTGTTATACTTCGTGTTCTGCGGGTGCGTATCGTAGTAAGCCACCAGCTTAGGCGCTACCGGCTGGCTAATATCGTAGACCAATAAGCCATCTTCGTATTGTGAATTGAACAGCAGGTTGTCCTTGATGTAGACGTTGTGCGGAATAGCGTTGTACGTGCCCGCCGGCAGGAAGGGATCGAGAAACGATGTTCGGATCACGAGGTCGTTGGCCGCCATACCCTCTAAGTCCACCACCATCACCGGTCGGCCAGAGGGGATCTCCTCGGTTAAGTAGGCATACCGGCCGTCCGTTGAGAGCCAGCTATTGTGGTGATAGCCACCCGTGGGCGACAGGCTGGCGATTGTCCTAGGTGTATCCACACCGGCATTTCGACAGTCGTAAATGAAATAGCCGTTAAAACCACACGAGGCGTACACCGTATCGCCGCGCACATAAGAATCGTGGATGTAACCTCCTGGCAAGGCATAGGCGCCGATGAGTATTGGCTCATCCGGATCCTGCTGGACATCCAAGATGGCCAGTCCTCCTGAAGCAATGTTTGAGCCGTTCAAGTAGATGCGCCCCGACACCGTATCCAGCGCAATAGTATGGGCGCTGCGAAAGAGCTGATTGCTGAAATACGTTTGCACGATCGTATCGGGTGCCCTGGAAAAGTCCAAAATCATCAGCCCTTCCGAAGTGGCATCAGAGACAGCGTAAACGCGATTTTTATACGATTTAAATTCGCGCCAAACTGTGTTGGTCTGCCCCTCAAACTTACCCACCAATTCGGGCTGAGTGGGCACCGTAACGTCGAAAACCAACACGTGGCGCGCACCCCCTAGAATGGCGTACTCGCGACCATTGACGGCCAAGCCCCAGCAACCGCTATAGCGCACGTTGAGATTACCCGGGGAAGCAATGGGCAGCGTAGTGTCATGCCATTGCGCTAGCCGAGTCATGCTGAGCGAGTCTTGGGCCGAAGCGGAAAGTAGGCCGAAGATGAGCAGCAACGAGAAAAGTAGTTTCCTTAATGACATATCAATGACGAGTATTTTGGCCAAAAACGCCGCTACTTTTGTCTTTGAAAAGCAACCCGAGAGCA
>CALHAM010000141.1 GCA_937934275.1 uncultured Saprospiraceae bacterium | reverse complement strand
CCGGTAGCGTATCCTTACGCCGTCGGCGCTCCGCAGCCGACGCTCCAGGATCCGCCACCGGCTCGCTTAACCTGCCTGCTACCCTTAGCTCCAGGGCACGGCAAGATGAGCAAGCCACCCAACTAAGGGACGAAAGCCACGCGGAAACCGATGACGACGAGGCGGTTGACCGGGAGGTCGCTGCTCCGGTAAGACACGCGACAGCTCTCGGCGATGTTGATCCACGAGCCGCCGCGCAGCACGCGGTCGGAGCCACTCTCCGGTCCCCGCGGATTCGTCTTCGATGACGACGTGTAAGCAGCTCGCCAATCCCAACACCACTCCCGTACATTGCCCGACATGTCGTGCAAGCCCAACTCGTTGGGCTTTTTCTCTCCCACAGGACGCGTTTTACCGCCCGAGTTTTCCCCAAACCATGCCACCTCATCCAAATTGTTGCTGCCCGCATATTTGTACCCTTTGGATTCTGCGCCGCCACGCGCCGCATACTCCCACTCCGCCTCCGTCGGCAAGCGATAGCCGTTCGCGCTCCAATCCGCCTCAACCTCTCTCCCTCTGATCGTATAAACCTTCCGCAAACCCTGCTGCTCGCTCAGCCAGTTGCAGTACGCTACCGCATCGTACCAACTCACATACAACACCGGATGATTCATCTCCGAGGCAGGGCGAATGTTACCATTCGCATCGTGCTTCCAATTTAAGCCTTCTTTTTTCTCCCATGAACCTGTCCAAACCCAACTCCAACCCTCCTTCTCGGCATCGGTCTTGTAACCCGTAGCATCTACAAACGCTTTGAACTCCCTTACCGTCACCTCGTACCGACCCAAATAAAAATCCGACACCGTCGCCTCAAACGTAGGCGACTCACCACTATAACAATCCCGCTGCTCCGACGTGCAGCCCATCCAAAAAGTACCGCCGCGGATGAAGACCATGTCGGGGCGCGGGGGGGCGGGGGTAGGGGAAGGTGTGGGCGGCACAGGTTTTGCTATTTCATTTATGCGCTTTTGGGCGGCAGCGGCGTGTCGGCAGTCGGGATACCGCCTGAGGAAAGTCTCGTAAGCAGCTTTGGTGTCGGCGGCCTTGGCGACGGCATAGGCGTCGTCGCAAGCTTTGGCGGCAGCAGCCTGCTGCTCGGCTTGGCGCTGGCGGTCTTGCTCGTTCTTTCGTTTTTGCTCTATTGCAGCCGCATTTTTTTGTTTTTCGACTTGGGCTTTTTTAATGAGGTCATCAAGATCGGGGCACTTGGCGGCATCGGAGCATTTTTTACCTTGAGACCAGATCTCGATGGCCTTATCGTAGTTTTTTTGATCGAATGCGGTCTGACCTTGCCTCTTGATTGGCTCGCAACAAGACGTCTGCTGGGATATTGCCGGCGTAGCAAGCCAGAGGAGACAGCAGAGCGCGCAAAGCCGTTGAGGGCGCAGCGCCGGAAGCAGAAAGGGTAGAAAAGAATGGTTCATATGTTATTTATTTTTGTGTTATTTTTTCAATGACGGGCAGCCCATTTGCGTTATGCGCCGCTGTATGTCGCGGTCTGAAGGGTCTATGCGCAGCGCGGCGCGCAGGTTTTCGCAAGCTGCTTCCGTCACACCTGCTTCGGCGAGCACCGCTGCATCGTTCAGCAAGGCGTTGCGTTGGTTTTCTAAGCTGTCCAATTGTTGCTGGGCTGCTTCCCAGCGCTCGCCGTCGGGATATTGCGCCAAGAAAGCCTTCCACGCGGGCAGCGTACTTTCTGCTTCAGCCTGTCGCCAGGCTTCCCGATAGGCTTGCGCGGCTGCATCTTCGCCGCCACCGCCGCCAATGGCTCTGGCAATGAGGAAGAGTGCCAGCAGGGCGCCGATGCCGATGGCAGCCCAGCGCAGGTAGGGCGGTTGGGGCGGCGGCGGTTGAAGGCGTAGGTGTTCGGCCTGGCGGATGAGCTGCAAAGCGTCGGCGTCGCCGGGCTCTATGGCCAGCGCGGCCTGCGCGTGATGGATGGCCGACAACCCATCGCGGCGGCGCAGGAGCTTGCGAGCCTCAGCCATGTGGTACGCGTATTGAGCTTGTCGTTCCTCTAAGGCCTTGCGCTCGGCGGCTTCTTTCTGGCGGCGCTGTTCTTCGGCGGCTCTTCGGCGCTCGGCCTCGGCGGCTTCTTTCTGGCGGCGCTGTTCTTCGGCTTGGCGCAGGCGACGCTCCTCCTCACCTTGGCGGCGGCGCTGTTCTTCTTCGGCTTGTTCTCTCTTGTGCTGTTCGATGTTGTTGACTATGTTCAGGAGCGATTGGGCGGCGTCGGCGTAGGCCTCGTCGCGGTCGGCCCAGGTGGTGACGGCTTTGCCGTTTTGGGGTATGGCTTGCAGCTCGGCCAACGGCGTAGCATACCAGGCGCAGGGGCGCAGGATCATGGGCACGACGCGGGCAGCGCCCGCGCGGTGGCGCTCCAAAGCGTCGGCCACTTCTTTGTCGTAGAAGTAATCCGACGCAATGGCGTCGGCGCTCACCATGAGCAAGACGATGTCTGCGGCGTGCAGGTTTTTTTTGATCTGCGCCTCCCACACGGCGCCCGGCTCGATGAGGCCGTCGTACCAGACCTGAACCTTACCCGCACGCTCCAAGGGGCGCAGGTGCGTCCGAAATTGGTTTAGCAATTCGGCATCTTTGCGCGCGTAGGCGATGAATATTTGTGTGTTTTTGTGGCTCATAGAGTATTCGATACGCTATCCGCAGCGGTACTCGGGGCACAGGTGCGGTGTTTTCGTCGGATGCTGTTGCCACAGCAAAAGTAGGTGATCGCGGCAAACGTAGAAAAAAAAGAGTATATCCGCATCTAAAGCCGCATTTTCCCTTTTTGAAAAAGGAGGGCTACTCTTGGAGGCGACAGGCGCATGCGAGGCTTTGGGAACGCGGGGATTCTTTATGTTTGCAGTCGTTTTGGCCCGTCTCGCTCAAAAGCTGCCTGTAGTGGGCGTTGTTGAGAAGGTCTGACGAGCGCTTCTTCTTCTTTTCTCATGACGAACCGCGCGATTCGAAGGGTTATTTTATTGGGCACGCTGACGGTGATAGGCCTGATTTCGGTGCAGACCTACTGGGTCATGCGCATGTGGGATTTGCAGGAGCAGGACTTTGACCGCCGCGTTCGGCAAGCGCTTTTAGAAACGGCGCGCGACTTAGCACGCGTGGGCTTGTTTGTGCTCGAAGACGCTAACCTCATCCAGAGGGTGCAGTCTAACTACTACGTCGTCAACATCAACAACCAATTTGACGAGGCCTCGCTGGAGTTTTATTTGAAGAAGGCTTTTGAACAACAAGGCCTGCGCGAAGACTTTCAGTACGGCATTTTCGACTGCTCCAGCAATCAGATGGTTAGCGGCCGCTTGGTCAAATACGAAAAGAAGGCAGAGGGCGACGCCAGCACGCAGCTTCACCTGCCGCTGCCTGCCCATCACGACAGCGACTTTATCTACTATTTCGGCGTGCGCTTTCCGAACAAGGCGGTGAACCTCATGGCCAACATGTGGGTGGTGCTCGCCTTTACGGCGTTGGTGCTTTTAGCGGTGTTGTTCTTTATCTATACCATTGGTGTCATTTTGCAGCAAAAGCGCCTGTCGGAGCTGCAGCGAGATTTTATCAACAACATGACACACGAGTTTAAAACTCCGATAGCGACCATCAACATTTCGACCGACGTCTTTTTGCAAAATCCGCTCATTCAGAGCGATGCGCGCCTGTTGCGCTATGCGGGCATCATCAAGGAGCAAATCATGCGCCTCAACACCCAAGTGGAAAAAGTGCTGCAGTTGGCCAAGATCGAGCGCGAACACCTGAAGCTCAACTTGGAAGAGGTGGATTTGGCCGACCTCATCAAGGGCTTACAACCTTCGTTAGAAATGAAAACGGAGGAGAAGAAAGGCAAGCTCGAGCTGAAATTGCACACCGACCACGCCTGGGTGCGGGCCGACCGCTTGCACTTGACCAACATCCTGCACAACTTGGTGGACAACGGCATCAAGTACTCCAAAAGCCCTCCGCATATTGAGGTGGAACTCACTGCCGTCAACAGCCATTTGGTGTTAGCCGTCAGAGACCACGGCATCGGCATTGCACCTGAACACCAGCGACACGTCTTTAAGAAGTTCTATCGCGTGCCTACGGGCAATGTGCACAACGTCAAGGGTTTTGGCTTGGGCCTGTACTACGTGCAGACCATCTGCCGCGAGCACCACTGGAAGCTGCACTTAGACAGTGAGCCCGGGCGTGGCACTACGGTGAGCATTCAGATGCCTTCAGCCAACGGACACGCATGAGCGCGCCAGACTTTGTGGTGGCGGGCAGCCCAGTGTGGCTTGGCCCACTTGCCCAGACGCTGCTGCCGTGGTTGCAGGAGCATCGGGCGGCCTACTCGGGTCTTTTCGGCATGATTGACGGCAACGTTTACACGCATTGGGGAGAGGCTGTAGAGGCCACCATGGGCCAAGCGCCCCGTTATGTGATGCCGGCGGGTGGGTCCTATGTGCCGGGGGGCATGGAGGCTTTAAAGACGCTGGATACCTGCCAAGCGCTTTGGGGAGCCATGCTGGAGGCCCAACTCGACCGCCGAGGGCTTGCGCTCATTTTCGGCGGCGGTGCCTTAGGCGACGTGGGCGGCTTTTGTGCAGCCACCTACAAGCGCGGCATCGCCTTTGCCCACATCCCTACTACTCTGCTGGCCATGACCGATGCCGCCTTGGGCGGAAAAGTAGGGCTAGACTTTAGGGGGATTAAAAATGCCGTCGGCGCCTTCTGCCAGCCAGTAGCCGTCTTTGCCGACCCCACTTTTCTGCAAACGCTACCGCCGCGCGAATGGCACAGCGGGCTGGCCGAAGTGGTCAAACACGCTTACATCGGAGCACCCAAACTGTTGCAATACTTGCAACAGCAGCCAAACCTCATGAACACTCCGCAGGCCATCCCTCCGGAGGAATGGCAGCGCCTACTGCGGGCCTCCATCGCCGTCAAGGCGCGCATCGTAAACGAAGACCCGCTCGAGCGAGGCCTGCGCGCCCTGCTCAACTTCGGCCACACCTTCGGCCACGGGCTGGAGAGCTATTTCCTCCGTCTCGAGCAACCCATTACCCATGGCGAGGCCATTGCTGTAGGGATGTTATGCGAACTGGAAGACCCTTCGCCCGCCGACCTGGCCCTGCTTCGGCCGTTGCTGCCGCCAGTGCCCTTAGCCCAAGTGCCTTGGCCCGAAGTGTGGGCCTCGATGCAACAGGACAAGAAGAACCTCAATGGCCAAGTCATCGCGACTATCCCCGGCCAAACGCCGTATTCCCTGCGCAAAACAACCCTGACGGCTGTCGAAGCCGAGCACCGCTGGCGGCGCAGCTTAGAGCAAATCGGCCAAGCCTAATACGGCTTCTTATCCGCCTTCTCGCGCCAAGCGGCAAACACTTGCAGCGCCTCTGCGCGCAGCAGCGGCCTCATCTCGATGCGGCGTTCGCCCGGCGGCAAAGCCATCTCTCGGTAGATGAAATCGTCGTCGAAGTCAATGGCCGCCGCATCGCGGCGCGTGCAGCCAAAAAAGACTTGAGAAGGCCTGGCCCAGTAGATGGCGCCCAAGCACATCGGGCACGGCTCACAGGAGGTGTAGAGCACACAGCCGTCGAGCTGAAAGCTGCCCAAGCGACGGCAAGCTTCCCGAATGGCGACGATCTCGGCGTGGGCCGTAGGATCGTTGGTGCTCGTTACGCGGTTGTGGCCTGCTGCAATAACTCGACCCTCTTTGACAACGACTGCTCCAAACGGACCGCCTTCGTTGTTGGACATGCCCCGCCGCGCCTGCTCGATGGCTAAGCGCATGAAAACTTCGTGTTCGCTGACCTGCTCTTTCATAGGCATCCTTTTTTAGACCCGTCCACCGCTGTGTGGGTGCGCCTGCGCGAGGCGATGATGCTGCAAAGAAAACAAAAGCCCCACAAAGGGGGAGCCAGCGCAAAAGCTGCAAAAGCCGCTTGGCCAACTTTGGCAGCGCTTTACCTTTGGGCCGCCCGATAAAAGGGCTCGCCACCGCATCTGAACTTTCTTCAACAACAAAACCTGTTTCCTTTCATGCACTTTCCTGACAACTGCCGATACACGGAAGACCACGAGTGGATCCGCTTAGAGAGCGGCAACATCGCCTACGTAGGCATCACCGACTTTGCCCAAAGCGAGCTGGGAGAATTGGTGTACGTTGAAGTGGAGACGGTCGGACAAACCGTTGACGCCCACGGTGTTTTTGGCACCGTAGAAGCCGTCAAGACGACCTCCGACTTGTTCATGCCCGTCAAGGCTACTGTGCTGGAATTCAACGCCGACATTGACGATGCGCGCGGCGGCAACCCAGGGCTCATCAACGAGGATCCCTACGGCAAGGGCTGGATCGTCAAAGTGGAGGTGGCCAATCCGGACGACCTCAACACGCTCATGGATGCCGCCGCCTATCAGGCGCATTTGGCCTAACCGCCCACCCTTGGGCCACCGCCTGAGAGGAACATGGAGCCTGTGTTGCTTTTGCACGGCGCGCTGGGGTCGGCGGCCCAATTTGACGCCTTGCACACCGAATGGGCGAGCGATGGGCAAGTGCTGACCACCGACTTTCCGGGCCACGGCGATGCCCAGCCCGACGGGCCATTTTCCACAGAGGCCTTTGCCCAGGCGATGCTGCAGCTGCTGGACGCGCGCGACATCTGCCGGCCCGTTGTTGTTTTCGGATACAGCATGGGCGGATACGTTGCCTTGCGCATGGCCTTGCGAGCGTCGCAGCGCCTGCGCGCCATCGTTACGCTGGGCACGAAGTTCGACTGGAGACCTGAAGTGGCGGAGCGCGAAGCGCAGCGCTCAGACGCCGACCAAATAGCCGAGGCGCTGGCCTAACGCCACCGCACGCAAGAGTGGCGCGCGGTAGTGCGCCAAACGGCTAACTTGTTGCGCCGCCTGAGGGCGGGTGAAGCGTTGGGCGAGGCCGAACTGAGGCGCATCACCTGCCCAGTGTGCATTGGCCTGGGCGAGTGCGATCGGATGGTTAGCCCAGAGGAGTCGGAACAGGCGGCGCGCTGGCTGCCCAGGGGCCGCTTCGAGCGTCTACTCGGCGTTCCGCACCCCATCGAGCAAGTGCCCGTAGAAGTGCTGGCGCCGTGGCTGCGCACCGCCCTGGAGCGTTGCTTGGGCTGAGCGCGCTGTTTTCTTGCTAAAAGTGCGGTCGAGGCGCCGCATCTTTGCCCGAAATCCTTTCCGTTCATGCCGCGCCTGCAGTGGTCTATAGAACAGTACGCCGAAGGCATTCGCGCCGGCGACCGCGTGGCGCTGGGGCGCGCCATCACGCTGGTGGAGAGCGCACGGCCCGACCATCAGGCGTTGGCCCAACAACTGCTGGAGCAGTTGACCGATGCCGCTGGCGAAAACACCCTGCGCTTAGCCATCACCGGCTCACCGGGAGTGGGCAAGAGCTCGTTCATCGAAGCGCTGGGCATGTGCGCCCTAGGGCAAGGGCGGCGCGTGGCCGTATTGGCCATTGACCCTTCTAGCGCCGTTAGCGGCGGCAGCATTCTGGGCGACAAGACGCGCATGGAGCGCCTATCGGCCTCGGAGGCGGTCTTCATTCGCCCTTCGCCTGCCGGCACTTCGCTGGGAGGCGTTGCCCGCAAGACGCGCGAAACCATTCGCTTAGTGGAGGCCGCGGGCTACGATCTGGTGCTCGTAGAGACGGTAGGCGTGGGGCAGTCTGAAATTGCCGCGCGCCACATCACCGACATTTTTCTGCTGCTGCTGCTGCCCGGTGCGGGCGACGAGCTGCAGGGCATCAAGCGCGGTATTGTCGAAATGGCCGACCTGCTGGTGGTCAACAAAGCCGACGGAGAGCGGCTGCAGTTGGCTCGCCAAGCGCAGGGCTACTACTTGAACGCCGTACGCTTATTACCTCCTCACCCCAGCGGCTGGACGCCGCGCGTCCTGACCTGCAGCAGCACCGAGGGCTTAGGCATCACTGAGGTATGGGCGGCCGTTCAGGAGTGCGCACACCAATTTCAACGCAGCGGCTACTTGGCCCAACAGCGCCAACAGCAAACGCTCTACTGGCTGCGCGAAAGCATCGAGGAGGGCTTGCGGCAGGCTTTTTACCGACACCCTGAGGTGCAGGCCCTGCTGCCTGCCTTAGAAGCAGCGGTGTTGGCCGGTCGGCTGTCGCCCTTTGCCGCCGCAGAGCAGGTGTTGAGGGCCTACGAGGCGAACAGGCGCAAGGCTTAGCAGCGGCAAAGCCCCCTAAGCGCCCTACTTGGGAATGCATGCTGCGGCATCCAACGGCAGGCTGCCGCGTTTCACGCCTCAGCTCGTACCTTTGTTGTGCATTAAAAAACACCCGCATGTCTCATCCCGTCAACAACGACCTATTTGCAGAAGTAAAACAATGGGTGGAGGCCGTAAGCGCCGAGGAGCTAACCACCCCCGAAGCTTTAGAGCAATTTCGCGTGCGCTATTTGGGCACGAAGGGTTTGGTCAAAGCGTACATGGAGCAAATGCGCCACATTCCCGCCGAGCGTAAACGCGAGTACGGACAGCTCGTAAACGCCCTGAAGCAAGCGGCTGAGGAGCGCTATCAGAGCGCCAAAGCCGAGTGGGAGGCCCAAGCCGAACAGGCCAGCGCGGCGGCCCTCGACCTGACGGCTCCGGGCGAAGCGCTGCCGCTGGGCGCGCGCCACCCGATAGCCATCACCCTGGAGCGCATCATCAGCATCTTCGAGCGCATCGGTTTTGTCGTGGCCGATGGACCAGAAATCGAGCACGACTGGTACAACTTTACGGCCATGAATACGCCCGAAGACCATCCAGCGCGCGACATGCAAGACACCTTCTACGTGGTGGATGCGCCCGGCATGCTCCTGCGCACCCACACCAGTAACGTGCAAGCGCGCGTCATGACCACGCGCAAGCCGCCCATTCGCATCATCGCTCCGGGGCGCGTCTATCGCAACGAGACCATCTCCGCCCGCTCGCACGCTCAGTTCCATCAGGTGGAAGGGTTGTACGTGGACGAAGGCGTTTCGTTTGCCGACATGAAGAAAACGCTGCTCTACTTTGCCCAAGAAATGTTTGGGGCTCCCAAAATTCGGCTGAGGCCCTCGTTCTTTCCCTTCACCGAACCCAGCGCTGAAATGGACATTTGGCTGGGCACCGAAACCGAGGAAAATCGCCGCCTCACCAAAGGCACGGGTTGGTTAGAGATTTTGGGCTGTGGCATGGTCGACCCGCAAGTGCTCGACAACTGCGGCATTGACAGCAGCCGCTATTCGGGCTTTGCCTTCGGCATGGGCATCGAGCGGCAAGCCCTGCGCCTGTTCAACATCCCAGACATCCGCCTGTTGTTTGAAAACGATGTGCGGCTGCTGCGCCAGTTTGCGAGCGTCCTGTAAGGCCTCCGCACCCGCTTCTTTTCTCACTTTCACCACATCCCAACGACACAGTTATGGCTCTTGTCTTTCTCGGCCTGGTTATTCTGGCCATTTCGCTCACTCTTCGCCGCCCCATTCCGGGTACGCCCTTTGGCCAGTTTGGCCGCATCGGCCGCATGATAGGGGTTGGGCTAATCGTCTTGGGGGTGCTTAGCGCCTGTTTTGTCCAGATTTCGCCCGGCACGGTGGGTGTGCAGACGCTTTTCGGCAAGGTGCAGCCCGGCATCCTAACCGAAGGCCTCAACGTAGTCAATCCGCTGGTAGAGGTCATCAATTTTGACATTAAAACGCAGAACTACACCATGTCGGGCGTCCATGACGAGAGCCAGCGCATGGGCGATGACGCTATTCGGGTGTTGTCGTCCGATGGTTTGGAAGTAGTCATTGACCTGACGGTGCTTTTTCGCGTCATTCCCGATGAGGCGCCCAACATTTTGCGCAGCATTGGGCAGGGCTATCGCGATGTGATTGTGCGCCCGTTGGTGCGCACCAAAATTCGCGACTACGCTGCCTATTACGATGCGGTATCGCTGTATTCCACCAAACGCGACGAATTTCAGCAGCGGCTTTCGGATGCCATTGAAAAGGATTTCAAGGAGCGAGGGCTGGTGCTGGAGCAAGTCCTCATCCGCAACATCAACCTGCCGCCTTCGGTCAAGGCAGCGATTGAGGCTAAGATCAATGCCGAGCAGGAGGCGCAAAAGATGAAATTCATCCTGGAGAAGGAACGCCAAGAGGCCGAGCGCAAGCGAGTAGAGGCCCAGGGTATTGCCGATTACCAGCGCATTTTGACGGCTTCGCTGACCGATAAGCTGCTGCAATACGAGCAGATTAAGGTGCAACGCGAGTTGGCGGCTTCGCCCAACGCCAAAGTGGTCATCATGAGCGGGGGCAAAACGGCGCCCATTCTCATCAACCAGTGAGGGTTTCCAACCAATGCGCCATTTCCCGCTGCAAGCGCTGGGCTTCGGCGCGAGCGGCGGAGGCGAAGTCTTCGCCTGCGGAGGCGTACAGAATGCTGCGCGAAGCATTGACCAGCAGCCCAACCTCAGGGGTGAGGCCATGCCGACAGACGGCCTCCAATTGGCCGCCCTGAGCGCCGATGCCGGGCACCAAGAAGAAGTGTTCGGGGGCTATGGCTCGGGCGCGCGCCAAGGCCTGTGGATGGGTGGCGCCCACGACAAACATCAGGTTTTGCGGCGTGCCCCAGTGTTGGGCCTGTTCGAGGACGCGCTCCCACAGAGAGGCCCCGGTGAGCACGAGGCGGCGCTGCTGAAAGTCGGCGCTGCCGGCGTTGGAGGTGAGAGCCAACACGATGGCCCATTTGCCTTCGAAGGCCAAAAAGGGCATCACACTGTCGGCCCCCATGTAGGGGGCCACCGTAACGGCATCGCAGGATAGGTGCTGAAAGAAGGCCTCCGCATAGAGGCGAGAGGTGTTGCCGATATCGCCGCGTTTGGCATCGGCAATGATGAAATGCTCAGCGCCGATGTACTGCACCGTGCGCTCCAAGTCGCGCCAGCCCTCTGCTCCACGCGCTTCGTAAAAAGCAATATTGGGCTTGTAGGCCACACACAAGTCGCGCGTAGCGTCGATGATGCGGCGGTTGAACTCGAATACTGCATCGGGCTGCCCTCGCAACGGCTGCGGAAGTTGAGCGGGTTCCGCGTCTAAGCCCACGCACAGGAACGTCTTCTTTTGAAAAATGGCTGTGATCAGAGACTGGCGATCCATGGGGGCAAAAATAGGCTTCTGGGCGGCGCTGCTGCCAGCGAGCTGGCCGCAGAAAAAGCAGCACAGTCTTTGGGCTGCAAAGTCTTTGAGGTTGCCGGTGCAAATTCCTACAACGGCACGACCTTGACGAGGCGGGCTATTTTGCTGTCGAGCCAAGCGCCCGGCGAGATAGGCGACAAAAGAGGCGTCGGTCTTTGCTTTTTTTTACGGAAACAAAAAGCGCCGCCCGGCGGGGAGGCGGCGCTTTGCAGGTTTGAAAGCATAGAAAAATAATCAGCGCTGAACCACGACGAGTTTACCACTGCCTACGGGCACCCCCTCTCGACTGATGGAGAATGCATAAGTGCCGGGGGGGAGATTTTCGGCTTGCAGCAGAAATTGTGGCGCGTCGGCGCTAGCTTCACGGGCGAGGCGGCCGGTGGCGTCCCACAGGCGGAGGGTATAGCGGCCGGTGGCGGGGGCAGCGTCTAGCGCGAGCCAGGCGCTGTGAGTGAGAGGGTTAGGGACAACACTTACCTTGAGCTGAGGCTGCACGGGTACCCAACTACTTACGGATAGGAAGTTTTGGCCGATGCGGTGGCGGGTAGTGTTGGTCATGACGGGTTCGTTGAAATCGAAATAGATGGCTGCGCTGTTGAAGATGTCTGTCTCCAAGGGCGTGTTCGTGCGGGGGCGGATGCGAAACTTGACGTATCCGTGCGAGGCCGCCTCGTTGGTGTTGCTGTCGGGCAGTAGAATGTTTTGAAACTCGAACAGCAGGACGCTCGGCCCCATCAGGTCGAAGCGGTAAGGGTGGCTGCTGCTGCCTGGGCGAACGGTGAGGGGGTCGAGCCAGGGAGAAAGCGTATCGCGCACGACGACGGTAAAGGCTGTATCGGTGCCAGTGTTTTGAAAGCGGATGAGGTACTCGATTTCGGTGCCCGGGCGTACGTAGTGCGCCGGGCCGTAGCCGATGGGGAAAGCCTGTTTATCGTTGGGGTCGTAGGAACCCACGTTGTCCGTGCAATCTACATCTTCTTGGGGCCTATTTTCGCCGGTAGGAAACTGGGCGGCAAAGCCCGTGGTAAACGATCCGGTGGTCGTACACCCCTCTACCGACAGTACCGGCCGGTCGTTGCGCGGAGTGTACGGCTCCTGAATCGCCTCAAGGCGCCAAGTAGCGCCGTTGGCCGGCACGGCGACGGGCATCGTCTCGCCCGCAGCGAGCGGAGCAGCGCTTCCCTGACGCAGCATGATGCCGTCCTCAATGACGATGTATTCCAGCGGAACACTCATGGGCTGAGGGCCTATGTTGTGCAACAGGAAGAGCAGCGAGTCGCCCGTGCACTGCGAGCGCACCTGAACGTGCGCGCCCGACCACAGCGGGTGAGGGGGTTCGCATAGGGTGTCGGGCAGAATGCGAGCTTTTGAACAGTGTATCTGGCCTAATGCAGCCTGGCAAGAGACCTGGACGCTCACCCAAAACTGACCGCAAAAGCCAGGCGGCACCGTGCCGAGGTTGAACTGGAAGGTGTTGTTGCCTAAGGGTATGGCCGCAACGGTGGCATCCGAGAAGGTCAAGAAAGGGTCCAACTCCAGCTCAACGCGGACTTGAGGGATGGGTTCGACGCCTTGGTTACAATAGCGCACCGAATAGAGGCCCGTGAAGCAACGCCGGAGAAAGGGGGTGCTTAGGTCTACCGTCAGGCGCGGGCAGGGCGGGTCCGCCACCTGCGCCTCAAAGTTGACCACGGCTGCGTCGCCGGCTTGATTGAGCTGCACAAGTACGTCGTTTTGACAAACGATGTCTTGGCTGTTTGGGGGGATCAGCCGCACGGTGTAGATGTCCGGAGAGACGAGCATTACGTAATAGCCCTGTGCGTCGGTGATGCCGTAGAAGGTGTCGTGGGCTCCTTGTGCGGTAACCATCCAAGCAAACAGCCCGGTTTCGGCAGGGTCGGCCTGGCAGTTTTTGTCCTTGTCGTAGACCACTCGGCCAGCAATGCGCGTGCAAGGCGGTGCATCGGCAGGCACATTGACTTTTAAGGTCAGGGAGCAGCCCATCGTGTCGTAAACCCTAACCTCGTATAATCCTACCGCCGGCTGGTATATCGTTAAGCCATAGTATATCCAGGAGGTATCCAGGCGTTCCCACTCGGCCCAATAAGGCCCTGTACCGCCGCGCACACTAAGGGTAGCCTGCTCGTCGCAAATCAGCACACGTGTTACCTCCAGCGGCATTATCGGCCCTCCCACGACGAATTCGTGTACGGAGGTGCAGCCTTGCGAGTCGGTAATGGTCAGCACATACTCCCCTGCTGCCAACGACTGAATGCTTTGGGTCGTAGCGTTAAAGCCGTTTGGCCCAGACCACGAAAAGAGGTACGGCGGAGTGCCGCCCGTGAGGGAGCCAAGGAAAATAGAGCCATCGGCTTTGCCAAAGCAGGCGACTGGGCTGATCCAAACAGAAGAGATGAGGATGGAATCGGGTTGGGTCAGCACAAAGGTTTGGCTGGAGGAACAGCCCTCAGCATCGGTAACCGTAACCGTGTAAACGCCCGCTGACAAGTTGGCTATCGTTGGTCCCGTTGCTCCTGTTGACCACTGGAACGACAGCGGCGGTACTCCTCCGACGGCCGTTACGGTGATGGCGCCATCGGAGCCGCCAAAGCATCGGATGGGGCTGAGGTTGGGCAGTAAGCTAATGACAGGAGGCTGCTCCACCACCGCCGTATCGCAGGCCGAGCAGCCATTGACCGGACTGAATACGCAAAGCGTGTAAACACCGGCCGTCGAGATGGTCGGGTTCTGAAGAGTACTGGAGAACCCACCCGGCCCCGACCAAAGAAAGGCCACTCCCGGTGTATTAGAAACGCCGCTTAGCACCAATGTAGAGCTGCAAGACAAAAAACCGCCCGTAGCCGAAACATCGGGTAATGCAGTGTCTTCTGTTACGACCATTTCGTCTGTGGCAGTGCAACCGGTGCCTGGGTCGGTAATCGTCAGCGAATACACCCCCGGAAACCAAGCAATAGGCTGCTGCTGCGTGGAAGTAAAACCATTGGGGCCCGACCACATGTATTGCGCATTGGATACGTTGGAGTTCCCCATGAGGACGACAAAAGAGTCCACACACGTGATCGCCTGATCAGGACCTGCATCTGCCGTACACTGCGCCATTAAGGCGCGGCTGCACCCCAGCAACAGGAAAGTGAATATCCAATCTTTCTGTTTCATACCTTGCGAAAATAGTCTACGGGTTAACGATGGCACAAAGGTGCGCTGCCACCCGAGGGGACACAAAGACAAAATTTTGAAATTGTAGCGCCGCCAAAAGACGCTCATTGCTCATAAACGCTGGAAAACAAAGGGTTGAATTAACCCTATGCTGGGTTATTGTAGCACTTAGTAGTACTTTCACCTGATTATTTTAGAGCGAGCAAACAGCCGCCCGTACGACATTCCGTGTCCTCCTGCAAGGCATTAGGAGTGGCTCGAAATGACGACGACCGTACTTTTCAGGGCAACTCATGGCGGACCTTATTGGCGGCTAAGTCCTCCCTCTCGCAGAAGCATTCGTATCTAACCTAAATACATCGCCTTTTTCATGCAAAAGACCCGTCTTTGGGAAGCCTTCTCCGCCCTGAGTAGAAGTGAGTTGCGCACCTTTGACAAGTGGGTTCGCTCGCCTTTTTTCAACCAAAAGGAGCACCTCGTGCGCTTGTGCAACTACCTGCGCGAGTGCCGTGAGACTGAACAGCAACCCGACGCCGAGGCCGCCTTTGCCGCAGCATACCCCGGCCAGGAGTACGACGACCAGAAGTTGCGCTTAGCCAACAGCGATCTGCTGGCGTTGCTTGAGCACTTTTGGATGTATGAAGAGGCCTTTGCCGACTTTGAGCGCAATAAAATACGCCTGGCCAGTGCCTATCGGAAACGCAACCTACCCAAACACTCTCAGACAGCCCTGCGCGAGGCGCGTGAAAGTCGCTGTAAGCGCCCCTGGCGACATGCAGAATATTTTGATGACCTATACCGCCTTGAATTAGAGGCTTTTCAGTTGGCCTCGGCCACCAAGCGTTACGAGTCGTTCAACTTGCAAGAGATTTCCGATTTATTGGACAAAACCTACGCGGCGCGCAAGTTGCGCCACGTATGTTTTGCCCTGTCGCATCACGCCGTGACGCGGCAGCCTTACCGCTTTGGTCTGTTGCAGGCGGTGCTGGCTCACGTGGAGCGAGAAGGCTGGCTCGACGTACCGGCCATTGCTCTATACTATCACGCTTGCCACTTTTTAGCAGACTCTGGAGCCGAAACCCATTTTGTCTCTTTTTGCCAAGGGCTATTGACGGCTTCTGAACAATTTCCGACCGACGAATTGCGCGCTTTATACTTGTTGGGCCTCAATTTTAGCATTAAAAAAAGCAACGAGACGGGCCGAACCGATTGGTACCGTTTCACCCTCAACCTTTACCAACAAGCACTCGAGCGAGCGCTCCTGTTAGAAAACGGCATGCTTTCGCGCTTTGCCTACCACAACATCGTAGGGGTAGCCGTGCGCTTAGGCGAGGTAGAGTGGGCCGAGCAATTCATCCACCAATATCGGCCTATGCTGGAGAAAAGCTGTCGAGAAGCAGCCTTCAGTTTCAATTTGGCCCGCGTAGCTTACGTGCGCGGGGCCTATGGCGAAGCACTGCTGTACTTGCAGCGGGCCGATTACAAGGACTTTATCAACGGGATGAATGCGCGCATCCTGCAACTCAAAATTTACTACGAGAGCTGCGAATTCGACCTGCTGGAGAGCCACTTGGACAGCCTCCAGCACTTCTTGCGCCGACAGCAGGCCGTAGGCTATCACCGCGATAATTACCTCAACATTGTCCGCTACGCGCGCGCGCTCGTGCGCCTGGCTCCCGGCGATGCGCAAGCCGTTGCCGAACTGCGCCGCCAAATTGCGGCCGAGGCAGTGCTGACGGAAAAAGAGTGGCTGCTGAGCCGACTGCCGCCCGAATAGCCGCCGAGCAGTGCGATGGTGAATTACCTTTGCTATTCGTTTTCACCTATTCATCAATCGAACTCAACCTACCGCTATGCGTGCATTTCTTCCCTCCTTCACCGTGAGCGTTGCCCGCTTTTTTTGGGGGCTTTTGGCAGCGCTAATTCCCTTCCCCCTGTTGGCCCAGTCGGGTAAGATAGACGTAGAACTCGCTCAACGCTTAGCCGCCGACCCTACAGGGCTGCACCAAGCCATTGTGGTCTTGGCCGACCAGGTAGATGCAGGCGCTTTGTTGGTGCGCTTTGAAAGCGAACAAACGCCTTTGGCCGAGCGCTCTTTTCAGGTGATCACTCAATTGCAGGCCAAAGCAGCGGCTACCCAGCCGGCCGTGCTGGAGCGCCTGCGCCGGTTGAACGGAGTGGAGTTGAGCAGCATTTACCCGGTATGGATAGTGAACGCCATCTTCGTGCAGGCCAACGCCGCAGCCCTTCAGCGCATCGCCAGCTGGCCTGAAGTGGCGGAAATTGTCTGGAATGCACCGGTGCAAATCATAGCGCCCGTCAGCCGCCAGATCGCTGCGGGCGGCCCCAACGGCAAAGAGCCGGGATTGGCGGCCATCAAGGCGCCGTTTATGTGGAATTTGGGCTACACGGGCTATGGGCGCAAGGCTCTGGTCATCGACACCGGCAACGACGCCGAACACCCGGCCATGCGCGCCAACTACTGGGGCCATCAAGTGCCCAAATGGCAAGCTTGGAACGGCAGTGGTCAGCCTGAAGACTGCGCTGAACACGGCACGCACGTAACGGGCATCGTATGCGGTATTGACCGCCTGACGAACGACACCATTGGGGTGGCTTTCGACGCCCATTGGATGGGCGGGCCGATGTTTTTCCCGGTTGGCAATGAGTTGGGTTGCGCCTCGTCGTTCAACCAAACGATTTTCTCCAATGTGGCCACGATGCAGTGGGCGCTCGACCCCGACGGCAACGCATCCACCACTGCTGACCAGCCCGACGTGGTAAACTGCTCGTGGCGCGCGGCTCCTTTTGCCTGTGGCAACTCCATTGCCATCAATGCCCTGAACGCGCTCGAGGCCGCCGGCATTGGCGTAGTGTGGGCGGCCGGCAACAGCGGCCCCGGCAATAGTACGGTAGACTCGGGCGCTGCCATGAACATGGACTTAGTCAACACGTTTGCTGTAGGGGCCGTTCAGGCAACCAACCCGAGCTTTCCCATCGCCGACTTTTCGAGCCGAGGCCCCAGCCCTTGCGGTGGCTCGGGGGCTTTGGCCATCAAACCCGAAGTGGTAGCTCCCGGAGTAGCGGTGCGCTCGGCCGTGCCGGGCACGGGGTACCAGTCGTTCAACGGCACTTCGATGGCTGCGCCCCACGCTGCCGGAGCGCTGGTGCTGCTCCGCCAAGCCTTTCCTAACCTATCGGGCATACAGCTGAAACTCGCTTTGTACTATTCGGCCAAGGATTTGGGCGCTCCGGGCGAAGACAACGTCTACGGCCGAGGCATGATTGACTTAGAAGCCGCCTACAACTACCTCCTCCAGCAAGGCCACACGCCCGCTCAGGCGCCTGCTCAAACGCTGGATGTACTGACGGTAAACACCCAAGTCAGCGGACAATGCCTCGGGCCTGTGAATGCCTCCGTTACCTTTGAAAACGCCGGAACAACGCCCATTACTTCGCTTGAAATCCGCTACGGTATTGAAGGTGGCTCGCTGCAAAGCTTCTGGTGGACAGGCAATCTGCTGCCCAACACCTTCACTACGGTCGAACTGCCGCCCCTTAGCGGGGTTGCACCGGGCGAACACAATTACCTCGTTGAACTGCGCAACCCCAACGGACAAGCCGACAACCGCCCGCTGAACAACCGCTTCAAGCGCGTCTTTGAAATGGCCAACGAAGAATACCCGCGCGCCGAAGCGCTCCAACAACAGCCCATCTGCTCTGGGGCGCGCGTGTTGTTGGAATACAAGGCCGACCTAACTCCTCAAGAGGAGGCGCAGTGGTTCAACACTGCTTTGGTGGCCTCACCCATCGCCCGCGGGCCGTATTTCCTGACACCACCGCTCACGCAAAACACGACCTACTACGTCAGTGAGTCGGCTTTTTACACCGTAGGAAGGCCCAACCTGTCGGCCGGCACCAACAGCTCTAACAGCACTGACGGGGGGCTTATCTTCAATGCGCTCAAACCTTTTACGCTGCGCTCGGTGAAGGTGTATGCCGACCAGACCGGTGTGCGCACCGTGCGCCTGCTGGACAGAGACGGCAACGTACTCGTTACTCGGCCCATCATCATCACGCAAACGGGAGAACAGCGCATTGCGCTGAACCTTCGGGTGCCCAAAGCCGACAAACTCGCCTTAGTGCTCACGGGCACCAACCCGCTGCGGCACTCCGTGGGTACTACGGGCTTTCCTTACATCGTGCCGGGCGTCGTCAACATTACCGCGGGCCGTACCCCCTCAGGCGGCAGTACTACCCTGTTCTACTACTACTTCTTTGACTGGGAAATTGAAGTCCCTTCCGTGTGTGGGCGCACAGCAGTACCTCTGGAGGTAAGGCCCGATGCTGCGCCGACAGTGTCCTTTACCACCTCCGCAGATACGGTCTTTTTACCCGGCCCGGGGACGGTAACCTTTACCGATCAAACGGCAGGAGCCACCTCTTGGCTTTGGGTCTTTGGCAACGGCCAAACGGGCACCACAGCGCAAGAAACGGCCACCTATCTGCAAGAAGGCACGTACCGCGTCCGATTGGTCGCCACTACTCCCGATGGTTGCTCCAATGTGGCTGAAAAAGATATTGTGGTGCTGAACAGCACTGCTGCTCCAGAAGGGCAGCTCTCGCGCGCGGAATTGCTTATTTTCCCTAACCCAGCCGGCGAGCAGTTGAATGTCGTGTTGTTGGGCGCAGCCAACCCGCCTAATGGCTTAGAGCTAACGGTGGTCAATACCCTTGGGCAGGTGGTGCTTGCGCCCCTGCGCCCAGCGCTCAGCTCAGACGGGCGCTACGTCCTCGACGTGTCGGCATTGCCACCTGGGCGCTACGCCGTTCGGGTGCGCGCAGAAGGACAACCGCACAGGTCAGCCGTCTTCGTTCGCCTGTAAACACCTTTGGGCAGCACCCCCTGAGCGGCTGACAAACCGGCAGATATACCTCATCTTCCACCGTCAAAATGTCTTTTTTAGCAAAAAGCCATTTTGAGGCGGAGCAAGTGCTAAACCAGCCAACGAACCAGCCGTTTTCTTATCGGCTGAATACTAAGACTGAAAAGCCCTTATTGACTTGTTTTTCTAAAAGAAATGGCAACAGAACACAAGAGCACCTTGACCCCACTGCAGCGCTTTGTGCGGCTACTGTCGAAATACCGACGCGAGCTGCGCTTCATTGTTCTCTATGCTGCCGTTTCAGGGCTGATCAGCCTTTCGCTTCCTTTGGGCATTCAGGCCATCATCGGCCTTATTGCCGGCGGAGCGATCTCCGTATCGTGGGTGCTTTTGGTGGCCATAGTGGTGTTAGGCGCCCTGATTGTCGGCGTTCTGAAGTTGATGCAGCTGTCTATTCTGGAGCACATGCAGCGCCAAGTGTTCACCGATGCCGCTCTCGAATTTGCCGTGCGCATTCCGCGGCTCAATTTAGAGTTGCTGCGCAAGGAGTACGTACCGGAGTTGATCAACCGTTTTTTCGACACGATGGCCATTCAGAAGGGGCTGCCCAAAATCCTGTTGGAAGGCACCACGGCCGTTTTACAAATCCTCTTCAGCCTCATCCTGCTTTCGTTCTATCACTCCACGTTCGTGTTGTCCTCTTTGCTGCTGTTGGGGGGGTTGACTCTGCTTTTTCGGTGGACGGTACCCTTGGGCATAAAGGCCAGTTTGGAGCAGTCGAAATACAAGTACAAGCTGGCGCACTGGCTTGAAGAGGTGGGTCGAGTGTCGAGCACGTTCAAGCTGGCCGGAGAAAACCGCTTTCCCATTGACCGCACCGATAGCCTTGCGGTGGGGTATTTAGATGCTCGCGGACGGCTTTGGCGCATTTTGCTGCTTCAGTTTAGCACCAGTATTTTATTTCGCGTCTTGGTGTTGGGCGCCTATTTGGTGCTGGGCAGCATTTTGGTCATGGACAACCAAATCAACATTGGCCAGTTTGTCGCGGCTGAAATTTTGGTGATCTTCATTGTAGAGTCCGTCGAGAAGCTCATCTTGTTACACGAAGTGGGTTATGATGTGCTGACAGCTACGGAGAAGATCGGTCAGGTGGCCGACTTGCCTTTAGAGCGCGAAGACGGTATTCGAGTCGAGGAGTTTTGCGACAACCACCAGCCCTTTCGGGTAGAGCTGCGCAACTTATCCTACCAGTACGACGACTCGCCAGAGCCTGTCTTAAAAGGGCTATCATTGGACATAAAGCCGGGCGAGCGCGTAGCCATCACAGGCTACCCCGGCGCCGGAAAGAGTACGCTGATCAACATCCTGGCTGTCGTCAAACGCGACTTTTCGGGCATGCTGTTGTTCAACGGCCTGCCCAAGCAAAACATCAACTTGCGCAGCCTGCGCGAGCACATCGGAGATTACTCTTCACAAGAAGATATCTTCAGAGGCACGATCTTGGAAAACATCACATTAGGACGCTCCGAAGTGCCCACGCAACACGTGCTTGAAATTGCGGACAAGATCGGGTTGACCGACTTCATTCGCAAAAGTCCACAGGGCTTGAACACGGAGCTACTGCCTGGAGGGCAGAACGTTCCTCGCAGCACGATTACTAAAATCCTGATTGCGCGGGCCATCATCACGGAGCCAAACCTACTGGTGATGGAGGAACCTTTAGGCAACCTTACTTTCCGCGACCGCCTGTGTATCGGGCGGTTGCTCACAGACCCGCAAAACCGCTGGACGTTTATCTGTGCTACTGCCGACCCACTGCTGGCGTCTTTGTGCGACCGAGTTCTTGTACTGCGCGACGGTCAAATCATCATGGACACGGTTTTTGAAGAAGTGGAAAAATCGGAACATTTCGAGCGCATTTTCCGCTCTAAATCCGAAAGCATCGAAGAAAGCTAAATCTCTAGTCGAGCTATGTTAGACATATCCGAAAACACCGTTCAATGCCAGCGCGATCTGGAAAACCTGCAAGCGCCTCAGCGCAATCGGCTGGTTCGCTGGCACTTTATGATGCGCCGGCTTTTGCTGGTCATCATCGCCATTTTTTTAATTATCCTCTTTCTGCCCTGGCAGCAAAACATACAGGCCACCGGGCGCATAACTACCTTGCGGCCCGAACACCGCCCCCAAACAGTACACGCCACTATTGCCGGCCGAATAGAACACTGGTACGTGATGGAAGGCCAATACGTCAAGGCTGGAGACACCATCGTGCGCCTCTCTGAGGTCAAAGCCGAGTATTTCGACCCTGAGCTGGTACAGCGCGTTTCTAACCAGGTACAGGCCAAAGAGAGCGCCATCGTCTCCTATCAAAACAAAATAGCGGCCCTGGAGGCACAAATAGCGGCCATGCAGCGCGAGCGCGACAATAAACTTCAGCAAATTGCGAACAAGATTCGCCAAACAGAACTGAAGATTGAGGCCGACCGCGCCGCCTTAGAGCAAGCCAAGGTGGACATCCAAATTGCCCGCCGTCAGTTCGAAGCGGTGAAAAACCTCTACGACCGCGGCCTGAAATCGCTGACCGAATTGGAAGAAAAGCGCGCCAAGCTCCAAGAAAGTGAAGCCAAGTTGGTTGGCGCCGAAAATAAACTGGCTGTCACTCAGAACGATCTGGACATCCTGCGCACGGAGCTCAGCCTAACGCGCAATGAGTACGACAATAAGATTTCAAAGGCCGAAAGCGATAAATTCAGCACACAATCCGAAATGTTCGATGCCCAAGCCTCCGTCAATAAGTTGCGCATTGACCGCGAGAATTACAGCCGTCGGACAGCTTTCTACTACATCGTAGCTCCGCAAGACGGCTACATTGTGCAGGCCATCACCCCGGGGGTAGGCGAAATCATCAAAGAGGGCGAGCCGGTAGTAAGCGTACTACCGGCCGATTATCAGTTGGCCGTAGAAATGTACATCCGCCCTATGGATGTGCCCCTCATCAAACCGGGCAATCAAGTGCGTTTTTTGTTCGATGGCTGGCCCGCCTTTTTCTTTAGCGGCTGGCCCGGCATTTCGGTGGGCACTTTTGCTGGGCGAGTAGTAGCCATAGACCGCAACATCAGCGACAACGGTCGCTTTCGCGTCTTAGTGAAGCCCGACCCGAAGGAAGAACCTTGGCCCTCTGCCCTTCAGGTGGGAGGAGGCGCTCGCGGTATCGCCCTCCTCAATGTGGTGCCTGTATGGTATGAACTGTGGCGCATTCTCAACGGCTTTCCACCGGACTTGTACGCATGGGGAGGCCAAAAAGACCAGGAGAAAAAGGAGGAAGGGCTGCTGCCCAAGGCACCTATCAAAAAGGTAAAATGATACCGACTCAAGTCATGCCTTATTGCACCCCCTTTGCTCTTCTGTTCATCTTAGCAGGCGCTGCCCTACCGCTATGTAGCCAGCCCTCCACCACGCACTGGGACTGGCCCAGCTTCCGTTCCGTCGTGCTCCAGCAACACCCCACCGCCCAGCAAGCCAACCTGCTCTTAGAGCAAGCCCAAGCCGAACTGCTGCGCGCCCGCGGAGGCTTCGACCCTAAAATTTACGGCGACTGGAGCGGCAAAAATTTTAACGGCAAGCAATATTTCCAATACTCCGAAGTGGGCCTCAAGGTCCCTACTTGGTTGGGCATCGAACTCAAAAGTAACTTCAACCGCGCTGAAGGAGCCTTTGTGAATCCAGAGTCTTCCCTACCCCAACGCGGACAACTCGCCGCCGGCCTGAGCTGGACGTTGGGCCGAGGTCTCTTCATGGATGAGCGCCGAGCCGACCTGCAAATAGGAAAAATTGGCCTCGAACAGCGCCAAGCTGAGCGCGCCGCTCTGCTCAACGACCTGCTCTTCGACGCTGCTAAAGTTTATTGGGACTGGGCCTTCGCCCAAAACGCCCTAAACATCTACGAAGAGGCTCTTCGCCAAGCCCAAATTCGATACGAGGGCATCGTGGAAAGCTTCTACCAAGGCGACAAACCCGCCATCGATACCCTTGAAGCCTTTATTCAAGTGCAAAATCGCCAACTCGATGTCAATTTCGCCCGCGTAGACCTGCAAAATGCCATCATCGCCCTAACCACCTTTCTGTGGGGTACCAACGGAGACCCCGCTGGCCTTAACGGCATACCCGCCCCGCCCGAAGCCCTCATGGCCGCCACCTATCCCCCCCCCACTGAGGCCACAGCGCGCCAACTGCTGCAACAAGCGCGAACACAACACCCTCTGTTGCGCACCTACAGCGCAAAACTCCTCATCCTGGACGTAGAGCGCCGCCTTAAGCTGGAAAAGCGAAAACCACAGCTCGACCTCAGCTATCAATTGCTCGGAAACGGCTGGCAATTCTTTACCACCCCCGGACTCGAAGGGCCTCAAGTATTGGCCAACGACATCAAATGGGGCGTCCAATTCAGCTACCCTATCCTCAACCGAAAGGCCCGCGGCGATTGGCAACTTACCCAAATTAAAATCGCTCAGAACAACCTCGAACTGGCCCAAAAACGCTTGGAGATCGAAAACAAAACCCAGCAATACCTCAACGAACTCAACACGTTGGCCGGCCAAGTGGCCCTCTATCGCGACATCACTAACAACTATCGCACTCTACTCGACGGCGAATACGAAAAGTTCCGCTTCGGCGAAAGCTCGGTCTTCCTCATCAACGTGCGCGAACAGCGCTGGCTCGATGCTCAAGTGAAATACCTCAAACTGCTGGCCACCTATCGAAAAACAGAAGCAGGCTTGCAGTGGAGTGCTGGAGTTCTGGCGCAGTAAAAAGTAGATAGCCGTCGAGATTTTCAACGACCCGACTAAAAACAACAGCTGCCGCTCGAAAGTCGCGCCTTGCCACCTGCGAAACCTCTGTTGCAACTGCACTGCCCATAAACTCGCACCATGGCCTTCCGCGGTTGCCAAACAGAAGGTTGGCCCTCCTTTTCAGACCTTCAGATGGATTTCTGTGTCGTCTCTTTTGCGAAAGGCTTTGACAACCTCCTTTCTCAGAAAAAGAGGTAGCCTACAGAATGCTATTTGCCTCTAGCCTGTTGACCCTCAAAAAGGAACGGGTTGTCACATTTCGTTGAGAAGCAGGGTCGCCGAAGCCCATCTTCGCAAAAAAGTCACTTACCATGCATGCAGAAATACTTTTGTGCACGCCCTACTACCTTGTTCACTCTGTTCCACCGCTGAGCGGGCAAAGAGGCAACTTGGCAAAACTTCCCTTTCTCTCGTGGAGTAGAAAACCTCAGTGGTGCGAAGCCTCTATCAATAGAGCTCTTTACAGAACGAAAGGTCCACATACTTCTCAAAAACAAGCGGGCAAGTTCGATCCCGTAAGTCTTACAGCATTCAAGCGGCTAAGGAATTACCCAAAGATCCCTTCTAATTACCCAGGTGCAGAGGCGAAAAACCACCCTGCATCTCCAGAGTTTTCTTCCTCCTTTGGAACGATAAACAATGTTTAAACTAAATTTTTCAGCAATATGAAACCTTCTATCGTTCTTCTATTGGTGTTTCTGTCAGGGTGCTCCATATGTTTGAGCCAACCCAGTAGGGCTGTGCAGCCAACTCGGCCCAAAGAGGCTACAGGATGGCATATCGGACTGAGTTTTGGAGCACTGGCAAATACCGTTGAGATGGACTTCTCCGACAAACCTCTTTGGCGCTACAGCGTTGTCGGCAGCTGGCAGTATCCGGGTTTAGAGGTACATTATTCATTGGGGCCACGCGTGTTGGCTACCTTCGGGTTGAATGTCCTACAGCGCGGGCAAAAGGTTGAAACGTTTCAGAAGTTCGCAGGTGTAAACGACTTTACGCTAATGCGTACCTATGTCAATTTACCGTTGGGTATTGCTATCGACCTGTTCGACTCGAAGTTTTCGCCCTACATCGGTATCGGCATCTATGGAGCTTACTGGGTCAGTGGCAAATGGACGGGTAGCGTGTACCAAATGATAAACAATCCCTACGATGAGAATTACGATTTCGGAGGATTATACTCCTTGAGCTTTGAGGCTCCTTATGAATTTTCAACCGGCAGCGACGTTGGCATCAAAGAAAACAGAGCAGAACTGGGAGCCTGGAGCGGCGGCGGCTTGAAATACCAAACCCAGAGCGGCCTTCGCATCTTTTTGGGCCTCAATGCCTCAATGGGACTTACCGCTATTTATTCGAATACTCGCGAGATAAAGGATTTTGAAAAGCGCAGGAATGCCGGTCGCCTTCTGAATGCTGGTCTAACTTTTCCTATTGTTAACAGAAAAAAATAATAAAGCATCATGAAAAATAAATATTATATTGTACTTTTTTCTCTTTTCTTTTTCTTCTTAGGTTGTGTTCAAGAAAAAGAGCCACTTATAGAATTCGACAGATACGAGAACTCACCTAAGGGCAACTTTCAAGCTTTTTGGGATGGGATGAGCCGGCGATATGCCTTTTGGGGCTACGACCCTACGGACTGGGATGCTATGTACAACAAATATGCCGGTCAAGTAACTGACGAAACAACTGAGCTAGAATTAGCCAAAATCTTCGTAGGCATGGTGGAAAATTTGATTGACAGTCACTACAGTATTTATGTAGAAATTGATGGGCAGCCTGACGCGATTAGTTCGAAACGAGTTGTGGAAAAATCTTTGAACTATCATTATCTTTTAGATAGTGCTTATTTTGAGGGTAAACTTTTTGGCCGCTTATCGCCGAGTACCCGTAAGAAGTTTGCGGGCTTTGTTTATGGAGTGATTGATAATAAATATCAGTACATCAGAATTCCGCAATTCAATGTATTTGAGACGTTTGCAGAGAATTCAGAATTCTTCTTGGACATGCTGAATTTCATAGCTAATCCCGCGCCTCAATACAGAGGCGTTATTATGGACTTGCGCTTTAATCCTGGAGGGTTTGCTGATGAAGTTCCTCTCTTTGTAGGTAACTTCACAGAGAAGGAACTGGTATTGGGTCATAGCCGCTACAAGTATGGCAACAACCGCAACGAGTTTGGCCCGTGGATACCTATAAAGATATTCCCGAGTTCGATTGGATACAACCCTCTACCTGTGGTAGTCTTGTGCGATGGTTTTTCAATAAGTGCTGCGGAGCGCACTACGATGGCCATGAGCCTGCTGCCCCAGGTAACCGTCTTGGGCGATCGTACCTTTGGCGCCCACGCACCTATTATTTCGGATAAAGAAGGGAGAGATATTACCTATGCTGGCCAGTTTAATCTTCCAAATGGATGGGAGGTTACTATGGGGGTTGAAGTGTTTCGCCATGCTGATGGCAATGTGTATGAAGGTATAGGCTTCCCGCCCGATGTCGTAGTGCCTTTCGACATCAATCTCTTTAAGACAACAGGGCGCGATAATCAATTGGAGCAAGCCCTGCAGAGATTGCCTCAATGAGGGCGCATTCAGGCGCCTCGATGTATCGGCAGCGCGTGGGCAGCGACGCACTGCCGAATTTTTATTTTCACGCGTTCAGCGGCGTGCAGCCCTACCTTTGTGGAGGCGGTAAGCGCCGTGTTTGCTATGTTCACTATAGAAATTTGCGCCGCCACTCTCGGCTCAGCATTGTCTGCTCAGGCGGTTGGGGCACACCGCATCGAGTTGTGCAGTGGTCTTGAGGTAGGAGGCCTCACTCCTTCGTTGGGCCTTGTGCAAGCTGTGCGCACTTGCGTATACATACCGATGTACGTGCTCATTCGCCCGCGCGAGGGCCACTTTTGCTACTCGGAGGGGGAATTATCAATCATGCTTCGCGATATCGCTCTGTGCCGCAGCGCGGGTGCTGATGGGGTTGCCATAGGAGCACTCGATGCGCAAGGTCGGCTACATGAGCGGCACTTGCGCCGCTTAGCTGAGGCTGCTTGCGGCATGGGCCTAACCTGCCACCGCGCTTTTGATTTAGTGCCCAACCCGGCCGAAGCCTTAGAGATACTGGTTGCCTTGGGCTTCCAGCGCATACTGACCTCTGGCCAGGCGCCTTCCGCTTGGGAGGGGCGACAGCAGTTGCGCCAACTCGTAGAGCAAGCCACTGGCCGAATTGCCATCATGCCGGCTGGAGGTATCACGGCGTACAATATCCGCACCTTAGCCGAGGCAACTGGCGCCACCGAATTCCACCTCAGTGCTAAAGAGCGCGTACAATCGCCCTACCCTACTCGCAACACTCTACCTGAATTGGAGCAGGCGCATTGGGAAAGCAGCGCCCGCCACATCCGAGAGGTGCTGGAACAGAGCAAGGCGTAGTGCGACCACTGCTCTCCACTCAAAAAGCGCTAGCCACTCCTTTTTTAAGAGCAGAAAAAGTCCAGCAATGGCCGCTTTCTGCGCCAAAAAGGCTTTGGGATTGCTCAAACCTCAGCGGTTTTCCGCACCTTTGCAAACTAAAATTTCGCTGCGCACTCAGATCGAGCATGAATTCGCACACTGTGGATTGGATAGATAACCGGCTAACGGCGGAGTTGGCGCCCAGCTGCACCTTGTGGGTGGTGGTGGGCACCGACAGTGCTGCCTATGCCGCAGTGGATGGGCGCGGCGAAGTATTGGCCGCTGTTCAGCGCGACTACGCAGAGCCTGAGGCGCCGTTCTGGCGCATCGAGCCGCACGTGCAACGCATGTTGGAGTCTTCGCCTGTTTGGCATTTGCCGTTTGGGCAGCGGCAGGGCTTTTTGTTTCACTCCCGCACTACGTTGGTGCCTCGCCGGCTGTTTCAGCACGGTGACCTCTCTGCCTATTTTCGATTGCTGCTCGAACCCGACGACTACTCCTACTCGTGTGAAGAGGTGCAGTCCTGGGACGCCTACTTAGTGTCGGCTACAGACCGAGCACAAGCGCGGTTTTTCCAAGGGCTATTTCCGGAGACCCGACCGCGCCATTCAGCCGTTTCGCTGCTACTGGCAGCGCGCGAGTTGGCGGCTCAGCAAGAGCACACGCTGCTGGTCAACGTGCGTCATCGAGTTGTTCAGATCGTGGCGCTTGAGCGCCAAAATTTGCTTTTTTACAATACCTTTTCTTTTTCGAACGCCAACGACTTACTTTACTACGTCTTATTGGCCTACCACCAGTTTCGTCTCTCGCCCCGACAGATACCGGTGTGGTTGGCCGGAAACATTATGCCCCAATCAGAGCTCTACCTCAAACTGCACGCCTACATCCGCGAAGTGCGGTTTGCCCAGCCGTTCGGTCGCTGGCGCCTTTCGCCAGCGGCGGCCAACGTCTTGCCCTATCACTGCTTCTTTGAGTTACTAAGCCTATCCATGCGCTAAGCTGTTATGCGCATCATTGGAGGAAAATTGAAAGGGCGGCGCTTCGAGCCTCCGGCGTCGAACTGGCCTACGCGCCCAACGACGGACTTCGCCAAAGAGGCGCTGTTCAATATCCTGACTCATCAGCTCGACTTTGAGGCCGTGAAGATGCTCGACCTCTTCGGGGGCACGGGTAGTCACTGCTATGAGTTCATCTCGCGCGGCTGCACAGATGCCACATATGTCGATAAATTCCCCGGCTGTGTGCGCTTCGTTCGGCGAATGGCCGCTCAGTGGGGTATCGAGCCGTACTTAAAAATTTACCTCATGGACGTGCGGCGCTTTATCGCGCTGACGACCGAGCAATACGACTACATTTTTGCGGGGCCTCCCTACGCTCTGCCCGCCTTAGAAACCTTGCCCGATAAAATTTTAGGAGCTGGGCTATTGCGCCCAGGTGGCCTCCTGGTGCTGGAGCACAACCCGCAGCGCGACTTTTCGAACCACCCCCATCTAACCGACGTGCGCCACTACGGGCAGACGTATTTTTCCTTTTTTTCTGAGAAATAGCGGACTACTGCTTGCAGATGAGCCGCAGCTTAGGGGTGGCAATCTGGTTGCTGTAGTGGCCTGCCCGGTCGCGAATCTGGACGTAGTAGAACACACTATCGAAGGGGACGGGCACATTTTCGCACGAAAGTTTAAAGCCCGTCAAGGGGTCGGTGTAGATGCAGCAGGTAGTGGGCAAGAGGATATAAATCTCGCCTGAGATGCCGTTACCTGCACCTTGTTCATCGATGTAAGGAATGCGATAGGGCGGCTTAGAGAACGAGTCGCGCCCATCAATGAGGAAAATGCTCGGCTCTGGGTCTTTAAAGCCCAAGTCGCCATCCCCGTCCGTAAAGCCGATAGTGAGGACAACACTATCTTGCCCCAGCGGCGTCTGCAGAAGGGTGTTTTTGGAAAAACTGATGAACTCAATTACCGGCTCCACAGGATAGTCTGGCGGTTCTATGCATCGCCAAGTCATCCAGCCCAAAAACAACACAAGCGCCAAAGCACCGAACATTTTTTTCATAACTGCTTATTTTGTGGCAAAAAACGCATTTCTGTGTCGTTTCGAACACCGCGTCGCCCAGAATTACTGGCTAAACTCTCTCGCCTGGATGCTTGTTCGTGGGAAGAGGTTGCTTTGGAAGTCTTTCGCTACCAAGCAACGCACAATGCGCTGTACGCTCGTTTTCTTCAGCTATTGCGGTGCAGCCCCGCCCGCATTGCAGCCCCCGACGAGATACCTTTCTTACCCATTAGCCTGTTCAAACACTTTTTGATGAAAAGTGGGCACTGGAAGCCCCAAGAGGTATTTACCAGCAGCGGTACTACGGGGCAACAACCCTCGCGCCATGCTGTTCGCGACCGCCTTTTTTATCGGGAAAATGCACGGCGCGGCTTCGCCCACTATTACGGCGATCCGTCGCAATGGTGTATTCTAGCCCTCTTGCCCTCATATTTGGAACGCCAAGGCTCGTCCTTGGTGGCAATGGTGGATTACTTTATCGGTCTGTCGCGCTATGCAGAGAGCGGTTTTTTTCTGAAAAGCAGCCAAACGCTGGTGCAACGGCTCCAAACTTGTTTAGAGCAACGCACCCCTACCCTCTTGCTGGGGGTCAGCTATGCCTTGCTCGACTTTGCCGAGCAACACCCTATGCCACTGCCCGGCGTGGTTGTCATGGAGACGGGCGGCATGAAAGGTCGGCGGCAAGAGCTGACGCGCGAAACCTTGCATGCCCTGCTCTGCCGAGCCTTTAGCCTGGAGGGTGTGCACTCGGAATACGGCATGACGGAGCTGTTCTCGCAGGCCTACAGCCAGCCTCGGCCTGGGCAGTCGGCGCGTTTTTGGCCTGCACCAACGCTGCGCGCTGCTGCTGTAGAGGTCTACGACCCGCTCACTCGCACGGCTCCTGGACAGACAGGCGTGCTCTGTTTTGCGGACTTGGCCAACTTAGACACCTGCAGCTTCATCGCCACCGAAGACGTTGGGCGCGTCTATGCCGATGGCTCGTTTGAAGTGCTGGGCCGCTTAGACGCCGCCGAATGGCGCGGTTGCAACCTGATGGTAGAATAACGCATTTTTACATTCATGCTTATCGGACTCCTGTCGGACACGCACGGCGTAGTCGACGAGCGCATCTTCGAGCACTTTGCCGCCTGCGATGAGGTGTGGCATGCAGGCGACTTTGGCAGTTTGGAAGTCGTCAGTCGCCTGCGCGCGTTTAAGCCGCTGCGCGGCGTTTACGGCAACATCGACGATGCGCGTATTCGGGCTGAAATGCCGCAAGACCTGCGCTTCACGTGCGCCGGCATGCCGGTTTTCATGACGCACATTGGCGGCTACCCGGGCAAGTATGCGCCGCGCGTGCGCGCCATCCTGCAGGCCGACCCGCCCCGAGGTGGGCTGTTCATCTGCGGTCATTCGCACATCCTTAAGGTGATGCCCGATCACACCTTGGGTTTTTTGCACATCAACCCAGGCGCCTGCGGCAACGAGGGCTGGCATCGGGTGAAAACGATCGTCCGCGCTCGACTGGAAGCAGGCGCCATCCAAGGCGTTGAGGTGATCGAATTAGGGCCGCGCGGGGCTTTGCTGTAGCCAATAAAGGCCCTTACCTTTGCCCAGCCGAAAAGCAACCGGTCCCGTAGTTCAACGGATAGAATAGAGGTTTCCTAAACCTTTGATACAGGTTCGATTCCTGTCGGGACCACCGAAAAAACAACCCTTGTCGATGCGCGCATCGGCAGGGGTTGTGCACAGGAGGCGGAAGGTTATGGCTTAAGGGGCTTTGTTGCATGAATCCCCTACCAGCGCCGGCGTTCCCTTCCCCCTGTGGGTCAAGCGACTCTGATGAACTTCGGAGCGGCAACCTGGATGAACTCGCTCAACGGCGGCCTTGACGACCATTTCTTTAGATTCCTCGCTTTTCCGAAGCGTTTGAAACACCCCGCCGAACCCGCAAGCCTTGCATTTGTACTTCGGGTTGCCTGATGTGTTCGACCCGTTTTTCACAATTTGTTCAGAGCCACATTTATGGCAGCATTTTACGTCAAAAACCATTTCATAAAATTTGACGCAGAAATATCAAATCACCTCAAAAATGACACTTTGGCAATTTTGATTCAAGTCGTATATAATTTTTCTTAGGTCTAAATATTGCGAAGTTTTTGGGTTGTCCATCTTTAGCAAGTCCAATGGGCTTTGTTGCATGAATTCTTCATTTTGATGGGTTGGGTCATAGGCTTAAAAGCGAGCCGAGAAGTGTACCTTTGAGTTCCGAAACAAAAAAAGGACTTCCCGGCTCATGGCAAAGATAGATGCTATTGCACCCCAAACAAGCCTAAAGACCGCTATAAGCTTACAAACTGCTCGGAGTACAACGCCGGGCTAAGGCGTCGGGGCAGCCTGACGCTGTGGATTGACGAATCAATATCTGGGAGTTGGTACCATCAGGGACCGAACAAGAGAGGAGGTCAACAGATCTATTCAGCAGAATGTATCGTGTTGTTGTTGACGCTCTTGAGGTTGATGAAAAGACTGGAGAAATCACTGCGCAGGCGCTGACGGACAACAAGACCGATGACGCTGCGGTGCTGGTAGATTTAGTGGCGGACACTTTTGACGAAGGCGTCGACATCCATAAAGTTGGGACAGACGGGGCCTATGACCATTACGAGTGTTGGGATATGCTTCTTGAGGTTGAAATAGAGCCCATTATACCGCCCCGCGAGAATGCCGTGTTTCAACTGGATGAGGACGGAATGCCGACCGAC
>CALHAM010000140.1 GCA_937934275.1 uncultured Saprospiraceae bacterium | reverse complement strand
CTGCGCGCGCTCAAAGAGGCTGCCTCTCGCTGCGGCGTACGGCTCCTTGGCCCCGACGCGCTGGGACTAATGACCCCTTCTATCGGGCTGAACGCTACCTACGCGCCAGCGATGCCGCGCCCAGGGCGTTTGGCGTTCATTTCGCAAAGCGGCGCACTTGGAGCAGCCGTGCTCGACTGGGCCGCTGAGAAGCAAGTGGGCATCAGCCACTTCGTCTCGGTGGGCCAAATGGCAGACATCAGCGTAGATGTCCTTATAGACTATTTCGGAGCCGACAGCCACACGGCGTGTATCCTCATGTATGTGGAGACGCTTAGCCAGGCACGGCGCTTCATGAGTGCTACGCGCGCCTTTGCGCGCTCAAAACCCATTGTGGTGCTTAAGGCCGGAGCCAGCACCTCGGGTTCGCGGGCCACCCTGCTACACGCAGGTGCTATGGCGGGCAACGACGCCGTTTTTGAAGCGGTCTTTCGGCGCGCTGGCGCCATTCGAGTGCAAACGGTACAAGAACTGTTCGACTGTGCCCAGGCCTTGGCCCTGCAGCCGCTGCCCGCCGGTAGCCGATTAGCCATTGTCACAAATGCAGGTGGGCCAGCCATTTTGGCCACCGACGCCCTAGAAGGGCGTGGCGGAAAACTAGCTCCCTTAGAGGAGCGCACTCTCGAGAGCCTCAACCACATCCTACTGCCGGATTGGAGCTGTGCTAACCCACTTGACCTATCGGGCCTGGCTTCGACCAAGCATTACCGCGCTGCTCTGCGCGCTTGCCTGCAAGACGCTAACACCGATGCCATCCTGGTCATCCTGACACCTCAGCGCCCAGCGGAAGCGGAAGCAGTGGCGCACGTCCTGGTGGAGGAAAGCCGAAATGCTTCCGGAAAACCCATTCTCGCTGCCTGGATGGGTCAGCGTTTCGTGCAAACCGGACGCCAAGTGCTTGAAGCTGGCGGTATACCCTGGTATCCTTTCCCGGAACGAGCCGTAGCGGCCTTTCTTTATGCGGTCAACTACCGCCGTAACTTAGAGATGCTCTACGAGACCCCTCCCGACTTGCCCATAGACCTGCCCAACATCAACCGCTCCGCAGCGCGCAGCATCTTAGAGGCCGTACGCGCCTCAGGCCGCGTTCACCTGGAAGAGTCCGAAGCACGGCGCTTGCTGGCCTGCTACGGCATTCCGATCAATACCTCCTATCTGGCTCGAACAGAGGACGAGGTAGCCGCCATCATGCGCAACCTGGGCGGACCAGTAGCGCTAAAAATTGAGTCGCCCGATATCTGGCACAAATCTGAGGTACACGGCGTGCGCTTAGGCATCGAAACGGAATTTGGCGCCCGACAGGTGTTCCGCTTTCTGATGCAAAACGTCCGCCAAAAACGCCCCGAAGCGCGCCTGACCGGCGTTACGGTGGAGCGCATGGTCAACGTGCAGCACGAACTGCTCATCGGTTCGTTTAAAGACCCCACCTTCGGACCCGTCATCGTCTTTGGCCTCGGCGGCGTAGCTACCGAAATCTGGCGCGATCGCACCATCGGCCTTCCTCCGCTCAACTTAGCCCTAGCACGCCACTTAGTAGAGGGCACGCGCATTGCCCAACTGCTGCGCGGCTTCCGGCATTTGCCTCCAGCGCCTGTAGAGCAACTGTACAACGCTTTGGTGCGCTTCGCCTACCTGCTCATGGATTTTCCCGACTTAGCCGAAGTGGAAATCAATCCCTTCGCCTTAGGCCCTGAAGGCGGTGTAGCCTTAGATGCCGCAGCCTCTCTTGAGCCTACGCCCTCCCTACAGCGCGACCCCTACGAACACCTGTGTATCCAGCCCTACCCTACCCAATGGGTCAGAAAAGTGGAGCATGCCAAAACTGGGAAAACCATCCTGCTGCGCCCAATACGCCCCGAGGACGAGCCCTTAGAAGCCGAATTGGTGCAAAATGCCTCTCGCGAAAGCCTCTATTACCGCTTTTTCGGCTTTACACCAGGCATCGATCACAAAATGTTGGCCCGCTTCACCCACATCGACTACGACCGCGAAATGGCGATTGTCGCCGTAGTGGAAGAAGCGGGAAAACCTCATATCATCGGTGTCGTTCGAATCGTGGGTGACGCCTGGCGCGAAGAGTGCGAATACGCTATCTTGGTGGCCGATGCTTGGCACGGTAAAGGCATTGGCAGCCTGCTGACCGACTACATCATCGAAATTGCCCGTGCCCAAGGCTATCATCGTATTACGGCCACCTTCTTAAAGACAAACACAGCCATGCGCCGGCTATTTGAGCGCAAAGGTTTCGTCATACGGCCGGGCGACGGAGCCGATTACGCTGAACTGTCGCTGGCCTGAGCACAATCATCTGCCGGCGGCCGCCGCCAATGCATGACGAAGTCGTTCATCCAGAAACCGCCGCCAATATCAAAATCGGCACAGCGCTCAATGCGAAAGCCGATCTTGAAGTAAAAATTGATGCTCTTAACGTTTTGCCGGTTGACCGTTAGGCGCATTTCACGGGCGTCCGGATATTGTTCTAACAGCTGCTCGAACGCTTCGCTGCCCAGCCCTTTTCCCTGTAAGGCTGCCTCCAAATAAAATTTGTGAATAAAGTATTGGTCGGGTGTCTGCTGGCTAACCGCAATAAAACCTATGTCGGCGTTGGTAACGCGCTGCCGGATGAGCCAAAAGTGCACCCCCTCCTCCGTCATTTGGCGCTCTAGGGCCTCAGCACTATACATCAGCTCGAGCATGTAGGCAATTTGAGCTTCAGAAATAATACCAGGGTAGTGCGCCCACCAGATGCGGTTGGCTAGCGCCTGAATGGCCGGGATATCTTTCGTCGAAGCCGCTCTCAGGCTAGTTCTTCTTGGCATTGAGCAACTCGAGCACGCGCTCGGTGATGTCCAAGCTATCGTTAGCATACAGCACCTGCCCGCCGCCTCGGGAGTAGGAGAGGATAAAGTCGTATCCAATTTGCGACTGCAAGCTGCGCAATTGCGCCTCGACATTAGCCGTCAAAGCATTGAGCGCTTTTTCGCGCTCTTCAGCCAGTTGTTGGCTTAGGCGCATTTCTTCTTGAGCCAGTTTTTGCTGGCGTTCGGCCAGCGCCGCGTATTCCTTTTCCAACACTGCCGGCGGTACGGTACCGCTCTCGTATTTTTTTTGAAATGCCTCCAAGTCGCGCATAAGGGCATCTTTCTTATTACTCAAATTGCGCTCAGCATTTTGCACGCGCTGTTCCAGCGCTTTTTTTTGCTCTTTAAGCCACTCGTATTTGGCGTCGAGAGTATCGGCATTCACGTAAGCAATGCGTACAGCGCGCTGGATGGCCTCCGCCGACATCGCCGAAGACACGGCAGGAGTTGATACCTCGGGCTTTTTTGAAGAATAATGTAAATAATACAGGTGAGCAACCGCCAGTAAAAGCAGAACTTGTACAGCAAGCGAAATTTGTTTCAGCATATAAATAACGGTATTTCAATGACCAACCTAAACAAACGCCCCTCTGAAAGCGGAGGAGGTCGGGCGAAGGTCGGCAATTTCAGCTATTCTTAGCCGAAAAGGCAAAAAACCGCGCCTCCGGGCATATAAATTCCCAAGGTTTTAACACCTTCGCATATTGAATTTTTTAACAAAAAAACATCGAGAACATGGCAGAACGACCCTGGCTCAAACTTTATCCGAAAGGAGTGCCCGCTAACATAGACCCCAATGTATACCCTCGCCTCACCGACATGTTAGACGCGTGTTTCAAAAAATACCGCGACCTACCGGCATTTATCTTCATGGATAAGTCCATCACCTTTGGCGAAGTAGACCGATTGAGCCATCAATTCGCCGCGTATCTGCAGTCGCGCGGACTAGAACCCGGAGACCGCATCGCGCTCATGATGCCCAACATCATGCAGTACCCCATCGCGCTTTTTGGCGCCCTTCGCGCAGGGCTTATCGTAGTCAATACCAACCCCCTCTATACACCGCGCGAAATGCGCCACCAGTTTGTGGACTCCGGAGCAAAGGCCATCTTAATAGCGGAGAACTTTGCCCACAATTTGGAGCAAATCATTGGCGAGACGCCCATAAAGACCGTCATCCTGACGAGCATCGGCGAAATGCTGGGCTTCAAGGGCGCTATCGTCAACTTCGTCATCCGCCACATCAAAAAAATGGTGCCCAAATACCGACTGGCCAACACGGTTACCTTCAGCGAAGCCCTTCGACAAGGGCGCCATTTTACCGTCCGTCCTCACGAGTCTGGCCCAGACGATACCATTATTCTGCAATACACAGGCGGCACAACAGGTGTTTCCAAGGGAGCCATGCTGACCAACCGCAATTTAGTGGCCAACATGGAGCAAATACGAGCTTGGTTGTCACCCGTAATGCCTGAGGGCAAGATGATGGCCCTGTGCCCGCTGCCGCTCTACCACATCTTTGCCTTCACGGTCAACTGCCTAGCTTTCATGTCGGTGGGCGGCTGCAACGTCCTCATCGTCAACCCGCGCGACCTCAAGTCGGTCATAAAAGAGTGGGCCAAGCACAAGCCCAATGTCTTCACGGGAGTAAATACGTTGTTCAATGCGCTGCTCAACCACCCCGCTTTTGCCTCCTTAGACTTCAGCAATCTGCGCATCGCTGTAGGCGGCGGCATGGCCGTGCAGCGCGCTGTGTGGGAACGCTGGCGACAGGTGACAGGCAGCCCTCTGGTAGAAGGTTACGGCCTGACAGAGTCTAGCCCGGTGCTCTGCGTTAACCCCCCAGACGAAAACAACCGCGTCGGCTCTATCGGCCTGCCCGTGCCTTCTACAGAGGTTCGAATAGTAGATGAAAAAGGCAATATTTTGCCCCCAGGACGCGATAACGTCGGCGAAATCCAGGCTAAAGGGCCGCAAATCATGAAAGGCTATTGGCAACGCCCCGAAGCCACCGCTGACGTCATTAAAGACGGCTGGCTTAGCACTGGCGACATTGGCTATATGAGCGAAGACGGCTTCTTCTATATCGTAGACCGAAAGAAAGATATGATCCTCGTCTCTGGCTTCAACGTCTATCCAAACGAAGTAGAAGACGTCATTGCTCTGCATCCTAAAGTGCTCGAAGTGGCAGTAGTAGGCGTACCCGACGAGAAGTCGGGAGAGGCTGTCAAGGCTTTTATCGTTAAAAAAGACCCAAGCCTAACCGCCGAAGAGATCATAGCGCATTGCCGTGAGCAACTTACGGCCTACAAAGTGCCTAAGCATGTAGAGTTCCGGACTGAGCTGCCCAAAACTAATGTGGGTAAAATTCTGCGCCGCATGCTGCGCGAAGAAAAGGCTTAGTAGCTACTGAAAGGTATGAGGCTAAAAACACGGATCTATTGTCCTTGCTCTTGGCGGGTCATCCGCCAGCACGGCAGGCAAAACAGATATTCTCAAACACTGTAGTAGGGCCGAGCGAGAGCACACTTAAAGCGCCTAAGCGTAAAAGGAAGGCAAAGGAACTGCCCTCCTTTTGCGGTAAAGTCCAAGCGAGCCTATACCTTCTCCAAGATAACGGCATATCCTTGCCCTACCCCAATGCACATAGTACACAGCGCGTAGCGGGCATTGCGACGGTGTAGTTCGCGCGCTGCCGTCAGCAATAAGCGCGCCCCCGACATACCGAGCGGGTGCCCCAGCGCAATGGCACCGCCGTTAGGGTTGAGGCGCTCGTCGTTATCTGCCAATCCTAGCTGGCGCGTACAGGCGAGTACCTGGGCCGCAAACGCCTCATTCAGCTCGATGATATCCATGTCCTCTAAACGCAGCCCAGCTCTTTGAAGCGCCTTTTGGGAAGCCCCTACTGGGCCAATACCCATGATGCGCGGCTCGACGCCCACCACAGCTGAAGCCACAAAGCGCGCCAAAGGCTGAAGGCTGTGCACCCTCAACGCTCGTTCAGAGGCAATGAGCAGCGCCGCCGCTCCATCGTTCAGCCCCGAAGCATTGCCTGCCGTAACTGTGCCGCCTTCGCGGAAAGCCGGACGCAAGGTAGCTAACACCTCCAAAGTAGTATCGGGCTTGATGAATTCGTCCTGGCTTACCACCACAGGGTCGCCCTTTTTCGAGGGGATACTCACCGGGACTATCTCTTCGGCTAAGCGCCCGCTCTGACGCGCTCGAGTAGCCTTCTGCTGGCTCCAATAAGCGAAGCGATCTTGGTCTTCGCGACCAATACTGTATTGATCTACCAGGTTTTCTGCTGTCTCGCCCATAGCTTCCGTGCCGTAGAGCGCTTGCATGCGCGGATTGATGAAACGCCAGCCAAAACTAGAGTCGTACAACTGAGCATCGTTGCCGAAAGGCCGACTGCTCTTGCTCAATACATAAGGACCGCGCGTCATGTGCTCTACGCCACCAGCCATGAATACCTCACCATCGCCGGTGCGAATGGCTCGATAAGCATGTACAGCGGCAGCCATACCACTAGCGCACAAGCGATTGACCGTCTCGCCCGGCACCGTGTAGGGCAGGCCGGCCAGCAGCAAGGCCATGCGTGCCACATTGCGATTGTCTTCACCGGCCTGATTGGCGCAGCCCATAATCACGTCGTCAATCGCCGAAGGGTCTAAGGATGAGTGCCGCTCCAGAAGCTTTTGCAAAACGTGGGCTGCCAAATCATCTGCTCGCACTGGCGCCAAACTGCCACCAAAACTCCCTATTGGGGTGCGAATGCCATCAACAATATAGGCTTCCTGACTCAAAGCGTTGCTCTTTTTGAAATGCAAAGGTCAGGGACATCCGCTGAAATTAGCCAAGTGGAACAAAAAAACTGCTCCTTTCTTGGAAATTTCTGTAAGCCTACTACCTTTGTAGCGAAAATTCGCTATTTCATCACCAACGATAAATTCGGTAGTCATGGGAGACAAAACCGTTCGCAATGCCATCCTGAAAGGCGGGGAGTTCTTAGTGCGCGAGACGTCGCCGCAAGAGGTCTTTATTCCAGAAGAGCTCAACGAAGAACAGCGCATGGCGCGCAAAATGGTTGAGGACTTTTTGGAGCAAGAAATTTACCCCAATGTCTCGAAAATTGAGAAACAAGAAGACAACATCGTCGTGCGTCTGCTAAAAAAGACCGGTGATTTGGGATTGTTGGGGGCGCACATGCCCCCCGAATACGGCGGCATGGCCTTAGACACTAATACGAACTCCGTGATTTCGGAAGCCTTTGGGCCAGCCGGATCCTTCATTGTCGCCTTCGCTGCTCACACAGGCATCGGCATGCTGCCTATCTTGTACTTTGGCACGGAAGAGCAAAAGCAAAAGTATTTGCCCGGCCTAATCAGCGGCGACTTGAAAGCCGCCTATTGCCTCACCGAACCCGGCAGCGGTTCCGACGCTTTGGCTGCTAAAACGCGCGCCGACCTCAGCGCCGACGGCAAGTACTACATCCTCAATGGCCAAAAGATGTGGATATCCAATGCCGGATTTGCCGACATTTTCATCGTTTTCGCAAAGATTGACGGCGAAAAATTTACAGGGTTTATCGTCGAACGCAATACACCTGGCCTGACCCTAGGGGCCGAAGAAGACAAGATGGGTATCAAAGGCTCTTCTACACGACAAGTGTTTTTCGAAAATGTACACGTACCCGTCGAAAACGTTTTGGGCGAGATTGGCAAAGGGCACCTCATTGCTTTCAATGCGCTCAACATTGGGCGCTACAAACTCGGCATCATGTGTTTAGGCGGGTGCAAAAAAACCATTGAAATGGCAACGCGCTACGCCAATGAGCGCCATCAATTTGGGCAGCCCATCGGCAACTTTGGCGCCATTCAGTATAAGCTGGCCGAAATGGCCATTCGCACCTTCGCCGGCGAAAGCGCCGCTTACCGCACCTCGCAACTGATGCAAGACCGCAAGGAAGCCGCCGAAGCTGAAGGCAAATCCTATGGTCAAGCCATGCTGGAAGCCGCTGAAGAGTACGCCATCGAGTGCTCTATCTTAAAGGTGTATGGCTCGGAGGCCACGGACTACTGCGTAGATGAAAACGTGCAAATTCATGGCGGTATCGGCTTTAGTGAAGAATACCCTGCAGCGCGCGCTTATCGGGACAGTCGCATCAATCGCATCTACGAAGGCACCAACGAGATCAACCGCATGTTGCTGGTCGACCAGCTGCTTCGACGCGCCTTGAAAGGCCACTTCGACTTGGTTGGCCCGGCCTGGGCGGTGCAGAAGGAATTAGCCGCCATGCCTTCTTTCGAACAATGGAAAGGCCCGTACGCCGAAGAACGCCGCGCTGTGGCCGACTTCAAGAAAATCATTCTCATGACTGCTGGAGCTGCTGCTAAAATGCAGATGGACGGCAAACTGAACCTCAAGGAGGAGCAGGAAATCCTCCTAAACTGCGCCGACATGCTTATAGATCTGTTCGTGGCCGAATCCATGCTTTTGCGCGTACAAAAACTATCGGAGCGAGCCGATAAGCCGCAGCCACAAGCAGTTTACGACGCCATGCTCCAAGTCTTTTTGCACGACGCTACGGCCCGGATGACTAAGAATGCCACCGATGCTTTGTGCTCGTTTGCCGAAGGCGATTTGCTCAAAACCTTCCTCATGGGCCTAAAGCGCTTTGCTAAATACCCTCCAGTCAATGTCAAAGAAAAGCGCCGTCTCATTGCCCAGGCACTGCGGCAGGCTCAGGGCTGGTGTTTTTGAGTATGGGAAAATAGCAAATCCGCCTACGTTCGAGGCAAAATGAGTAAAAAGCGTTTAGCAGCCCAGACCCAACGCAGGGTATTGCGTGGCCTTTGTCAGGCACCGCAACTTGATAAACTTGCAAACTCCTCGAAGATTTCACCCTTTGCAACCTGCGCGCCCGTCGTACCTTTGTGTAATTGACTACTCACCCGCCCGAATTGCGTATGGGAAAAGTAACTAACCCTTTTGGCTCCAAGCGAGAGATGTTCCTGTTGTTGGCCCTCGTAGTCATTGGCATGACAGGCTTGGTGGCCCTACAGCTGGCTCAGCGCACGCCCAATAATCGCTCCGACGAGCGCGCTATGGTGCAGTCGGCGGCTCAAAAAAATGAAGCGCCAGCACCGCTGTCTACTCCCATTCAGCGCATTACGGGCGACTTAGTAAACCGCGATGAGGAGTACCCAGAAGTCGGTCAGCCGTTTACCTTTCGCCTGACCAACTACTCTCAAGGAGCCACTTTCGAGCTCGACCCCGGCGATGGCAGTCCGCGCCAGGTATTTCAAGAAGGCAAACTGCGCTACACGTACAAAAAGGCAGGTAACTATCAGATTTCCCTGTGGGCTAAATACGAGGGAGAGGAAGTCAAACTCAAAACCATTACCAAAAAAGTGAAAGTACCCCCCCGTCCTGAGCGCATTCACGTGGGTACTCTTGTCGAATTTTGACCATCGTTCTCCGCATTACTCGACTGCTTCAAAACGAAAAGCATGAAAAAGATTGGAATCTTACACGGAAAAGAAACCTCCTTTCCAGAGGCTTTTATAGCGCGTGTCAACAGCAAAAATGTCAAGGGCGTCTGCGCCGAACCCGCCTATGTGGATGAGCTCATGCAAGGCAACCCCACACCCTATGCCGTGCTCATTGACCGCATTAGCCAAGATGTACCCTTCTATCGGGCTTATCTAAAAAACGCTGCTCTCAACGGCACGGCAGTGCTCAACAATCCCTTCTGGTGGAGCGCCGACGAAAAATTCTTCAACAACTGTTTGGCCACCAAAATCGGCGTACCTGTTCCGCGCACAGTATTGCTGCCTTCCAAAGACATGCCGCCCGATACTAGCGCGCGCAGCTTCCGAAACTTGAAATTCCCGCTCGAATGGGAAAAGATCATCGAATACCTCGGTGGTTTCCCGCTCTTCATGAAACCGCATGCCGGCGGCGGGTGGAAGAGCGTTTATAAAGTGCACGACTTCGATGAATTCTTCAAAGCTTACAACGAAACCGGCACGCTGGTCATGATGCTGCAAGAAGCCATCGAATTCGATAGTTATTTCCGCTGTTACTGCCTAGGGGGCAAGTACGTGCGCATCATGGATTATGAGCCGCGCAATCCGCATCACCTGCGCTACGTAGCGGACCACAAGGTTCCCCAGTCGTTGCGCGACCAAATGCACACTTATGTGCTGCGCCTCAACGAAGCACTGGGCTACGACTTCAACACCGTAGAATTTGCCGTCCGCAACGGCATCCCTTACGCCATCGATTTTTGCAACCCAGCCCCCGACGCTGCTGTAGATTCCGTAGGAGAAGAAAACTTTGAGTGGGTGGTCGAGACCGCCGCTACTCTCGCCATCGAGCGCGCTCAAGCGCATCGCGAGGGCGCCAACAACCTCACTTGGGGCACCTACGTCAGCGGTGCTGTGCAGGGTCGCCTACCCGTCACTTCGGAGGAAAAACCTAACACTGATGCGGTAAAAAAAACCACTCGAAAGGCTCCTGCTGTTAAAAAGACCTAGTCATCTGCCCTTTGGCACGTCGTTTGGGAATAGGAAGCCCGTAAGCGCAATTCTGCTTACGGGCTTTTTAATCAAATGCGGCGAAATTATCGGCCTGCCAAACCGTTATTACACACACGCCGCCTCAACTTCAAACCATCTAATCCAATAACCGATTTTGAGTTATGAAATCAATCTTCTTAATCCCGGTCTTCTTCCTGCTGCTTATTCACACAATCAGCGCAAATTCCAGCAGCCTTGCTACTCACGGCGATGAGCCGACGTTCCAAGACTTTCTGGCACAGTTCCCTAAAGCTTCGCTGCCCTACTCCTTTGAAGCCGAACAACTGCAAGCCGAATTGGGAAACTCTGCCGCTCGCTCAAAAGCCAATCGCCTAGGCTGGGAATATTACCACTTCCTGCCCATGCTCGAAGAGATTGCGAGCATCAATCGCATGCCGGTGTACCCTGAACCCGTAGCCGCCTTTGAAACCCAACAGTTCTACGCCGTGCTCTACAATACGGGCCGCCAATACACGAACAACCTGAAAAGCTATCACATCAGCGTATTCGATAAAGTAGGCAATCACATCGCTACCCACTTTGTAGCCGGTGCTAACGCCGAGTTGATCACTGAAGCCACCATCCTGGAAAACCTCACCGCCGAAGTGCAATCTTACTTGGTCAACTGGGCAAAGCCTTATCAAAAAGGCGCGAACGACGGCAATGTCATCGTGAGCCTGACGCCCGCCGGCCGTCAAATGGTCTCCCTCACGGAAGGCAATGTAGTAGAACAAGTGCGCTGGGCCTCCAATAGCCCCAATATCGCCGATAAAACCCTCACGGCCAACGTGCGCTAACTGCTCAGAAAACCGCGCAGAAGCGAAATCCCCGTCCGGCAGTAAGTCGCCAGGCGGGGATTTTGTTTCTGTTTGCCCAAGTTAGGCGGGTTGCAAAGCTTCAATTTCCGGCAAAGCGGCTTGCACTTCACTTTCCGTCAGTTCATGGTCGGTCAGCTTCTTGGCAAAGTAATCGCCGTAAGCCTGCATGTCCAAAAATCCGTGCCCACAAAGGTTGAAGAGGATAGTCTTCTTGGTGCCCTCCTCTTTGGCGCGCTTCGCTTCGCGGATGACTTGCGCAATAGCGTGTGTGGCCTCGGGTGCAGGAATGAAGCCCTCCGTGCGAGCAAAGAGCACACCAGCCTCAAAACACTCCAGCTGTTGTAGGGCTACTGCCTCGATAAGGCCGTCTTTGAGCAATTGGCTACAGATGACACTAGCGCCGTGGTACCGCAAACCACCCGCGTGAATCGCCGCAGGCTTGAAGTTATGACCCAGCGTGTACATGGGCAATAGCGGCGTGTAGCCGGCTGTGTCGCCAAAGTCGTACCGAAACACCCCACGCGTCAGTTTGGGGCAAGAGGCCGGCTCTACAGCGATGCAGCGCACCTGACGGCTACCTTGGAGGTGATAGCGCAAAAACGGAAATGACGTACCCGCAAAATTGGAGCCGCCGCCCAAAGGCGCAACGACAATGTCGGGAAAATCGCCCGCCATTTCCATCTGTTTGAGCGCCTCCTGACCGATGATCGTCTGGTGCATCAGCACGTGGTTGAGTACGGAACCAAGCGAGTACTTCGTCTTTTCGTCCTGAGCAGCCATCTCAATAGCCTCGGAAATAGCGATGCCCAAGCTGCCCGTTGACTTGGGGTCAACCGCCAAAATATTGCGCCCCGCCTGCGTGCGCTTACTCGGCGACGAGTACACCTTTGCCCCAAAAGTCTTCATCAAAATCTTGCGGTAAGGCTTTTGCTTGTAGCTGATGGCCACCATATAGACCTCACATTTGAGGCCAAACTGCGCACAAGCGAACGCCAAGGCCGACCCCCACTGACCCGCGCCGGTTTCTGTGGTCAGGCGCTTTACCTTCTCTTGCTTGTTGTAGTAAGCCTGCGCAATGGCCGTATTGGGCTTGTGCGAACC
>CALHAM010000139.1 GCA_937934275.1 uncultured Saprospiraceae bacterium | reverse complement strand
TGTTCTTCGCCGCTGGCAACGCCAACCCAGCCTCCAACAACCAACCGCGCGAGGTGAGTGACTTCGCCGCGCACCCCGACGGTATCTGCGTTACAGCCTCGACCAGCCTCGACCAACGCGCCAGTTATTCCTTCTTCGGCCGACAGGCACACATCTGCGCCCCCTCCAACGGCGACGGAGGCGTCGGCATCACTACCGCCACCTGCGACTTAGGCCGCGACGGAAAATCCGTGGTGCTGGGCTATACCAGTGGCTTTGGCGGCACCTCCAGCGCCGCTCCCCTTGCCGCAGGCATCTGTGCCCTCATGCTGACGGCCAACCCCGACTTGACTGTCCCTCAAATTAAGGACATCCTGCGCCGAAGCGCCGATAAGATCGGCCCAGCCAACGCCTACGACGCCAACGGCCATTCCGTTTATTTTGGCTTTGGGCGCATCAATGCCCTGCGCGCCGTGCAAATGGCCGCCGCTATGCGCCAAGGGAGTAGCCCAGCGGCCTCTCCATCTCCAGTGTCTGTGCCGGGCTCCTCTGCGCCCACAGCGCCCTCCACTGAAGAAGCTACTCCAGCTGCCCAACGGGGCCGCGTCGAGTCCCGCTTCCTCAACGTGCGCTCCGGGCCGGGCACTTCCTTCGCTGTCGTGCGCCAACTCAACCAAGGGGACGTCGTGCCCCTGTTCGAGCGCGTCTCAGGCTTTTGGCGCATCGGCTCAAACGAGTTCGTCAGTGCCGACTACATCCGCATACTCCCAGCCATTCCCACAGCCCCCGTAGCCGCGCGCAAAGGCCGCGTCAACCATACCTTCCTCAACGTGCGCTCTGGACCAAGCACGTCTTTTGGTGTCGTCGGGCGCCTCAACCAAAACGACGTAGTGGATATTTTCGAAACTAGCCGCGACGGTTGGCACCGCATTGGGCCAAACCGCTGGGTGTTTGGCTCATACATCCAGATAGTGTAAGCGCCTTGTGAAGCCTCCTCGGCGGCTGCCGCTACGACACGTCCTGGAGCGCTCGTTGCAGGTTCTGCTCCATGCGGGCTAGGGGATCGTCAGCAGTGTCACGAGCAAAAGGCTGCCCCGTCATGCGCTCATAGAGTTCGATGTAGCGCTCTGAGACCTCCTGAACAAACTCATCGGGCATTTCGGGCATAGGTTGATCCTTCTGCCCGTGGAAGCCGCGGGCCATAAGCCACTCACGCACAAACTCCTTGCTCAATTGCCGCGGCCGTTCGCCTCGAGAGCGGCGCTCAGCATAGTCGGCGGCGTAAAAATAGCGCGAACTGTCGGGGGTATGCACCTCGTCCATGAGCATAATTTGACCGCCTCGCCGGCCAAATTCGTATTTAGTATCCACCAGAATTAAGCCGCGTTGAGCAGCCATTTCTGTGCCGCGCCGGAAAAGCGCGAGCGCGTAGGCTTCCATCTGAGCATAGTCTTCAGGCGAGACCAGGCCGCGCCGCAAGATCTCCTCGCGCGAGATATCTTCGTCGTGCCCACTGTCGGCCTTTGTAGTCGGCGTGATAATAGGCTCTGGAAACGGATCGCCTTCGCGCAAGCCCGCCGGCAAGGGCACGCCACACAGCGTGCGATGACCCGCCGCGTACTGGCGCGCAGCATGGCCGGCTAAATAACCGCGAATGACCATCTCGACGCGCAGCGGCTCGCAGCGGTAGCCCACAGAAATGTTCGGATCAGGGGTACTGATGAGCCAGTTGGGGCACAGATCGCGTGTGGCGCTCAGAAAGTGCGCCGCCAACTGGTTGAGCACGGCTCCTTTGTACGGAATAGGCCGCGGCAAAATGCAATCGAAAGCCGAAATACGGTCGGTAACCACCATCACCAAGCGATCGCCGAGCGCGTAAACGTCGCGCACTTTGCCGCGATAGAAAGCCGTCTGGCCGGGTAGGTGAAAGTGGGTTTCAACAATGGTGGGCATGCGAGTCATGGTGGTTGCTCTTGGCAAAGATGTTGGCAGAAATACTTTTGAAAAACCGCGCACAACTGTGCTGCAAGGAAAATCTCTAATGAGAGGGCTATTAAGCCCTCCAGCCAAAAGGCGGCTTATCTTGAGGGTAAATCCTCGTGTTCTTGGCATGGCAGGTCTCTTAGCAGCTGATACTTCCAGAAGGTCTCCAATGCGCTGATGCGGCAGATGTTCCATCCGGCGCGTCCGTCGAGAAAGCCGCGGAGGAGGACGTAATTGCGCAGCCATTTAAGGGCGGCTCGGAGGTAAGGCGTCCACGGGTAAGCGCGTTTTTGGGCTAGATGCATGGCTTGGGCGCCGAGGTGGGCGTATCGGCGAGCGCGTTGGCGGTGTTCCGTTGTAGAATAATAGCTGTAGTGCAACAGATCGCCTTGGAGAAAGCTGACGCGAGCCTGTGGCGGTAGCAAGAGTTGCTCGTGCACAGGCGAAGTGCTCCATTGGGCAATGTCTCGGCGAAAGAGGCGCACTTTTCGATCGGGATACCAGCCGCAATGGCGAATCCAATGGCCGCAATAGTTGGTAAGCCGGTTAAAGGCATACGCATCGGCGTTGTCGAGGAAGTCGCGCTGGGCCAGCAGCGAGGCGCGCAATTGAGGGCTAAGGGCTTCGTCGGCATCTAAGGAGAGGATCCAAGGGTAGCGAGCTGATGCATTAGCCCGGTTTTTCTGCTGGCCGTAGCCGTCGAAAGGGTGCTGCCACAAGCGCACCCCCATCTGGCGGCATAGGTCAGGTGTGGCATCGGTAGAGTAAGCATCGAGAACGATGATTTCATCCACGACACCCTGTAAAGAGGCAATGCAGCGCTCAATGTTGCGTGCTTCGTTGTAAGCGATGACAACAGCAGAGATACACATGGTCGGGTTTTAGCCCTCCCAAATCATTAAAGCCAGCCAGGCAAACGGAAGGACGAAGGTGAAAGAATCGAAGCGGTCGAGCCAGCCGCCATGGCCAGGAAGAACGGCACCCGAGTCTTTGACGGCTGCGCTGCGCTTAAGCATGCTTTCCACAAGGTCACCCAGCGTGCCAAAGACCGCTATACAGGCGGCCAACAGCAACCACTCCGCTTGGGTAAAATCGGGAATCCAACGCGCCAGCACATAAGCCACCACAAAAGTAAAGGCAATGCCACCCAACGTGCCCTCCCAAGTCTTTTTTGGAGAAATACGGGCAAAAAAGGGCGTCCGACCAATAAATGTACCGACGAAATAGGCCATAGTGTCGTTCGTCCAGGTGAGCAGTAGCAGCCCAAAAACGCGCAAAGGGGCATAGCCACCGTGCCAATAAGAAATATTAATGAGCAGCGTGAAAGGCACACCGATGTAGGCGATGCCCACTAAGTAGTAGCCGATACTGTCAAAGGGTCGCGCAGACTTGAGAAATAACTCGACAATGAGGAGCAAGAAAATGGCCAATGGCAGCAGGGTTATCGTCATCAGGATAGGGATGGCATTTTCCATCAGGTCGGCCTTAAAAAGGCCGTAAGAGATCTCAGAGGAAGTCTCCAAGCTGGGAAAGACTCCAAAGAGCTTGCTGCCAAAAATTAAAAAAGGCGCTATGCCGAGCATAACCCCGATGAAGCGCCGCCATAAGCGGTGGTCGTAGTCCTTTTGAAAAAGCAAGCCCATCAGCTCCCACAGACAACCGGCCGCAATGAGGGCGAAAAGCGCGTAAAAAGCAGCAGCACCTCCAAAAACGCCTAAGAGCATGGCCACCGCGAAAAAGATGGCCGAAATAATGCGTTGTTTCATATCCCCAAATAAGGTGGGGGCATCAGTAGTTTAGCAGGTTGATAATGCCCAGCCAAAGCCCTTCCAAAGACTGCACGAGTGCCGACCGAATTTTAGGATTGGCCCCCGAGGCCAGCGCTACCGAGATCACCAGCCCTATTGTGGCGTACAGCAAGTCGCGTCCCACAAGACGTAAGGCCTTGTAGCGGTGCTTATAACCGCTCTTTTTTCGCGCTAAACTGATGGCAATCTCTCGCCCACCGATGACTCCGAGAAAGACCCAAGTCGTACTCATAGGAATCGTGCTGATCAGGAGCTTGTAGATCAACAACAGCACGTACGTGAAATCGATCAACGTCGCCGCCCGCACATCAGAGATGCGCACCTTCTCACTAACAACCTCCTGGATTTTATCGCCGCGAAGGTAGAAGAGGATTCCCATCCCAAAGAAAATCACCGATAGGAATATCAGAAGCATCCATACATCCAAGCGCCGAGGCAAAAACACTGCAATATTGGCGCCATCTTGCATGAGCCAGACAGACCACAGCGCACCACTAATGGTCCATTGGACGAATACCCACGAAAAGTGCGCCTTGCGCTGGCGGAAGTAATTGCGAATGATTTCGTAACCAAAATACCAAATGGCAAACGACA
>CALHAM010000138.1 GCA_937934275.1 uncultured Saprospiraceae bacterium | reverse complement strand
TATGGGCGGTGTGGGCTGGCTTCGATGAACGGCATCAACGACCCGGTTTCTTCGTACATTTTGGTGCGCAAAAGTTGCCTCAATGCGCGTTTGGTGGCTCATGAGTTGGGGCATTTTTTCAACCTGAAGCATACTTTCGAGGGCAGTGGCGCGGAGCTGGTAGACGGCTCTAACTGCACGGTGGCGGGCGACGGCATTTGCGACACGCCGGCAGACCCTTACGTGCCGGGCGAGCCGTTTGAGCTGTATCTTTCGGGGAAGGATTGTCGCTTCATCAGCGGCAAACGCGACGCTAAGGGAGAGTACTACAACCCTGATGTGGGCAATATCATGTCGTACTACCCTTGCGACACGTGCGGCTTTACCTGGGGCCAGTTGAACGCCATGGCACAGGCTTACTTGTCGTCGGTCGTCAAGTTCTGGTAGAGCTGGTCGAGGAGGTGGAGGGGTGTTTACTCGTCGTCGTCGTCGTCCAGTTTTTGCGTGGTATAGCCTTCGGCGTTTTCCATCGTTTCGCTACTGATTTCCCACTCATCGCCCGCTTCAGAGGAGAGGAGCGTATTGGGCAAGCGGACGCGGTCGCCAATAGGGCGCGTGGGAGGCGCAGGGCGGTCGCTATCGCCTTCGAGAAGGGCTTTGGTATCTTCTCCGGCGAGCTGTGTTCGCTGGGCGTTAGCAATGTTTTTGCCTTCTAGGCTTTTAGTGGCGTGCGGCACTAAGCGCAAGCGGTTTTTGTCGATGAGCTTGCCCGTTACGGTGCAGATGCCGTAGGTTTTATTTTGAATGCGCAGGAGAGCGTTTTTAAGGTCTTGAATATGGCGCTGTTGGCGCTGGGCCATGCGTTGAAGCAATTCCAAATCGGTGTGCGCCGAGGAGTCGTCATACCAGTCGCCGCCTTGTTGGTGGAAGCCCACTTCGTTAAGTTCGTCAATTTGTTTTTGGGTGAAGGCGAGTTCTTCTTCTGCCTTGGCTAATTTATCCAGGATAAGCATGCGGAACTCTTCTAACTCTTCGTCGCTATAGCGAACGGTGGGTTCTTGCGCCATGGTGTCGGTTTTTTTAAAAACGGTCTGGATGATGCTTACTTCGGCGGGCAAAATTAGAGGAAAAAATGAGGCAGGAAGCAAAAGTGCGGAAAATTACCTGGTGTTAACACCCGGCTTTGGCCGATCTAAGCATTTTGAAGACTTAAGCAGGGGAGTTGGGGTGGTTTTACAGGATTGCCTCTACCTTCGCCTCGGTGTGGCCGGGTCCTCTTCGGGTTTTTGAGGCTTGGGCTTGGGTTGGGCACACGCAACGCTTTTGCCGATGGTTCACTTATCCCAAACAAATTTTTGGCATGCCAGCTTATACGCATAGCGGCGACCACGTGCAGTTGCACGATTTGCTTTTTGTTTCCCTGTTTAGCGAGGCCCAGGTCAGTGCCCGCGTGCGCGAGTTGGGCGCATTGCTTGCGCTGCGCTATGGCGATAAGCAGCCGCTGTTCATCAGTATCTTGAGCGGAGCCTTCGTCTTTGCTGCTGATCTGATTCGGGCCTTTCACGCGCCATGCGAAATCAGCTTTGTTAAGCTGACCTCCTACAGCGGTGCGCAGTCTACGGGAACCGTGCAGACGGTCATGGGCATAGACGCTGCTGTAAAAGGCCGGCACGTCATCGTCGTAGAAGACATTGTAGACACCGGTCGGACGCTCCACTTTTTTTTGGATTACTTGCGCCGTCAGGAGCCGGCCAGCTTGTGCACGGTAGCGTTTTTGCGCAAGCCTTCGGCGGCGGTTTTTTCTGTAGAGGTGGATTATGTGGGCTTCGATATTGCCGACCGCTTTGTTGTAGGGTATGGGTTGGACTACAACGGGCTGGGCCGCAATTTACCCGGCGTGTATCAGTTGGTAGAGGCGAAATAAGGGCGAGAAGACATGACGGTGCACTGCGATGTAATTGTCATTGGAGGCGGTATTTTTGGATGCTATGCAGCGCTTTATTTAGCAGGTAAAGGCGCGCAGGTGGTGCTATTGGAGAAGGAGGCCCGCCTGTTTCAGAAGGCATCGTTGGTCAACCAAGCGCGCCTACACGGGGGCTATCACTATCCGCGGTCAGTAGCCACGGCGCTCATGAGCGATGCACATAAAGAGCGCTTTACAGAGGAGCACCGCCGGTTTATTCACACCTCCTTCGAAAAGTACTACGCCATTGACCGCTACGGTTCGTTCACCGATGCCGATCAGTTTGAGCGTTTTTGCCGCTACCTGCGCATTCCGTGTGAGCGCGTCGTGGAACACCCGTTGTTCAACCTTCAGCGGTTGGAAGCGCTTTTCCGCACCGTAGAGCACTCGTTCGATCCTGTGTTACTGGCTGCTTGGTATCGGCAACGCGTAGAAGCCGAGCGCAACATTGCCCTGCGGCTGCAAACGCAAGCGAAGACCGCTATTGCCGAGGGCAGCGAATGGCTCGTAGAAGTAGCGTCTGCTGATCGGAACGGCACAGACTACTTGCGCGCTCCCATTGTCATCAACGCTACCTATGCTGCTACTAATGCCGTCAATCGTTGCTTCGGGGTGCCCACATTGGCCCTCACGCACGAAATCTCAGAGATTGCCTTCGCTGCTTCTCCTCCGCTGCGCAACATAGGCCTAACGGTTATGGACGGTCCGTTTGGCTCCATTATGCCTTATGGCCTAAGTGGGCTACTGTCTATCTCTTCAGTGGCCTACACGCACCACAGCATTTCCTACGATGACCTACCCACCTTCGACTGTCAACAACCGCATACCGACCCTAGCTGCCGACCCGACGCACCGGCCATTTGCACTAATTGCCCCCGCCGACCGCCCACTCATGCGTATAAGATGATCGCCCAAATGCGCCAGTATCTCTCCGATAGCGTACAGATGCAGTACTTGTTCTCTTATTTCACCATCAAAACCAAACTTAAAGCCAGCTATATTGACGACGGGCGACCCACTGAAATCGCCCTGCTGCGCGAGCGACCGCGCTTTTACTGTCTGTTCGCCGGAAAGGTGAATTCCATTTATGAAATCGAAAAAATGTTGTAGCGATAAATGCGTTGTTCGTGCCCTTCAGACAAAGGATCATAGCCACTTATTGACTGCCTTTGAGGAAGGCCTCGCTTCTTGCAGCAGATGAGACATCACACATTTTGAAGACAACTGCTTGTTAAAGTATATGATAACGCACTTTTTTGACTTGTTGGCTGTTTTGGTCGTCCTGTCGGCTTTACTCGCTTACGTTAATCACCGCTTCATTCGGTTGCCGTCGGCCATTGGGCTAATGCTGACGAGCCTACTGCTGTCGCTGGCGCTCGTTGCGGTGGGGCGCCTTCACCCGCCGCTGCTTCACGACTTAACAACATGGGTTAATGAAGTGGATTTCGCCGACCTTCTGCTGGAGGTCATGCTGGGTTTTATGCTGTTTGCTGGCGCTATTCACATTCATTTGGAGGAATTGAAAAAAGTGCGGGCGGCGGTGGTGCTCTTCTCGACGCTGAGCGTAGTAGTCAACACCTTTTTAGTAGGCACGGGCGTTTTTGGGCTGCTTCAGGCATTTAACCTGCCTACGCCCTACTTACATTGCTTGCTCTTTGGGGCACTTATTTCACCGACTGACCCCGTAGCAGTGCTGAGCATTTTAAAAGCGGCTGGTGTAAAAAAGTCGGTAGAGATGAAGATTGCCGGGGAGTCGCTGTTCAACGACGGTGTGAGCGTAGTGGTGTTTCTCTCTATCTTGAAGGTGGCTCTGCAGCCAGAAGAGCTAGAGTGGACCAATGTGGCGCTGTTGTTTGCGCAAGAGGTAGGCGGCGGCGTGCTATTGGGCTTTGCAGCGGGTTTTGCCGGCTTTTATCTCATGCGCAACATCGACAACTATAAGGTAGAGGTGTTGCTGACGTTGGGCTTAGTCATGGGCAGCTACTTAGTGGCCCACCATTCTCATGTCTCTGGGCCATTGGCGGTGGTAATAGCAGGCCTGCTTATTGGCAACCACGGTAAGCGATTGGCCATGTCGGAGGAAACGGCGGACTACATCGACAAGTTCTGGGAGATGATCGATGAAATTCTCAACGCTGTTTTGTTTGTGCTCATCGGCTTAGAGCTGGTAGTGATTTCGTTTCCCTCCTCGAGGTTTGGCTTAGGCATAGTGGTGATTGTGCTGGCCTTGGTCTCGCGCTATGTCTCCATTTGGCTACCGGCGCAGCTCATACGCTTGCGCGGAGTAATCACTTCGCACACGATTTTGGTCTTGACTTGGGGCGGCTTGCGCGGCGGCATTTCCATTGCTCTGGCCCTTAAATTGACACCAGAGCTAGGGCGCGAAATGTGGCTGATGCTGACGTATCTGGTCGTAGCGTTTAGCATCTTAGTGCAGGGGTTAACGGTAGGGCGGCTGGCCAAGCGAGGGGAAATGCCACAAACTGCTTAAGGCTTGCAGCAGCGGTCTGACGCATTAAGGGAGAGTGGGGAAAGGGCAAGGAACGTTATGTTTTGAGCAAACAAACCCGAGGCCTTAAAGCAAAGAATGCCTCGTACCTTTATGTTTTAATTTATACCACTAAAGCGCCGATTTGCCTTTTGGGCAGTGGCTCTTCTTCCGAAAAACGGTATCGTATATGTGCCGCCTCTACCTTCTCTTTTTTCTTTTGCTCTTACTCGCCGTATCGACGGCGTTTTGTCAGTCGGAGCCTGAACTGCCTCGTTACCTGACGGAGGAGGAAGCATCTCTGTTGAACACCTATCGGCCGGCGCCCGGCGAGTGGCAAGGGCAGGCTTCGCCACCGCCCGGCCCAGTGCGCGCAATGGCTGAATGGGAGGAATTGCAAGCCTTGCTCATCACGTGGAGGGCTTACGCACCTATCTTGGCGGAAATAGTAGCGGCTGCCCAAAAGGAATGTCCTGTGCTCATTGCTTGCCCAGACAGCAATGCCTTGACAAATGCTCGAAATTACTTGGTCAGCCGAGGCGTTGACGTAACGCATCACGTCAGCTTCATCGTTGTGCCCAGCAACTCCGTTTGGGTGCGCGACTACGGGCCAAACACCGTTTATGCGGGCGAGCAAGACTCAATATACCTCATCGACTGGATCTACAATCGGCCGCGACCGCTTGACGATGCACTGCCCACGGCCATTGCCCAATACCTTCAAGTGCCTATCTATGGCGCCACTCAAGCGCCCAACGACCTAGTGCACACCGGCGGCAATTTTATGTCGGACGGCCTAGGCACG
>CALHAM010000137.1 GCA_937934275.1 uncultured Saprospiraceae bacterium | reverse complement strand
TGCTCGTGTTTTGACGCCACCAAAGGCCTCTGCAGCCTCAATAGCCCTGCTGCACTAAGTAGCGCTCGGCATCCAGGGCAGCCATACAGCCCGTGCCAGCAGCCGTAACGGCCTGACGATAGATCTTGTCTTGTGCATCGCCACAGGCAAAGACGCCCGGAATTTTAGTCGTGGTGCGCCCCGGCGTAGTAACGATATAGCCGCTTTCGTCTAAGTCGAGCCAGTCGCGGAAAATACTGGTGTTGGGCTGGTGGCCAATAGCCACAAAAAAGCCAGTTACGGGCAATTCGGAGCGCTCGCCGGTTTTGTTGTTGACGATGCGAATGCCCTCGACAACCTGGTCGCCTAAGACCTCCTCTGCCTCGGTGTTCCAGTGCACCTGAATGTTGGGCGTATTGAGCACGCGCTGCTGCATGATTTTGGAAGCGCGCATTTCGTCACGGCGCACCAGCAGGTGCACTTTAGTGCAAATTTTGGCCAAATAGGTGCTTTCTTCAGCAGCCGTATCGCCACCGCCTACAACGGCTACTTCCTGGTTTCGGAAGAAGAAGCCATCGCATACGGCACAGGCCGATACGCCGGCGTTTTGCAGGCGCTCTTCGCCAGGTATGCCCAACCACTTAGCACTGGCACCTGTAGCGATGATGACGGTGGGCGAATGGATTTCATGACCGCTCTCTGACCACGCTCGATGTAGCGCAGGGTCGGAGAAGTCGACGCGAACGATCATCTCGTTGCGGATATCGGTGCCGAAGCGCTCGGCTTGGCGACGAAAGTCATCCATCATCTCAGGGCCGGTGCGTCCGTCGGGATAACCGGGGTAATTTTCCACTTCAGTGGTGATCATGAGCTGTCCACCGGGCTGGGAGCCGGTGTATAGGACGGGTTTTAGACCCGCGCGTGCCGCATAGATAGCAGCTGTATAGCCCGCAGGGCCAGATCCGATGATTAGACATTTTATTTTTTCCATAGCGCCGACAAAGGTAGAGGTATCCTCAGGAGCCACAAGTAGGGTAAAAAGGTGTAGTTTGGGTGTTTTTTAACGCGTGGGTGCTAGCCTTAAGGCAGCAGAGGCCTCCTCCGGGAAGGTTTACTCGGCCCAACGTGCAAAAAGAAGCAATTAAGATGGGGTATCGGCCGAACCTTAACTTATCTTTGCTAACGCAATTTTTTCAGTTTTTGCCCTGAACCTCACTTTTCTACTTCCTAAAACGCAAACAGGCTGATGCGAGAATTATCTAAACTTTTAGAGGCCAACCGGAAATGGGCCAAACACATGGTGCAGGAGGATCCTGAGTTTTTTCGGCGTTTATTACATGTACAGCGCCCGGATTACTTGTGGATTGGTTGCTCCGACAGTCGCGTGCCGCCCGACCAGATCACGCAGACGAAGCCCGGAGAGATATTTATCCACCGAAACATCGCCAATTTGGTCATTCACACCGACATGAATCTGCTCTGCGTGCTACAATATGCCGTAGAGTTTTTGGAAGTGAAACACGTGATCGTATGTGGCCACTACGGCTGTGGTGGGATAAAAGCGGCCATGACGCGGCACGACTACGGCCTTATCAATAAGTGGCTGCGCCACATTAAGGATATTTACCGCCTACATGAGGCAGAACTGGAAGGGATTACAGACGACGAACAGCGCGTAAATCGCCTTGTGGAAATTAACGTCATTGAGCAATTGCACCACGTGGCAGATACGTCTATCATTCAGCGCGCCTGGAAAAAGCGCCAAGGCCCCCATCTCCACGGATGGGTGTACGACTTGAACGATGGTCTCATTCGCTCATTGATCGATATCCCACCCGGCACACATTTAGACCATCCGATCTACGAATTTGACGACTTAAAGATATGAGCTCAGACATAGGCGCCCTGGGTAAGGGTGACTTACCTTTTAGAAGCGCTTTTCTTTTTATCCTTTTCTTGCTCGGCTTGGCCGATAATGGCTTTCACTTGCTCGAGGGTTAGCGCTTTTGCCTCCTCGGCGGTCATGCGCGCGCCGTTGACTAAAGGAAGTTTGATGGCCTGTTTACCGGCGCGGATGAAAGGCCCCCAACGCCCATTTTCGATGCTGATGTTTTCCGTAGGCCAGTACTGAATAAACCGATTGGCTTCTTTTTCGATTTTTGCTTCGATGAGGGCGACGGCTTGCTGTTCGGTAAGTGCATCAAAGGCCAGGCGTGGGGGGACATTTACATACAGGTCTCCCCATTTGATGAATGGTCCAAAACGTCCTTTTCCCTTGGTGATAGGGCGGTTTTGGTAATATCCAATGGGCGCGTCGGCAGCTTGCTTATTCCGGATGAGTTCGACAGCGCGTTCTAAGGTGATTGCGAAAAGGTCTTCGCTCTTAGGTAAGGAGACGGCCAGGTCGCCCCATTTGACATAGGAGCCATAACGACCCGTGTTGACGAGTACTTCTTTACCTTCGTATTCGCCCACAGAGCGCGGGAGGTTGAAACAATTTAAGGCTTCTTCAAGCGTGATGGTTTCGAGGGAGGCCCCGGGCTTGAGGTTGGCATAGCGAGGCTTTTCACCTTTAGCTAACTCATCGCCTGTACCTATCTGCACCACCGGTTTTCCTAAGCTGCTCATGCGCACCAAGACGGTGCGGTTGGTTTTAGGGTCTTTTCCTAGGATGCGCTCGCCACTGGCGCGCCCTGCTATCTTCAGCGTCTTTTCAACTTCTTCGTGGAAAGGGCGGTAGAAGTCATCAATAGTTTTGGTCCATTCTTTTTTACCTTCGGCAATTTCGTCGAACTGTTGTTCGATGTTTGCCGTAAAGCCGTAGTCCATAATTTTTTGGAAATGCGTATCGAGAAAATCGCATACAATCATGCCCATATCGGTGGGGTATAGCACGTTTTTGGTAGCGCCAACGATCTCCTGGGCAGTAGTTCGTTGGATGGAGTTATTTTTCAGCGTCAGTATTTGATACAGACGCGCCTCGCCGGGGCGGCTGTCTTTGACGACATAGCCTCGGTTGGCTTCCATGATTTTGCTGATGGTGGGTGCGTAAGTAGAAGGGCGTCCGATACCGAGCTCTTCTAATTTTTTGACGAGAGAGGCTTCGGTGTAGCGAGCGGGTGGTCGGGTGAACCGCTCAGTGGCGGTGAGGCTGTCTAAGGTGAGGGTTTGCCCAACAGTAAGGGGAGGCAAGATGCTCTGGGTTTGCTCTTCGTCTTCGTCGGTGCTTTCGATGTAAAGTTTGAGGAAGCCGTCGAATTTAAGCACTTCGCCTTCGGCCGTTAAGCGGGCTTCGGGGTAGGTGCTAATGTTGATGACGACGGTGGTTTTTTCCAGTTCGGCATCGGCCATTTGCGAAGCCAACGTGCGTTTCCAAATAAGCTCGTATAAGCGTTGCTCGTCACGAGTATTACCCGCCGTTGGGTTTTCGATGTAAGTGGGGCGGATGGCTTCGTGGGCTTCTTGAGCGGAGGCATTTTTGGTTTTGTATCGGCGCGGTTGGTGGTATTGGCTGCCGAATTGCTTGGTGATTTCGCTCCCAATAGCATGCAGAGCCAATTCACTCAGGTTAGTGGAATCGGTGCGCATGTAGGTGATCAGCCCTTGTTCGTAAAGGCTTTGGGCCACAGACATGGTTCGGCTCACAGAGAAGCCGAGTTTTCGGCTGGCCTCTTGTTGAAGCGTAGAGGTGGTAAACGGCGGAGCTGGACGGCGGCGTGTTGGGCGCACCTGCACGTCGCGCACGACGTACGTGGCCCCGATGCATTTTTTCAAAAACGCTTCAGCACTAGCGGAATCGGCTGGGCGTTCGTCGCTTTCTGCTTTAAAACCGACTATTTTACCCTGCGCGTTAGGAGCCAGGAAGTCTGCCGTGATGCGGAAGTAGGCCTCTGGGCGGAAGCGGTGGATTTCGCGCTCGCGCTCTACAATGAGCTTGACGGCAACCGATTGAACGCGCCCAGCAGAGAGCTGGCTCTTGATCTTTTTCCACAGCAAGCCCGACAGTTCCCAACCCACTAAGCGGTCGAGCACTCGCCGCGCTTGTTGCGCATTTACTAAGTTGAGGTTGACGCGGCGCGGGTTCTGGACGGCTTGTTGAATGGCCGGCTTTGTAATTTCGTGGAAGACGATGCGCTTGGTCTGATGGGGGTCTAAGCCTAGTACTTCGCAAAGATGCCACGAGATGGCCTCTCCCTCGCGATCTTCGTCGGTAGCCAGCCACACTTCATTACTCTGGCGAGCAGCATCGCGCAATTCTTTGACTGTCTTTTGTTTATCGGGCGGAATGACGTAATGAGGTTTATATCCGTTGGCTACGTCTACCCCCAAATCATTGCCCTTCTCTAAGTCGCGGATGTGTCCATAAGAAGACTTGACCGTAAAGTCGGCTCCCAAGTATTTCTCAATGGTTTTGGCTTTTGCCGGCGATTCTACAATGAGGAGTTTTTTACCCATAAGTGCAGCAAAAGTACGGGCTTTTTAATACGCACAAGCCGTGCTACTGGCCTTTCGTCGCCGTACGCTTTTGGGGGGAGGCCTCCGGCGCTGCATCGGAGTTGAACGGCAGCGAGTCGGGGTGCGGCCGTCGGCGCACTTCTCGATAGATCACTTCGCGTTTCCGCAAGCGCTCTTGCCACTCTTGTCGCCGCTTTTCTTTGAAATGCGTGGCTAATTGGCGCACTTCTATATTGCGGCTGTTCAGATGGCGGTGAAAAGCCAATAGAAGAAAATCAGCCATATCGTCAGGGAAGGTAACTCCAGCGCTGCGCAGGTAATGCGACAGGCGAGACCCCTCGTAAAAACTCCATTCGAAGATCATCTTTTGCCCCAACGACCCGTGTAAGCGTATGCACACGCTGTCTTCGGGCCAGGCTCGAATGCGCCTGCGCTGAGCATCGTCTGTCCATTTATACAGTTGTTCGATCGCCTCATCTAAATTTTTAGGGATGTACACACCGTTCAGGCGGTCTTTCTTGATACGCTCCTGATAACGGCGCAAGAATTCCTCTTCTGTATCGGCAGGTCGGTAAGGCTCCTTTTGAGCATGCGCTAGCCCTCCGGCCCAGCTGCTGAGGACGAGGAGGCAAAGCAAGCGAAAGGCGACGATCATGAGCAAGCAAAGATTTGAGGTGAAAATCGAGGGTCAAGAGTGCTTTAGGAACGGTGAAAGCTGTGCCAAAGTACAAAATTAAGATGTCTATATGTGCTATTTGGCCCAGATCTATTCCTTCGCATCAAAGACTTAAACGGCTTGCAGTCCCGATAAGGTATGGGCAATCCTTTCGGAGCGGCGGCGCAATAGCCGTGTAGAAACACGGGTTCTGGAAGAGGTGCGATGTGCTTCTCCAAATTTTTTCGGCAGACAACACCCTTTTCGTTGGCGCTGCTCTTTGCGTTAAATCGCTACCTTTGCCGCGCCTGCCGCTGCGTGCGTTTGGGCGCCATCTTTCACCAAAACATAGGGACGTCGTATAACCTTCCATGAACTTACACGAATACCAAGGTAAAGCCCTGCTTAAATCTTACGGAGTTAAAATCCAGGAAGGCATTTTAGCCCACACCCCCGAAGAAGCCGAAGCAGCGGCACGTCAATTGCGAGAACAATATCAGTCCAATTGGTGTGTCATCAAAGCCCAGATTCACGCGGGTGGCCGTGGTAAGGGGGGGGGCGTGAAGCTGGCCAAAAGCCCTGAGGAGGCGCGTCAGTTAGCCAGCCAAATACTGGGTATGATGCTCGTAACGCCGCAGACACCGCCGCAGGGTAAACTGGTCCGCAAGGTGTTAGTGGCGCAAGACGTTTTTTATCCAGGCGCACACGAGCCTAAGGAGTATTACATCAGTATTCTGACCGACCGGGCGCGCAACGGCAATGTGATCATTTACTCGCCCGACGGCGGCATGGACATCGAGGCAGTGGCCGAAAAGACACCCGAGCGCGTGTTTACCGAGTTTGTAGATCCGCTCTTAGGGTTGCGCCCGTTTCAAGCGGCTAAGGTAGCCTTTAATTTAGGGCTGAGTGGGCAGGCCCACAAGGAAATGACGGCCTTTGTCCAGAAGCTCTATGCGGCTTTCATCGGCAGTGACGCCTCCCTCTTTGAAATCAACCCCTGCTTAAAGACTTCGGATGAGCAAATCATCGCCGTGGATGCCAAAGTGGTGCTCGACGACAACGCCCTCATGCGCCACCCCGATTTGGCTGCCCTGCGCGACACGGACGAGGAGGACCCCACCGATGTAGAAGCGCGCGAGTCTGACCTCAACTACGTCAAACTGGATGGCAACGTCGGCTGCATGGTCAACGGCGCCGGCTTGGCTATGGCTACCATGGACCTGATTAAACTTTCGGGCGGCGAACCGGCCAACTTCTTGGATGTAGGGGGCACAGCTGACGCGCAGCGCGTAGAAAAAGCCATGCGGATCATTTTGAAAGACCCTAACGTGAAGGCCATCCTCATCAATATCTTCGGCGGTATCGTGCGCTGTGATCGCGTAGCTCAGGGTATTGTAGATGCTTACAAATCCATTGGCGACATCCCCGTGCCGGTCATTGTCCGTCTTCAGGGTACCAATGCCGACATTGCCAAGAAAATCATAGACGAGTCGGGTTTGCGCGTTATGGGTGCCGTAGAGTTTCAAGAGGCAGCTGACCTAGTATCGCAAGTACTTCGCTGAGTACCTCCTCGTCCGTCAGATCGGCGGCTTGCTGAGTAGGCGTTGTAGATCCTCGGGCGTGTCAATGCCAATGCTGTCAGTATGGGTAATACCTACGGCAATGGGGTATCCGTGGGCCAACCAGCGCAATTGTTCTAAGGACTCTGCCGCCTCCAAAGGCGATGAGGCCAACTGAGCCATCTGCAACAACGCTTCGCGCCGAAAAGCATACAAGCCCAGGTGTTTGTAGAAAGTGCCTACTTGAAGCCACTCTTCTGGAACTACGCCGCGCAAGTAAGGAATAGGGTGCCGACTAAAATACAGCGCCTGATGATGCTCAGAAAAAACCACTTTGACGACGTTAGGATTGAACAGCTCCTCTGGCGCACTAATGCGTTTAACCAGCGTAGCAATGGGGCAGGTAAGGGCTTGGCGCAGGGTCTGCACCAATAGGTCGATTTGATCGGGCTGTACGAAAGGTTCATCGCCCTGAATATTGAGCACGATGTCTGCCTCTGGCAAGTGGGCCGCTACTTCGGCGCAGCGATCTGTACCACTTCGATGGTCGGCACGAGTCATGACCACTTCGCCACCGAAGCCAGCTGCGTGTTGGTAGATGTGTTCATCGTCAGTAGCGATCAGAACGCGGTCGACCTGCGCCGCCTGAGCAGCTCGTTCCCACACGCGCTGAAGCATGCTCTTCCCCCAGATGTCGGCCAGCGGCTTGCCTGGAAAACGCGTAGAGGCGTAGCGGGCCGGAATGATGGCAATGACCATTGTTGTTCTGTGTCGAAAGAGAGACTACCTTTGCCCGCAAACATACGAAGTGAGACACCATGCGACCGAAGACCCTTGCAATCCTTTGGCTTTTGGGCCACTTTACTTCCGTTGCCCAGAAGCCACAACCGCAGCCCAAAGGCCTCGAACCCCTGCTTACTTGGCGCGACAGCGTGCTGTTAACCGTGGAGGATGGGCAAAAATACCTGCACCACATCGTCAAGCCGGGCCAGACACCCTTTGCCTTAGCGCGTTTCTACGGCCTTAGTTTGGAAGAACTCTACTACCTCAACCCCGCCCTCCAGCAAGACCCAACTCTGCGAGTAGGCGCCTTGCTAAAAGTGCCCATCCCCAACCGAGCCATTCGGCGCTACGAAGGCGCGCTGTTCGAACGACAGCGCTTTGCCCCAGTGTTTTACGTGGTGCAGCCGGGCGACAATCTCTTTCATGTGTCTAAGCGACTTTTCGATATGCCTGTAGACTCAATGCGGCTGCGCAATGGCCTACTCAACGACCACTTGCAGCCCGGCCAGTTGCTTCAGGTAGGCTGGATGGGTCTTGAGGGCATACCCGCTGAGTGGCGCGTTACACCCGTTGTGGAGACGGTACCCGAACAAACGCACCGCGACCGATTCGAAGAGGACAAAAAGCGCCTAACGGAGTACAGCAGCCAAGGTGTCTGCTTTTGGAACCGCGAAAGCAACGAAAAAGGCGACTTTTACGCATTGCACCGCGAGGCCGCCATCGGCTCCACCATTGCGGTCACCAACCCTATGAGCCGCATCGTTGTGCATGCCCGCGTCATTGGGCGTATTCCCTCTACCTACGAGCCTAACATCGAAGTCATTCTGTCGCCGGCGGCTGCCCGGCACTTGAAGGCCCTCGACCCTAGATTTTTTGTCCAAATCCGTTACTTCAAATAAAAAGGCCGAGTAGTACACTCGCTAAGAAAGATGCCCTGTCTGGCTTTTGCTAGAGCGACGGCTATGCCCCAACGAGGATCAAAAGGTTAGATGTGGCAGTGACTCCTTTGTTGTTTTCTGCTGTGCCTTCGAAGGCATAACCAAGGTGAGTGGTGCCGTAGAGGAGGGCTGTAGAGTCGGTTGTGCTTCACGGTAGAGCGTCGAGTGAGGAGGAGGAGATAGGCAGTCCCTCCTGCGGATACCAGCATAGGCGATCGAGCATGCTGGGAGTGCCGCGAAAGACGTTGAGGTCCACTGGACGCAAAATGCCCGGCAGTTGGCCCTTTTCCGAAAACTGCCAAAACTGCCATGAGCGCGTGCTTAGGCGCGGGTGCTCGTCGGAGTAACGCGCAATCCAAAGCGGATAGTCGTCGAAGTAGCCCGCCAAGTGCCGCTCGTAGAAATGTTGATTGGTGTAGATGATAGGGCGAACGCACAGCGCCTTTTCTATCTTTTGCAGCCATTCTAAGGCCTCGCGCCGCACGATTTCCGAATGACGGCCGTCGGTGGTCTCGATGTCGAGCACGGGCACTAAGTCGCCGGCCTGCAGTTCAACGGTGCGTAGGTAGTGATCCGCTTGCAGAGCGCCATCGCGCTTAGGGCGGAAGTAATGATAAGCCCCGCGCCGAATGCCCATTTCGCGCAGCCAGGCCCAGTTTTCCGCAAAGAGAGAGTCGAGGAAATCGCCGCCTTCGGTCGCTTTTACAAAAACGAAATGCAACTCGCAGTTTTGCACCAACTGCTGCCAATCTATGCGCTGCTGGTGATGTGAGATGTCAATGCCCAATAACATAGCGGCCGGAAGGTCAAGCGAGCCGGAATGGCGCCCCCCCAAAACGGGGTAGAGGAGGAAGAGTAGGCAGGCAAGCAAACGCATAGACAGAACTTTTCACAGTGCAGGGAGATGCGTGTAATCGGTTCAGGTCGTTCAAAAAATAGAGCTGCTAAAATAGTGCCGCAGTTTTCGACGCTCGAGACGCACAGTGAAACTTTGGACGAAAAGGCCTTTTTATGCCGTGCGCGACGGGACTTTGACCCATTCGCGCTTTAGACAAACACCGACTCGGCCGCGCTGTTTTGTTGAAAAGCGATTTTAGGAGCCATCTGGTCAATCTTTTGCTGACACTCAACCACAGCGCGCTATCTTTGTCTTATGATTTTTGCCAATCGCCTCACTTACGCTCTTTTGCTTAGCGTATCTTTTTGGGTTGCCGAAGGGCTTCGGATAGGGCATTGGCTGTTGCATGAGAAACACAACCACCGAGCATTTCCTTGCTCGGCGCGCTACGACAAGAACCGCGCGCACCATCTGCACGATGAGCGCTACAGCATTGACGATTGCTGGATTTGCGCGTTTTGGTTTGCTATTCCCGATTTGCCGGTGGCAGAGCCATACTTGGTTACGGTCAGCGCGGGAGCGGAGGATATCTCACCTATTTTTCTAGATGCGTACGTAGCGATACTGCTTCCGCTGCGGCATTCGCGGGCGCCGCCCGTTGCGCCATCGGGTAATCAGCTTTTAACGCTGGCTGTCCTCTAACTTCACGCTCACTTGAAGATGGGGCGCTTCTCGGCTAGATTAAAGTCGAAAGGCTGACCCTGCGCAGGAGGCGTGGTTTTTTCCCATTCTTGTTTCCTGCTTTTTCACCAACAAAGAAGAAAGAAATGAGCCTCCAAGCAGCGCGTCTAGTGTGCGCGGCCTGGCTCGCGTTCGGTAGTGTTCTGGGGATAAAAGCTCAGCACTGCGACATACCCTTGCGCGGCATGGTGTGGAACGCCGACACAGGTGAGCCGCTGGCCTATGCTTCGGTGCACATCGTAGGCACAAATCTGGGCGCCACGACAGACGAAGAAGGCACTTTTATCCTCTACAATTTGTGTGAAGATTCCTCGTACACCATTGCCGTAAGCCACATTGAGTGCGAGCACAAGACGCAAGTGATTCGATTGGTAGAGAACAAGGTATTTCACTTTTACCTGCACCATCATGTCCTGTCGGAGGTGCTTGTGTTGGAACGAGCCGTTGCTCCACAGGCCGCCCAAGCTGCTGAGTCGCTGAGCGGCGAGGCGCTGACGCAGCGGCAAGCCCTTCCCTTGGGTGAAGCCCTACGACAGTTGCCGGGAGTGTCGGTGCTCAACACAGGGACGACCATTGCTAAGCCGGTCATTCACGGGCTGCACTCCAATCGCATCGCTATCGTAGCCAACGGAGTGACGTTAGAGGGGCAACAGTGGGGCGCTGAGCACGCTCCGGAGGTGGATCCGTTTACGGCCCAGCGGATTTCGGTCGTTAAAGGCGCAGCGGGCGTTCGCTACGGCGTGGGGGCTATAGCCGGTGCGGTGGTGTTGGAGCCAGCCCCTTTGCGGCAACGCCCTGGCGTGGGGGGGTGGCTCTACAGTGGCCTGAACAGCAATGGTTGGGGCGGCACTGTCGCGGGAGCAGCAGACTGGAAGCCCCAACAAGGCTCGTTAGCTTTGCGCTTGCAAGCTACGGCTAAGCGTAGTGGCAACTTGCGTGCGCCCGATTACTGGTTGAGCAACACCGGTCTGGAAGAGGTGAACCTATCGGCCCTGGCCGAAGGAAGAACCGGCCTTTGGAGACACGAAGCCATTTTAAGTCGTTTCGCTCAGCGCATCGGCATATTACAGGCGGCACATATTGGAAACTTAACCGACCTGCAGCGGGCCATAGGCCGAGCAACGCCCCTCAACAATGACGACCGTTTCACGTATTTCATTGCCCGCCCCTTTCAGCGCGTCCAGCACTACACAGCCCGCCATCGGGTGAAGCGCGCCCTTTCGGATCGGTGGAAGCTTTCGGCGCAGTACGCCATGCAGTTTAACCTGCGCGAGGAGTACGACGTCGTGCGCCGAACCGGAAGTGCTGCCGACCGTCCTCAGCAGCGCTTTCGCATCTGGACGCACGCCCTCGATGCAGCCATAGAGCACGAACCGATCCGCCACTGGGAAGGCGGCATGGGTGGGCAGCTGCTCTACCAATACAATTTGGTCGGCCGTGGTGGCCTCATTCCCGACTACCAGAGCTGGGGCGGTAGCTGGTGGTGGCTCGAACGCTGGCGCCATTTTCCAAAACCTTGGGAAGTAGAGGTAGGCCTGCGCTACGACTATCGGCGCACTGCCGCCAGTACTACTGGCTCACTTTACGAGGTGGACACCACCGTGTACTTTGGAGGGCTCTCAGCCAACCTCGGCTTGGTGCGCCGCCTCGGCCAGCGTGTGCGTTTGACGCTCAACACCGGCTATGCCTGGAGACCTCCACACGTCAACGAACTCTTTGCTCGCGGCGTACACCACGGCGCCGCCACCTATGAAGAGGGCCGTCCTGACCTGCAACCGGAAAAGGCCTGGAACTCTAACCTGTCTGCGCACTATGAGCACCAGCGACTATGGGGAGCCTTGACGCTGTTTCGAAATCAGGTCCAAAACTTTATCTACCTAGACCCACAGCGCACCTTAGTGCTGACCTCGCGCGGTGCATTCCCAGCCTATTTCTACACCCAAGCCAACGCCATGTTGTATGGCGCCGACGCTTCCCTAAGTGTTCCCCTACCAGTAGGGTTGGCCTTCGAAGGTCGTGCCTCACTCCTGCGCGCCTTCCGAATAGTGCCGGACTCAGCGGAGGGAACCCCTCAGCGCGACTGGCTGCCGCTGATGCCCGCTGACCGCTTTCAATACGGCCTCTATTGGTCTAACATGCGCAACACTAAGCAGCCCTCCGACCAAACGCCGCACACTTATGCTCGCCTGACGGGCACCACCGCACTTCAGCAGACGCGCATCCCTAAAGAAGGCCTCTTAGCCGAAGCACCTTCAGCTTTTACGGTGTGGAGTCTGGAAGTCGGACACACGTTTACCCTACGCAAACGCCCAGGGCAATCCCTGGAAACGGGCCTGACGGCGCGCAACCTCACCAATGCGCGCTACCGCGAATACCTGAACTTCTTCCGATTCTTTGTCGACGAACCCGGGCTGAACGTCAGCCTGTGGGGCAAATGGCATTTCTGAAAAACCGACCTGTCCTGAAGGCTAACTCTTGTCTTTACACGTACACAAAATCTGACCATGTTATGAACACACATTTGTTAAAAATAGGCTTTCTCACGCTGCTGCTGGTTGCGCTGGTCGCTACGAGCTGCCGCAAAGACGATGACACTGAGAACGAAGTGCTCACCACGGTGGTCGTGCATCTTAAAAGCGCAGATGGCACCTTCGATAAACGCTTCACTTGGGACGACCCCGACGGCGACGGCGGTTTGCCCCCTACGGTGGAAGATATCGTGCTCGCTCCGAATAGGGAATACGAAGCTAAGGTGTCCTTCTACGACCGAAGCAAGTCGCCCGAAGTGGATGTTACGAAGGAAATCGAGGCGGAAAGCGACAGCCACTTGCTGGTGTATAGCATAAGCAGCGCCTTGAACCTGACCATCACTCCTCTGGACATGGATTCTAAAGGATACCCTTTCCGCCTGAGAACTCGCTGGACTACAGGCGCTGTTTCTACTGGTTCGGTGCGTGTAGTATTGCGCCACAACCCGAGAAAACAATTGCCCAACCTCGACGAGACGGGCAGCGTGGATGCTGACGTAGAGTTTCCAGTGCGGATTCAGTAAGGCTGGCCAAAAGTGCTTGCGCACTTTTTGAGCATCGCTCAGCCCAACGGCTGAGTGATGCTCGCTTTTTTGTTTGGAGAGTTGCTTTCGAAAAGCACTTTCTAATTCGTCCAAACTCCAGAAATTAGCCCCTTCATGGAAGCTCCTACTATATTGGTTACAGGTGGCGCGGGCTTCATTGGAAGCCATACGGTAGTTGCGCTTGCCGAAGCGGGCTATCGGCCAGTGGTGCTCGACAACTTCTCCAACTCGCAGCAGGATGTGCTGGAAGGGTTGCGGCAAATTCTGGGGTATGAAGTTCCCTGCTGTGTGGCCGATTGTGCCCATCGCTCAGCGCTTTTTGAGGCAATGGAGCGCGAGCAAGTGCGCGGTGTCATTCATTTTGCGGCGTTTAAGGCCGTAGGAGAGAGCGTCCGGGAGCCGCTGCGCTATTACCGAAACAATTTAGATGCTTTGCTGACCTTGGTAGAGGTCATGCTTGAGTTGGGCGTACACGACTTGATCTTCTCCTCGTCCTGTACGGTTTATGGCGAGCCGCAGCAGCTGCCGGTTACGGAGGCTTCCCCCATCTTGCCGGCCATATCTCCTTACGGCAATACCAAGCAAGTTGGCGAAGAGATCTTGCGCGACGTTGTACGCGCCGGTAAGCCGCTACGCATCATTTCGCTGCGCTACTTCAATCCTATTGGTGCTCATCCGTCGGGGCTTATCGGCGAATTGCCCATTGGCGTGCCGAACAACCTCGTCCCCTATATTACCCAGACAGCTGCTGGCCTGCGGCCCGAGTTGGTCATCTTTGGCGACGACTACGCTACGCCCGACGGAACGTGCATCCGAGATTACATTCACGTGATGGACTTAGCAGAAGCACACGTAGCCGCCTTGCGCAGCCTAGAACGCTTGAGCGCACTGGCATCGTACTACGACGTGTTTAACATAGGCACCGGACAGGGAGCTAGCGTGCTCGACGTTGTGCGCGCCTTCGAGGACGCCTGCGGCCTCTCGCTTCCGTACTGCATCGGCCCGCGTCGCCCAGGCGATGTGGCCGCCGTATACGCTGATGCTACTAAAGCCCGCGAGCAGCTGGGCTGGACGGCTCATCGCACCCTGCACCAAGCCTTGGCCGATGCTTGGCGTTGGGAACAACGCCTACAACACCTGACTGGATCGAGGGCCAAGTGCCAATGAACAATCATGACGCGCCTAACGACCGACTTCTACTTGCGCGACGACGTACTCGCGGTAGCCCAAGACCTGTTGGGCAAAGTGCTCGTAACCCACTTTGACGGCCAGCGCACAGCAGGCGTTATTACAGAAGTGGAGGCTTATCGCGCTCCTGAAGACCGCGCTTGCCACGCCTATCAGAACCGCCGCACGCCGCGGACTGAAGTCATGTTTCGACCCGGTGGATGCGCCTACATCTACCTTTGCTATGGGCTTCATCATCTCTTCAACGTGGTTACTGGCCCAGAGGGAGTGGCTCATGCTGTGCTCATTCGAGCCGTAGAGCCAGTAGAAGGGCAAAACCTCATGTGCCAGAGGCGTGGCTATGCTCCTTGGGAGGACCTCTCGCCAAGAAAGAAAGTGGCCCTCACTACCGGACCCGGCGCCTTGGCTCAGGCATTGGGGCTTCACACTCACCAAAGCGGTCAGAGCCTGACAGACCGGCGCTCGCCCATGTGGATAGAAGACCAAGGGCTACACCTCTCGAAAGCAGACATCGCCCGCGGCCCGCGCATTGGTGTGGACTATGCCGGCGAGTGCGCCTTGTGGGAATGGCGCTTTTGG
>CALHAM010000136.1 GCA_937934275.1 uncultured Saprospiraceae bacterium | reverse complement strand
CCAGGCTCCGCTCAAGTAATGGTTCTGTGTTTTTCTTTTCAAACTCGACAACTCTAGAGGCGGCCCATTTGGAGAACTACCTCGCCAATGGGCAAAGCGGAACGGTTGCCCTTGGATGTTCTTTTTGAAAGGGTCTTTCATTAAAGCGACTCGCGCTTGCTCCCTGCAGACCCTACCCACGACAGCCTTTTTTAGCGCAATTTCTACCTCCGCCCCGTATGCAGCCTTTTTGAACCCCGTCATTTCAACCCCGACAAACAGGGAGAAAGACCAATCCTTTTCTAACAATGGCCGTGTCTTGTTCGTAATCCCATGGCCTGCACTTTATGAGGAACTGAAAGTGAATTCGCCCAACGCCGGATTTTTATTTAGGATTACAAAATTAATTCTTTTTTTCGACACATCCAATTTATTTATAAAAAAAGTATAAAAAAGGAGGATTTCTTGGAATTAATGCAGATTCTTTATGTGGTTGTGTTGCTTTGGGAATCCGTTCAGCTCCGATGATAGTTCCTGTGATTGGCGGTTTCAGGCTTCGCTTTGGGAGGGCAAACATTGGTCAAAACAGCCCCCACCCTCTTTCTCCGCCTTGGCCTACGAGTTGCGCGAACGTTCAAAAAGATAGCGCCCCCCGTTTTGGGGCGGAGGGCGCTGTTTTGCCTCAATAGGTTGCGGACAGATGCTTAGCGGGCCACGACAAATTGACGCCCAATGACGCCCTGCGGCGAACGAACGACGACGGTGTACACTCCTGGTGGTAGCGTTGCTACATCTACCGGCAGCGCAGTAGTGCCTTCAGGAAGCGCAGCTCCCGACAGCAGTTGGGCAACCGGCCGCCCAAGAGCGTCGTAGAGGGCCACATCTACATGATTTGTCATGCGTCCGCTGCGCAAGCCTATGGTGGTGCGCTCACTGGCAGGGTTAGGCACAATAGAGACAATCTCTACGCCGCTAGGCGAGTGCAGCGCTTCTTCGCTTGTTTCTTCTGCTTGCAGCACATTGCCTTCCAAGAATACAACGCCTTTTTGAATGATAGTTCCGGTTGCATCTCGAATGGTGTACTCGACTTCCACGAGGTCGAGGAGTTCGCGCTTGTCAGCAGCCACGGTAATGTACAGCGGACGGAATATCTCGCCCGGTCCCAGCGGCTGTTCTATGACATACCCACACCGGCGATCGGAAGGGCACTGGATCGCAACTCCATTCCGGTCTACAGGCCCCATGGCAATGATGACAGGAAGGCTGCCGTCGGGATGGGGCAACGCTTTTAGCTCGACTTCAACCCCTTGTACAGTCTCTTCTCCATTGACGAAGGCGAGTGCAAACGTCCGGGTGTGAGCCGGCTTGTTTTCCTGGTCTTGAACAAGCTCAAACTGCGGTTGGAAGGACAGGGGTGGAATCGTGAGTGTTTTCTCTTCGCTGACGATTTCGGAGGCACCGCTTTGGATGTCGGTTTCTCGCCACCTCAGTATTGCCTTTTCGGACTGCAGCCCTGGGAGTTGGTCGTCTATTTTCCGCAGGATATAACCCGAGTTTTTGTTCTTCGGGAAGACGATGACGCAGCCGTTTTCGGTGAGTTCTACCGTTACATCGTCGGCTGGGCCAGAGCAGTCGGTACCGACTCCGTTCCACCGGCACACTTGCACGTCTTGAGGTCGGGTGCTTTGCAATTCAAGTACCTCCAGCGTCGCTTCTATGGTATTGTCTTCGCTGGTGGCCTGAGTGCCTGGGAGGTAGATATCAAGGGCATTCCAGGCCGCTCGTCTGACCGTCGGCTGATTCCATGGATACACGATCCATTTTTTGCGCACGAGGGTGTACGTGATTAGCGTATCACAGGTATGGCACTTGCAATCGGTGAAGCTGTAGCGCACGGTGAACTGCAGCGAATCGCCGCACTTGGAGACTGCCGGTGCTGGGAAGAGCATGTTGAGCTGGAAGTTGGCTGAGGGTTGCACCCAGTCTTGGCAATTGTTGGGGGTGAGACCATCCCAGATAACTTCTCGCGAGAACGGCGAGAGCATTTGTGGAGCACCAGGGGCCGGGCTGAGTGAGCCTGAGGTGATATCGCCGAAAATGCGCTGCCACGGCGAGGGCGGTGGAGGAGGAATAATCGGACACCACCGCTTGAGTTGTGCGCTGACGATTGTCGCTCCGAAACGAAGAATAGGAATGGGGCCGGCAGTGGCAGTGCCTGTGATCTGGACAGTGCCGTTGCTAAACCAAGTGGCCGAACTTTGGATGGAGCGGTACCAGTCGCGACAGCAAAAACTCGGTTCCTCGATGGGGCATGGGGGCAGCTGGATTTTGACTGAGTCTCGGCAGAGCACGACGCCTTGCCCGACGGTGGAATAGTACACCATGATGGAGCCTGAGGCGAGAGGCAGCACATCGGTAAACGTCGTGTTGATGGTGAAGGTACCCGGCCCGATGCTGAAGGAAGAAGGTGTGAAAGTGCCTTCTGGAGTGCTGATGATCAGGGTGGCTTTACAGGGAATGACTCCACTGGCGACGATGGAATACGCTATGTTCCCTTGCGCATCCTGACCGATGCACTTGACTTCCAGCTTTTCGAAGCGCGGGCAGCAGGTATCCTGTGGTGGGCAGGGCGGCAAATCGAAGCACACCGAGTCGCAGATTTTGCACCCTCCCGTCGGGTCCACTATGCCGTAATAGATGCAGGCAAAATTATCTTGTGGGGGAGTGTCGGTGAAGGTAAACGTCAGGGTGCTTGTGCCCGTAGGCACACTAAAGTTAGTGGGCGATACGGTCCCTTGCGGCGAGCTGGCGCAGCCTTGCGCAGCAGGCCCCGGATTATTGACAGCGACGGTAATTTGGTACTTGCAAGCATTACCTGTGGGCGTCGGCATGGTGCCAACGGGCTGTGGTGCACCGGTCAACTGAACAGAGTAGCAGCCAGCAGAGGAGTCAATGCTGATGCAAACGGGAGCCGACTCCAGCGGTCCGACGGCCACGTCGTTGAAGGTGCTGCTGTTCAAGTAATGCCGCACTGCACCGCCCGCCGCAAATGTATTGCAGGCGATTTGACCCGGTGCAGCATTGGCATCCACTTTCACCGGCACAATAACCGTTGCCCCCGTGCTTGAGCCGACGGCCGTCGGGAAGTAGAAACCAAGGTTTTTGGCTCCTGTAGCGAGGCTACTACTCCACGAGCCGGCGGTCCCACACTTGTTCGAGAAAAGAGCAGGTGCGCCGGTGGCGCCGGAAATGCTGTTGGCATCGGCAAGTGACCCTGAGGCGTTATTACTGTAGTTATTGGCCGTTGGTGTCGCCAAATAGCCGCCGTTGTAAGTCAACGAGAATTGACTGTTGCGGCTCACACATGCCTGTAGAATCTTTTGGTCGGCGCTGCCATTATCCAGAGGCAGCAGATCCACGAACGTAACATGTCGCAGCGGTACGGAGCCGGTAGAGATGTTCATCTGCAAGCGGTAGTTGGCCACTGAGCCTGCTGCGGTAGTCAATGCGCTTTGCCATTGGCTGGTGTCGGAGGCCACTTGCTTATTCAGCGTAAAGCCGGTGTTCCCAGTTACCAATACATACACGGTATTCGATTGCACCGGCTGCATCAGGCCGCCGCCAGAGATCGTAAAGTAGTTGGGTATGTTGCCAAGTCCGGCCGTGTCGCGAATTTTGACATCAAACTCAATCCAATAATAAGGTACACCGGTGTTGCCATAATAGCCACAGCCGCTCCAGAAGAGGTTCTGGCACGTCGCTGGAATGTGAATATTGCTGATGGTAACCGTTTGCCCACCGCTCAGACTGGGTGTGGGCGCCCAAGCCGACGGGTTTTGTGGGTTACACGGCGTGTTCCAAGTGCTCGTCGTGTAAAATGCCGGATTTCCCACGTATTCGAAGTTCGGGTTGAGGTTGTCGGTGATGGTAGCGCCCGAGATGTTCTGCCCGCCGATGTTCTGTAGGCGCAGGCGCATGCGGATGGTCTGCCCTAAGCTGTAAGAGGCTTGTGGCGAGCAGATTTCCTTGAAAATGCACGCTGCCGGAGCGGGCGATTGAACCACAAAGGAGGCACACGATTGCACAGGGGCAATCCCCGGAACTTGCAACTGGGCGCAGTTGGTAATGGTGGCATTGGGCGTAGCGGTGGAGAGAATGTTGAAATAAATGTAGAGCCAGCGGCACTCACCGGGCTGAAGCGGTGTGCTGAGGGTAGCTGTGACAATATTTCCGGTGGTGCTGATGGTTAGCCCTCCGCTCGTGGAAGTAGAGGTTATGGTCAACACAGGGGGAACATTATCTGTAATCGTAGCCGAGTTTATGGGGGTATTGCCGGTGTTACACACTTGCACGGTGTAATAACCACCGCATCCGGGTTGGCCGTTGGTGCTGACCCACTTGTAAATCGAAGCGGTCGTGGTGGGCGGCGGCGGAAGGGTCTTTTTCCAACAGACAGAGGCACTCTGCGAAAACTGTCCGCAGGGCTGTTGGGCCGAGCCGAGTTGCCCGCTCAGCGTCGCTGTGTTGGTGATGTTGCTGCCAGAAGGGAATAGAGACGGCGGGTAGTACACCTTAATGTCGCAACAGACAGAATTGTACATCTGCGTTGCCAAAAGATTGCCCACGTTCCAAGTGATGGTATTGCCACTGGCGTTGACCCCTGGGCAAGTGGCTGAGATGAATTGAGCACCCGCCGGTAACGCGTCCGTAACAACCCCCCCTACCAAATTCAGTTGCCCTTGAAGGCCAGGGGTCTTAGCGACGCAGATGCGATAGGTAACCGTGTCGCTGTTGAGCGCACGCGGGCAATTGCCCCCAATATAAGTGGAGTTAAGCACTTGCTTATCAATCGTCCACGGATTGGAGGCCTGTGCAGTGGTGGAAACGTACGGAGTACAAAAATCAGCGCTCTGCTGCTGCCCTTGCACCACCACGGTTCCTTTTAGGCAAACGCGGTTTCGAGCAACGGTGCCGTTACACGTCGTTCCGTTGGGAAACGAAACGACAATCGTCAGCGACCCCGAACAAGGAGAGGAGGACGGCGGAAAATTCCACGTAACGTTCACAGTTCCGTTGTTGCCCGGTGTTGGAACAGAGGTCGTGTACGTACCACAACTCGACGAAACCGATAAGCTGTGAAAAACCAGGGGCTGCGGCAGAACATCCGTGAGTGTAACGTTTTGCGTCCCTGCTGGAAAACTGTAGTAAATGGTGTAGGAAAAAGTCGCGCCCGTAGGAATGGCAGTGTTGCTTACCACCTTTTTTAGGGAAAAGCCGAGCGGATGGTTCTCTTCAGCGATGTTGGGATTTTGTTGCGCGTGTACTGCACCTGCTGTGAGCAGGGCGAGGGCAAAGGCGCAAAGTCGCATAGAGAGGTGCTTGAGAGTGTAAATCATAACGCAATGAGTAGTTTAGTTTAGGTATTTTCAGATCAACTTCTGTTCATGTCGCCCTCCATTGCCGCTCCGCGCAGGATAACAGATGGAGGAAAAGGACAGAAATCTCAGCGCCTTTCCGCCGGCTCTCCGCTTGGAAGGCCTCTGCACAAAGCCAAAACTTCCCTGAACAGCCTGAAAATCTGCGTCCTACAACAGTTGCTTTTTCATTTTCATGGCAAAGACAGTCTCCTCTCCTCCCTTTCCCAAATCAAATAAATACTTCACTGGTCTTGGCAACTTACTTGTACCTGTAGTTAGTTAACTCAGAAATAAAAAAATACAAAGACCTGATTGAGCGTATCTACATATCATATTCAAACGATCCCCCTAATCTTACTGCTTTTACCAAGAAAAAAATACAAAGAACCGGCTGAGCGTATCTACATCAAAAAAAGCCAATGTGAAATCGACTCTTTGCATCAGCATTTAAAGTTGCCATGCATTAGTTTGCGGTAAGGAGATACTAATGGCTTAGGAAGCGCTCCCCTGGGTGATTAGTAAAATAAAAAAATGGCTGCAGGCACACGATAGGAGCCGGAAAGACTGAAGATCTGCTCGAAATATCCGATGATCTTAGTGCGAGGCCAGCGTCCAGGAGCCTGCAGCAGATAGTGATGAAGGGGTAGAATCCTGTGGTTTCGAGTTGCCTTTCGGCGTTCTCAAGGCAGTGTTTTCGGCACTTCAGAGCGCACTTTCCGCAAAGAGGGACAAAACCCTGCTTTTTAGTTAGAGCGTGGGGCTGTTGTTTAGCGCAAAAAATGGGTGGCTAATACCTCCGAGGGGTGAGGCAGGCGCATTCTTATTCCCCTTTTACAATGCGGCGCACTTGTGTACCGCTGCTGTGCTGCAGATGCAGGAAGTAAATGCCGGCTTGCAGTTCGGGTAGGTCGAACGTCTCCTCCCACAGCCCTTTGGCGGCCGCCAGCCCTGTAGTGGGCAATTCGCGCACGAGTCGGCCCGAGGCGTCGAAGAGGCGCAGAGCGGCGCTGGTGGGCTGTTCCACGCTGACGCGCACACGCAGGAGGCTAGAGAAGGGATTGGGCAGTACTCCCAGCGCAACTTCAGATGCCTTGTTCGAGGCGTGCTGTAGGCCGCGGTCGGCTATGGGGAGAGGACCTTTCAACAGCACACCGTCGCAGAGGTTGTTGATAGTTAGTAAAACACTATTAGTGCCCGAAGGTGTGATCCGCGTGCCCGGTTCTAGTTGCACAAAGCGGCCCGCATTGAAGATACCTTGCGCGTTGGTGGTCATCAGCACATCGCCTGCGCTGCCAATGTTTCCAATGCGGATACTGTTTTGTGCGCCCATGGCGATTTCACCCACCAGCGTTTGGTTGCTAACTATGCGATCTACGGGCGTTAGGCGGTCTTGGAGCATGGGAGTAGCATTGATGGTGTTGTACATGCGCGCAGCCTGGCCGGCAGTAAATTCGCTGTAACAGAACCACCAATAGCTCATGATATTGTTAGTAGGTGGGCTGTAGCCGAAGGTACCCCCATTGCAATGAATCGTCTGGCTACCCGTGTGTGAGCAGCCCGGGCCGTTGTTATTTTCCGAGCCACCGTAATCGGCCGGCGTGTCACACACTTGGTCGCCGGCGGTGGTGCAATTGGAGCCATCGGGGCACTCGCTGCCGGCAGCAGTTTCAAAAGTATGCCACAAACCTAAACAATGGCCTATTTCGTGCTCAAAGTTGAACGACGAAGGCGATGCCACCGAACAAAAGGCCGACGGTATGCTGTATGAATTGCCGCCAGAACCCTGGAAGTTGTTTCGGTGCACATAGATATCAATAGCATCGCTGTGCGGGTTGATGGCGTGCATGTTGACAATTTCGGCCGTCGTGTAGCTGGTGTTCCAAGTCGTGTTGTCAATGAAGTCTCGCCCCACAAAAGTGAAACAGATGTTGTGTGGGCGATAGAAGTCGGCCATACGCTGCAGATTTTGGGCCAGTGCGGCATCGTTCATGGCTGCATTTGAGCCGTCGTCGTTGCGCAGGATGTGTACGAAGATGGAAAAGACATACGGCGGTGGAGCGGCCATTTGATGCAGTGCCTTTTCCTCTAAGTAGGGGAAATGGGTGGGTGTGGGCGTGCCACACGGAGCTGGGATTGTTTGTGCCCATCCATGGGCAGCACATAGCCACAGCACGAATAAACGATACAGGATTTTCATAAGGAGGTCATTGGATGGTCTTAACGAAGTTGGTGGGCGGCTTTAAGGGCGGCGTTTTCAGCTTCCAGCGCTTGAACGCGCTTTTCCAGAGCGATTAGGTGCAGATACAGCTCTTCGATTTTCTCCATTTGCATTCTTTGCATTTGCCCTAAGTTAAGCCCATTGGCTTCCACTTCGCGGGCGGGAGCGACGCCAGGCAGGTGTTTTTCCCGGTAAATGAATGCTTCCACCTCCGACAGCGGTAGGAGCGAATAGGTGGTTTCAAAGACGTAATCGGGCCAGGGTTGTAGGCGCACCAGCACTTCTTCGGCGATAATGCCGCCGCCCACGGAGAGCTCGTAACTGGCATTGGTCGGGAAAGCGCTGGCGCCGATTTTTACGCGCCCGTCGAAATTCGATGGGCCGGCCACGTCAAGATCGAAGCTGGTGGGAGCTTTGCCGATGCCCACATTGCCGTTCACTTGAGCATTGCCACCCACGGTTGCGTTGTTGATGACCGATAGGCCGACGGTAGTCGTGGTGCCGTTCACGATGGCGTTGTTGGTCACATGGAGGGTATTGGTGTTGGTGTTCCCGTCAACGGTCGCGCTGCCGGAGGTGCGGAAGTTGCCGTTCACTTGGGTTTGGCCGTTCACTGTGAGCACGTCGACTGGGTTGAAAGCGGGCGTGGGCGCTGCAGGAGCGGCGGGGATGCCGCCGATGACGACGTTGGCGCCGTCGTCGAAGAGCTGGCCATCGCCCAATTGGCTAGAAGTAGGGCCTGGTGGCAGGAAGCGCGCTACCAGGTTGGGGCGTCCGTTGATGTCGACGCTGGTCAGGATCTTTTCCCAGGCAGCCCAGCTGTTGGCTCCACCCGGGTCTTGCGAGCGGGTCCAAAGCCCATCGGTGCCGCCGCTAAAGAGCTGGCGGCGCAAGCTGTTGCCTCCGGGCGCCCAGCTGAGAATGCCGCCGTCGGTGTAGACGTTGGCCGGCAACCCTAAGGCAGCGCGGCTTTTGCGCTCGAAGTAGGCCTCGTCGGCGTAGGTGTTGGGCAGGTCGGTGGGTTGACCTACGTCGAAGTGGATACGCCCGTGAAAGCGCCCCGTCGTATGCGTGTTGCCCACCGTATGCAAATGGAATTGAGGGCTGTTCGTGCCAATGCCTACCAGGCCTGTTTCTGTGATGGCCACCCGATCCACCAAGCCAGCAGCGCCGCTCGTCTGGAAGATCATGTTGGCTTGGAGCACACCCGGAGCCACTGGCTGCTTAATTTCCGACCGAATCGTGGCCCCCGAGCGAATGTCGCCATAGGTAACTAACCCGCGCCATTGAATCGTTCCCAAAACATCTCCCTGCACCACCGGCAGAGGTGAAATGGTCTTACTGCTGTTGTAGCGATACATCGCTAATTCGGGCTTCGTCCCAGCATTCTGAGCAGACCCTTGAAAGGACGCGACAAAAGCCGTCGCCAATGTGAGGAGACAGAAAGAAAAGCACTTTTTCATGTTTTCTATTGGAGGAATATGGTGAACTGATGCCTCAAAGGTGCACCCCTTAGCTCCAGTCGCTCCGGAAAAGCGTTGGAAATGTTCTGGAAATCTCTCGGAAATGTTCCGGAAGTCCGTTGTAAAGGCGTTAGGTGAGCATCGGAGCCATCTCCCTTCGCCCTCTTCTCTTTTCCCTTCTTTCCGACGGCTGGCGCAACAACAGGAGTGTTCTTCTCGGCTTGCCAACACATCTGCAGCAACGGAAGTCTACGAAACAAGGCAAGTCAGCTAGGTAGCACCCTATCCAGGGCGGAGGAAGCCGCTGCTTAAAAAGACAAGCGTCGCAGCGCGCTTACGGCGCGCTGTGTCATTTGGTAATTCACACCCAAATGCGTCACCATGCGCACCGTGTGTGGCCCGAAAGGCGCGGCCCGAACGCCGTGTTGTGCAAGCGCTTCTAAAAAGGCTGTAGCCGTTAGCGGTGGTTTGAGGTCGAAGATGACAATGTTCGTTTCCGGGGGATAGATGCGCTCTATCCAGGGCATTTCGGCCAATGCCTGGGCCAGCTGTTGCGCATGCCAATGGTCTTCGGGCAAGCGCTCGATGTGGTGGTCCAGGGCGTAAATGCCTGCAGCGGCTAAGTAGCCCGCTTGTCTCATCCCGCCTCCCATCACTTTGCGTACTCGCCGCGCCTCAGCGATGAATGCCCGGCTGCCGACGAGCACAGAGCCGACAGGAGCGCCCAGCCCTTTAGACAGGCAAATGCTAATGCTATCGGCCAGCGCTCCTACCTCTACCGGCGTGCCGCCGCCGGCTACAAGGGCATTGAAAATGCGCGCTCCATCGATGTGCAACAAAAGCCCGCGCCGCTGACAAAGAGCGCGGATTTGCCGCAGCGTTTCCATCGGATACACCGAACCACCGCCCCGGTTGCAGGTGTTTTCCAGCACTACCAACGCACTGCGCGGGAGCCAATCGTAGCGCGGGCGAATAGCCGCTGCCACCTGTTCGGCGCTCAAAATACCGTTCGGTGTCCGGATAAGATGGACCGCCAAGCCACTGTTGACGGCATACCCGCCCACTTCGTATTGGTAAATGTGGCTCATTTCATCGCAGATCACCTCGTCCAATGGTCGCGTGTGCACGCGCAAGGCGATCTGGTTAGTCATGGTGCCGCTCGGGCAAAACAAAGCAGCCTCGTGGCCAAACATTTCGGCGCATTTCGCCTCCAGCGCATTCACGGTAGGGTCTTCGCCAAAAACATCGTCGCCCACTTCGGCGGCCATCATCGCTCGGAGCATGCCCTCTGTAGGGCGCGTAACGGTATCCGAAAGCAGGTCCACTAGCATGTTGCTCAGCAATTACGGAAGCAAAAGCACATTACCCGGCACTAGGGCTAGTAGGGCAGTCAGTCCTATGCCAATAGCCATCGCTGCCCGAAAACCCCACGGTATCTGCACCTCATAGGCGCTCTCTTCCGCGGTGAAGTACATAGCTACGATGACTTTGAAATAGTAGTAAATCGAAATGGCCGAGCCGAGCACGGCTAACACGACTAACCAAGGGAAGTTCTCAAAGGCCGAAGCAAACAAAAAGTACTTGCCAAAAAAGCCCGCCGTAGGCGGTATGCCCGCTAGCGAGAGCATCGAAATGGCCATGGCGGCGGCCACTAAGGGTTGTTTTTTAGCCAGGCCGTTGAAGGCGGCGAAACTCTCGTCTTGGTTTTGCTCCGACACGAGAAGGAAACAAGCGAAGGCGCAAATGGTGGCTACCGAATAACTCAGGAGGTACAGCAAAAGCGCGCCGGCTGTATTGGGCTGACCAATGGCCAATAAAGCCAGCATCAAGTAACCGGCATGCGCTACCGACGAGTAGGCCATCATGCGTTTAAAGTTGGTCTGAAGGAGGGCCGTCGTGTTGGCCACCACCATAGTCAATACCGCCGCAATAGCCACTGCAGCCATCCAGAATTCGCCCGCCCCGACAAAGGCGATGCTGAACAGCCGGTAAAAGGCTGCAAAGGCCGCGGTTTTCACCACCGTAGCCATGAAAGCCGTGATCACCGTGGGGCTACCTAGGTAAACATCGGGCGCCCAAAAATGAAACGGAACTGCCGACACTTTGAAACTCAGGCCTACGAGTATGAGCAGAATACCGACGCTTAGCATTTGCGGCGAATGCCCCTCCGCTGCGATAACCGAGTGTATCTGCGCTAAGTCGAAGCTGCGCACAGCCCCATATACCAACGCAATGCCAAACAGCAGAATGCCTGTGGCAAAAGCTCCCATGAGAAAGTACTTGAGGGCCGCCTCATTGGAGCGCAAATCGTCGCGCCGGCTGCCGGCCAGCACGTACAGCGGGATGCTCAAAATTTCGATACCTAAAAAAAGCAGCACCAAATTGGTGAAGGAAAACAGGCATAGCGCTCCGCACAAGCTAAACAGCAACAGCGCGTACCGATCGCCAATGGTTTCAGACCACTCGCGAAACCCCCAACGCGTAAAACCAAACAACAGCAGAGTGCTCAGCAGTGCCGCTCCGCTGAAAGCTAGGGCGTAGTCGTCAAAGCGGAGCATATGGGCATAGCGGTCGGCCCACGGTTCGCCCGCATAGAGAAACCAGCCCGTTAGCCCCAATGCCAAGGCTGGCCCGAGAAAGCGCATCGCGCGCAATAAAGTACGCGCTTGCACCAAGCCGGCAAACAGAATGACTAAGGCTGTCAGAAAAAGCACAATCAGGATAAGCATATCAAAAACCAATACGACAAATAAACAGCAAGTGCCGGCTCCGCTGAGCAGGACACCTGTGCGGGTGCAACTGCTAAGAGCACTTGCGCAGGGTATAAACGCGGGCAAAGGTAGACAGCTTTGAGCAGTATCTGTCCGCTGTGCTCCCTTACCTGCCCAAGAGAGGCTGCTTCGGCACAGGCCTCTTTTGGGCTGTTTCAGTCGTTGGCGCTTTTCTTGGCCTCCCGATAGGCATGAGCCAGCAGGTCTTCCATGCGCACGTAGCGCAGGGCGGCTTCGTTGGTGCTTTCCAAGACGACCGGCGGTGCCACGCCGGCCTCCAGCGCCTCCTTCCAGCGCAAGGCGCACAGACACCAACGGTCGCCCGGCTTTAGACCCGGAAAGCGGTACTGAGGGCGAGGCGTCAGCAGGTCGTTGCCGCGTTCGAAGGAGAAGGCTAAAAATTCCGTAGTCATGATAGCGCATACCACATGCCGCCCCGTATCGTCAGGGCCAGTGGTACAACAGCCATCGCGATAGAACCCCGTTAGCGGCTGTAAGCTGCACGGGGCGAGCGGCTCGCCAAAAACGTTGAGAGCGTTTGCTTCCACAGCGAAATGTATTCAGCGATAAATGAAAACTTTTTCTGTCCATTGGCGCTGGTCTTGCTGCCAGCGTACAAGGTGCCATCCACTGCCCAACGCTGAAGTTTCGATGCGCACGGGAGGCAACCCACTCGTCTCTTCGCGCTCGATGCGGCGCTCTAGCAGGAGGCGTCCATCTATGCTGTACAGGCTGAATTGACAAGGCCGCCAACTCGTCGGGACTTCAAGCCAGAATTCCTGGCCGCGCACTGGGTTGGGATATACCAGAGGCCGGGATTGGGCACTGCCCGGCTGGGCAACAGCAGAAGCCTGCACAAGACCCTTGCGCGGCCCTTCCAATACCGAGCGCATGTGGTTAACTTGGCCTTGAGTAAACATGTTCTGGCAGCTCTCGCTGGAGTAGTCCATGAAGTTTTCCACCAGATCGGGCATGTCTACGCCGTAAAAGGGTTCAACTTTGACGCAAGTATTTCGGGTTGTATCGCAATTGAAATTAGACTGTGAATTGGCGAAGGGAGTATCGTCAATGCCGTCACTTTGGTTGCAGTCGTTGTTGCCCAACAAGCCGCCATCGCCCCAGATGTGGCGCAAGCCCAAATAGTGGCCCACCTCGTGCGTGCCCGTTCGCCCGCGAACAATGAGGTTGCCGCTGCCACTGGGGTTAGGCATCGTATTGGGGTTGTTGCGCCCAACAGTGCGAAAGTCGAGCACTACGCCGTCTTGCTCTAAGGCAGGAGCGCCGCTGTTGGCTGGCCAATTGGGTAGATTGTTGGGCGGAAAGGCAAAGCCCAACACTTGGCCCAGCGGAATGCCTAAAATAGTGATGGGCTGTATGCGGCAGATCCAAATGTTCAAGTAGCGCAGTGGGTCTTTGGCGTCGCTGCCGCCTTGAGTGGAGTTCTTGAGGTTGGCCATCAAGCTGCCCGTCAGGACGTTGAGCTGGAAGTTCGCATTGGTCTTCACGCGGCGGATTTCATGCACTTCAAACCGAACTCGGGCATTGCCGGCCACAGGCTTAAATAGGGCGCGCAGGTTGCCTGTGTCGGCATTGAGGCGATTATAGTCCTCATTGAGTACCGCTATTTGGTCGAGCAAAATGCTGTCGTGGAGATTTTCCTCTGGGTTTTTCCAGACGACGTGCAGCACCACTGGAATAACGTACTCCGAGCGCTCCGCCACTGCTGGCGCAACAGCGCGGGCGCGGCACTCGTCAAACGTCGTTTCGAAAGCCCGGTGTAAGTCGGGGTAATGTTCGCGGATGATATGATTGAACACTTCCTGACCGCATAACATTGGCAAGCCCGAAGTGTGCTGCGCTTGAAGGGGAACGACCAACTTTAGGCATAGCACAACGCCTAAAACACAGCGAGTGAGGACGGATGAAAACGGCATACGAGCAGTGTTTGAGTGATGGGGGCACAGAGCAACAGTTCTCAACCGCTAATATCGCATTAGTTTGCTTCGTCGGCTATTTTTTCGACGGAGCACGCCCCGAAAGCGCCAGGTAAAGGCCCCTTTGAGGGTGCTCATTCGTTCGGCTGTATTCGCATTGAGCACTGCTGCTTTTAGAAGCAGCTACGTCGCGAGGCCTCTCTACTTTTGCCCGTTGTAAATGCATGCGGTCTTATGATGGCTAAACTAAGTGCTCTGCTGCTGCGCTGGTGGGGGTGGAAAGTGCTCGGGCAGTACCCGCACGACGTGCCCAAATTAGTGATGATCGTGGCGCCACACACTTCCAACTGGGACTTTCCCTTAGGCGTGTTGGTTCGGGCGGCCTATCGGCTGAAGGCCAACTACGTGGGCAAGCACACGCTGTTTCGCTGGCCGTTTGGCGCCTTCTTCCGCTGGTTGGGCGGCATTCCAGTAGATCGGTCGCGCCGCAACAACTTTGTATCGGCGATGGTGGAGGTTTTCGCTCAAAAAAAGCGGCTCCACTTGGTGTTGTCGCCAGAGGGCACGCGTAAAAAGGTTGATCGCTTCAAGACGGGCTTTTACCACATCGCGCGCTTAGCCGGCGTGCCCATTGCGCTGTGTAAGTTCGACTGGGCACGCAAAGAGGTTTATTTCGATCCGCAGCTGTTTTGGCCTACGGGCGACGAGCGCAAGGACTTGGACTACCTATGGAACTACTACAGAGGCGTTGTCGGCAAGATTCCGTCGCAGGGCATTGCTTAGAGAAGGGCCTCTACGATATTTTCCTCCGAGACACCTTCGGCCTCGGCTTTGAAGTTGCGCACGATGCGATGGCGCAAAACGAGCGGGGCAATGGCTTGCACATCCTCAATATCGGGCGAATACTTGCCGCGAATGGCGGCATGGCATTTGGCGCCTAAGGCCAGGTACTGACTAGCCCGCGGCCCAGCTCCCCAAGAGAGGTAGTCGTTGGCGATTTTGGCCGCCCGCGGAGTGTTGGGGCGAGTCTTAGACGCTAATTCCACGCAATATTCCAGAACGTTGTCCGCTACCGGTATTTTTCGGATGACCTGCTGGAATTGCTGGATTTGAGCCGCATTGAGCACGTGCCGAAGCGAAACGGAGCGCGCGGAAGTGGTGTTTTTCACTACCAATACCTCCTCCTCGTAGGCGGGGTAGTCTAGCAAGATGCTGAACATGAAGCGATCGAGTTGGGCCTCGGGCAGCGGATAAGTGCCTTCTTGCTCAATGGGGTTTTGCGTGGCCAATACAAAAAACGGAGTCGGCAGGGCATGGCGCGTACCGCCCACCGTTACAGCACGCTCTTGCATGGCCTCCAGTAAGGCCGCCTGCGTCTTGGGCGGCGTTCGGTTAATTTCGTCGGCCAAGACAATGTTGGCAAACACGGGACCGCGCACAAAGCGAAAGTGGCGCTCTTCGTCCAAGATCTCAGAGCCGGTGATGTCCGATGGCATCAAATCAGGGGTGAACTGGATGCGCTTGAATTCTAAATCGAGCACTTCTGCTATGGTGCTCACCAGTAGTGTTTTGGCCAAGCCAGGTACACCTACCAGCAGCGAGTGTCCGTTGGAAAAAAGCGAAATAATGACGGCTTGCACGACCTTCTCCTGACCAACAATGACTTTGGCAATCTCTTGCGAGAGGTCGCGGTACGACTGGGCGAGGGCATCTACGGCCTCTACATCCGATTGAAAATAAGACATAAGAAAATCTGTTTTTACAACCTCACAGCATCTTTTCGGCTTCGTGAGGCTTTTCTTTTAAAAAAAAAGATGAGGAGTTCAATTGTGAGTACTGTCTGACCAGTGGGTAAGAAAGGAACACTCGGCCCTCAGCTTAGCGGTAGGGCTTAGGCCGGCAATACATAGAGGGCAGCGCGCTCCGCCGTACCGCTCATCGGCATACCCCGCAGCCCTACTCTCTAGCCTTTCCGTCGTCAACCCCCATAACCTCAAGCGTAATGGGCGAAAGATTGGCCAAAAGCGCCTGTAAACTCTCATAGAAAAATGCGCCAATGCTCAAACGGTCATGATCTCCTTTTCCTTAGCCGCTACCAGTTCGTCGATGCGTTTGATGTAGCGATTGACCATCTCCTGCAGATCGTGTTCGGCGCGCTTAGCCATGTCTTCAGGGTAGCCCTCTTTAGTCGCTTTCTTGATGTGGTCCAGGGCCTTGTGCCGAGCACCGCGCACCCCGACCTTGCTTTCTTCGCCGGCGTGCTTGAGCTTCTTAACCAAATCTTTACGGCGCTCTTCCGTCAAGGGCGGGATCGATAACCGCACCACTTCTCCGTCGTTTGATGGAGTCAAGCCTATATTGGCGTTGATGATGGCCCGCTCAATGGCCGACAACAGGTTGCGCTCCCAAGGTTGAATGACTAACGTGCGCGCATCGGCAACCTGAACATTGGCCACCTGACCAAGCGGTGTAGGACTTCCATAATACTCCACTAAGATGTCTTGCAGAATGACCGGTGAAGCTTTACCCGTACGGAGCTTGGCCATTTCGTGGTTCAGGTGCTCGATAGCTTTGTCCATGTGGGCTTGAGCTTCCGACATGGTATGGTTAATATCCTCCATAAAAGTGCAATTTTTGAGTAAAATCAAGCAAGTGCTCGCTTCTTTTGGGCTGCAAAGTTGGCAAGTTTTTGCTGCTCATGCGCCTGTTAGCGCCAAAATGCGCCGTCACTTTATCGCAAGCAAGGGCTGAAAAGCCTTTGAGCAAACGCCAAACGGCAGATTGTCCGTATTTTTCGCACGATTACAAAGAACAGGCCACTCCTCTCGAAAAAGGGTGCGCACAAACAACCGATTATTAACATCACAACGTCCGTGTCGAACGTCGAGCAACTAGAGCGAGAGCTCACACTTAGAAAGTTGCAGCTCAATAATCTGCTGACGCTCACGCAGGCCATCAATGAAAACGTGCCTGCCGCTGAGCTATACAAGATGTATTGCGACTTTTTGCGCTGGCACATCGGCATCGCCAAGGTGGCGCTCTTTTTCAAGGAAGATGGGCGCTGGAAGTGCGTTCAATGGGAAGGCATCCCAGACAGCGACGTGCTTCAATACGATATGAACGACGTGCTTCCGCGCTTTGTCACCAACACGCGCGTGAACGGAGATGAGCATCCGTTTGTGAGACATTTCGACCTGGTGCTGCCCGTCATGCACAAACGCGAACCGATTGCCTACGCTTTTTGGAGCGAGGCTCCGGGTGAGGACGCCTACAGCAAGTTGCAAATTGCGATTGCTATTACCAATGTGCTGGCAGTGGCCATTGAAAATAAACGCCTATTCCGAAACCAACTCCAACAAGAGCTCTTCAACCGAGAGGTGCAGTATGCTGCTGAAATTCAGCGCGCCCTCGTACCCGTGCGCTTGCCCTCAAGCCGGCACTATCAGCTGTCGAGCATCTACAAGCCGCATTTTGCGGTAGGAGGCGATTACTACGACGTTTTCGAACTTAAAGACGGCTCGCTCGTCTTTTGCATCGCCGATGTTACGGGTAAGGGCATCCCGGCTGCCTTGCTAATGTCGAACATCCAGGCCACCCTCAAGGCTTTGGTCACGAGGTGCCAGTCGCTGGAGGAAATAGTTATCGAAATGAACGATGCGATCTTCCGCGTTACTGGCGGCGACCGATTCATCACGTTATTCCTCTGTCGCTACGAGCCGCATCGCCGTTCGCTCCACTACATTAACGCTGGCCATACGCCTCCTCTGCTGGTGTGCGAAAATGAAGTTATCCCCCTGACCAATGGCTGCACCATTCTCGGCGGTCTCCCTCAACTGCCCTCCCTCGACATTGGCGGCCTTTGCTTGCTGCGCAGCGCCACTCTCTTCGCCTACACCGATGGCCTAACGGATGTGCGCAACAACCGAGGCGAGTTCTTTAGCGAAGAGCGGCTTGTCTTCTTTCTAAAGGAAAATGGCGCCTTAGACGCTCGAACATTAAACGAAAAACTCCTTAAACACATCGAAGACTTTCGGCAACAGCAACCACTGCCCGACGATATTACCGTCCTGACGTGTAAACTCTCTCTCTGACTGCTTTAACAAGGCTATGTCCACTCAAGCGAAAAACGAACCTTTTCAAATCCTCGTCAACGACCAGTACACTCTGGAAGTGCGGCCTGAAGAGGCGGCGCAATTAGATGTGGTTCCCGATGGCCCTCACCATTTTCACGTTTTACACGAAGGCCGCGCTTTTCGGGCCAAAGTAGTGCAAGCTGATTACGCTGCATGCCGCTTCACCGTTCAAATGGATGGGCAACTGTACAACGTCCACATTGCCGACGCCTACACGCGCCTGGTGCGGCATTTGGGCATGTCCACCTCCAGTAAACACAAGGCCGATACGGTGAAGGCTCCCATGCCCGGCTTAGTGCTTCAGGTCTTCGCACAACCCGGACAAACCGTGCAAAAAGGTGAGCCGCTGCTTATCTTAGAGGCTATGAAAATGGAAAATGTCCTCAAGGCGGCCAACGAGGGTGTGGTCAAAGAGGTACTCGTGTGTAAGGGCCAAGCAGTCGAAAAGGGCGCCACTCTGGTCGTGTTGGAGTAACCAGTCTGAGAAACAAATGTCGCTGGGCCTCAGCGCCAGTATCGGATTGTTTAAACACTTCCGCTTCTTGCCGGAAAGCCGCTTCTTATTGGCCGAAAAACAAATCCTCACCGCTGCCGTAACCAAAACTTTGACACCACCTCCTTACGACGACATCCACTGGCCATGAATCTTTCCGACCTCTCGCTGCGACGACCCGTGCTGGCTACAGTAATGAGCATCTTTATTGTGGTCTTTGGCGTGCTGGGCTACACCTTCCTGGGTGTGCGCGAATACCCGGCCATTGATCCGCCTACCATCACGGTGCGCACTACCTATACCGGTGCCAGCGCCGAAGTTATCGAAAGCCAAATCACAGAGCCGCTGGAAAAAGCCATCAACAGCATCGCCGGCATTCGCACCCTCAGCTCTCAGTCGTCGCAGGGCACCAGCTCCATTACCATTGAATTTGACTTAAGCGTAGACTTAGAGCGCGCCGCCAACGATGTGCGCGACAAGGTCGCCCAAGCTGTGCGCGCGCTGCCACAAGACATTGACGCACCGCCCATTGTTACGAAAGCTGATGCCAATAGCGACCCCATCATGTTCATTCCCGTGCAAAGCAGCACCCGAAGCGTCATGGAACTGTCGGACTACGCCGCTAACGTGCTGGCCGAACAACTGCAAACCATACCCGGCGTCAGCGAAGTGCGCATCTTCGGCGATAAACGCCCCGCCATGCGCCTGTGGATCGACCCCGCCAAATTGGCTGCCTATGGCCTAACCGTACAAGACGTGCAGCAGGCCCTCAACCGCGAAAACGTGGACCTACCCGCCGGAAAAATCCGTGGAAATGCTGTTGAACTTACGGTCAAAACCTTTGGCCGACTGGAAACCGAGGAAGACTTTAACAACATGATCCTCCGCCAACTGCCGCCCGAACAAGGCGGCGCAACCATCCGCTTTCGCGATGTGGGTGAAGCGGTGCTCGGCCCCGAAAACGAAGAATTCAGCGCTCGGCGCAACAACGTGCCCAACGTCTCTATGGCCCTAATCCCCCAACCCGGGGCTAACATCATCGAAATCGCCGACGAATTTGAGCGCCGCTATGAGCAGATTAAAAAGAACCTCCCTCCCGACATCATCACCGAAGTGGGCCTCAACCGCTCCATTTTCGTGCGCCGCGCCGTTATGGAAGTTCAGGAAACACTCGTCATTGCTGTAGCGCTTGTCATCCTCATCATTTATCTCTTCTTCCGAAACTGGCTCATCGCCCTACGCCCTTTAGTGGACATCCCCGTGTGCCTAATCGGTACCTTTTTTATTATGTACCTCTTCGGCTATTCCATCAATGTGCTTACGCTGCTCGCCGTGGTGCTGGCCACCGGCTTGGTGGTAGACGACGGCATTGTCGTAACGGAGAACATTTACAAGAAAATCGAACAGGGCATAGACAAGGGGCAGGCGGCGCGCGAGGGCACGCGGGAAATCTTTTTCGCCGTCATTTCCACTTCTCTTACGCTGGCTGTGGTATTCGTGCCCATCGTCTTTCTGCAAGGCTTTACGGGCCGTCTATTTCGAGAGTTTGGCATCGTTATCGCCGGTGCCGTACTCATCTCGGCCTTCGTCTCACTGACCCTAACGCCCGTACTGAGCGTAAAACTAAGCGGTAAAGACCCACAGGCGCATGGGCGCTTCTACCGCGCCACAGAGCCTTTTTTTCAATCTTTAGACCGCTCTTACGGGCGCCTGCTGCGCACTTTCATGCGTCAGCGCTGGATAGCCATTGCCCTGCTTCTAGCTTGTTTTGCCGCCATTTATTTCATCGGTAATACCCTAAAAACCGAGCTAGCGCCCTTAGAAGACCGCAGTATTATTCGCGCCATCGTAACGGCACCCGAAGGTACCGACGTGGACGCTACCGAAAACATTATCAGCAAAATGGTGCTGCAAATCATGGACTCAGTGCCAGAGTATCAAATGATTTTCGGCATCACCGGCGGTGGGCGCGTGAGCGGCAGTAATTCGGGCTTTATCAGCTTAGGCCTCGTGCAGCCCCAATACCGCCAGCGCTCGCAGCAGGAAATCTACGACCAATTGCTGCGCATGAGCCGCCGCTATACCGAGGCGCGCATCTTCCCCAACCAGGAGCAAACCATCTCCACTGGCTTCGGCGCCGGGTTAGCCTTGCCGGTGCAGTTCGTCATCCAAAACCAGGATTTTAGCAAGTTGGAAGAGGCGCTTCCGCGATTTTTAGAAGAAGCCGGAAAAGACCCGACGTTTGCCAACGTAAATGTGGATTTGAAGTTTAACAAACCCGAACTCCAGGTTGAAATTGACCGCTTCAAGGCCGCCCAATTGGGCGTCAGCGTCCTCGATATCAGCCAAACCCTCCAGCTCGCCCTGTCAGGGCGCCGCTTCGGCTATTTCATTATGAACGGACGACAGTATTCCGTCATCGGTCAGGTAGAACGCAATCACCGCGACGAACCTGCCGATCTGACGGCGCTCTACGTGCGCAACCACCAAGGCCAACTCATCCGGCTGGACAACCTCGTTCGCTTCACCGAAACCAGCAGCCCACCCATCTTATATCACTACAACCGCTTCAAGTCGGCTACCGTAAGCGCCGCCCTAGCTCCGGGCAAAACCCTGGGCGAAGGCATCGCCGCCATGGAGGCCATCGCCCAGCGCGTACTCGACGATACCTTCAACACCGACCTTAGCGGCCCTTCGCGCGACTTCCGCGAAAGCCGCGGAAACACGGCCTTCGCCTTCCTACTCGCCTTAGGACTAGTTTACCTCATTCTCGCCGCCCAGTTTGAGAGCTTCCGCGACCCGTTCATCATCATGTTCACCGTGCCGCTGGCCATTGCCGGAGCCTTCCTGTCGCTGTTAATCACCCAGCATACGCTCAACATATTCAGCCAAATAGGCATGATCATGCTCATTGGGTTGGTTACCAAAAACGGCATCCTCATCGTCGAGTTTGCCAACCAGAAAATGCGCGCTGGTGTCGTCTCTTCGAAAACAGAGGCCGTCATCCAGGCTGCTCAACAGCGCTTGCGGCCCATCCTGATGACAACGCTGGCCACCGTGTTGGGGGCCTTACCTATTGCGCTGGCCCTCGGAGCCGCAGCTACTTCGCGCATTCCGCTGGGTGTCGTAGTCGTCGGAGGCATGCTGTTCTCCCTCGTCCTGACACTCTTCGTCATTCCGGCCATGTACACTTATCTGAGCGGCGCCAAGCGCAGCTTTGAACCTGAACTAAGAGAGCTCCGTAGCAGGAGTTTACCCGTGGGCTAAGAGATTGCCCGACCTGACAAGCAACAGGCCGCTCCCAAGAGGTCGTTATTCCACCAAAGTGAAATCGCCCTTGACGATTTCTTCGCTGCCGTCGGCCAGCAGCACTTTAAGCGCATATACGTAAACGCCCGGAGCCGCTTTTTGCCCGCGAGTAGTGCCGTCCCAGCCCGGCCATTCGTTTGGCGGTATGGGCGTCGTCCAGCGGTAGAGCAGGTCGCCCCAGCGGTCGAAAATGGCTACCTCGCGCAATGCGACTACCGACTGCCCTGCCGATAGACGCCAGATGCTGTTGGCCGGATCGCCATCCTTAGGTCGAACAGCATTGGGCACGTACAACTCCATCGTGCGCAGTACCCGAACCCACATGCGCGCAGAAGCCGTACAGCCGCTTTCGTCGGTGATGTGTACCATTAGCCGCTGCGTGCGATCGGGTGTCCACGTTTGGCGCAGACAGTTAGCACACGCACTGTCGGGCAACGGTTCCCACACCAAACGCTGCCAAGTGGTTAAATTGGTTGTCGCCTCAATCGTTAGCGCGTGGCCCATCACCACTGACGTATCTGCCGGTAACCAAATCGCCGGCGCCGGCGGCAGCACTATTGTTATTGACGAATCTATCGCACACCCATTCGCATCCTGAACAGTTACTACATGTGCACCCGCAGGTAACCCGGGTACCGGCCCAGCAACTGCATTGCCGTTTAGCGCAAGCTGATACGGCGAAAGACCGCCAACAGCCACTACTGAAATATCCAAAAGCGTATCGCCGCAGTCCACCGTGCCCGCCTGAACGACAAAACTTAAAGGTGGCGGCGCCGTCAGCGTCAACGACGCCGTCGCTGTACAACCGTTCGCATCCCGCACTTCCACAGAATACGTGCCCGCTGATAAACCGGTTATCTGCGGCGAAAAGCTACCCGTGTCCCAAGCATAAACATAGGGCAAGGTGCCGCCTGCGGCAGTAACCAAGGCTGAACCATCCGCACTATTCGCACAGCGAACGCCAAAGCCGCCAAAATTGGAAGTAACCGAAGCCAATGCCGTTAGCGGTGGCGGTGCTGTCAGCGTTGCGCTCACCTCCGCGGTCAATCCGTTGACATCCGTAACGGTGATGGCGTAGAAACCCGCTGTCAAATTCGCCACCACTGCCGGTGTCGCGAAGGACGTTATCTGCCCCGAACCATTGCTTCCCGCGCCCATCCAGGCGAACGTTAAGGGCAACTGCCCGCCTTGTGCTTGAATAGCAAACGAGCCGCTCGCCTGACCGGCGCAAAGCGGATCCTGAACCGATACGGATACAACAGGAGCGCAACCTACGAGGTCGAGAGTTACCGTAGTGATGATCACGGAGTCGCATCCGAACTGGTTGGTGAGGTTTTGGGTGAAGGTGCCTGTGGCGTTGGGGTCGCAGGTGGTCTGGCTGAGCAGGGTGGTGTCTGCAGGCAGCAGGGTTACCGTGGTGATGACCACGGAGTCGCATCCGAACTGGTTGGTGAGGTTTTGGGTGAAGGTACCTGTGGCGTTGGGGTCGCAAGTGGTTTGGCTAAGCAGGGTGGTGTCTGCAGGCAGCAGAGTTACCGTGGTGATGACCACGGAGTCGCATCCGAATTGATTGGTGAGGTTTTGGGTAAAGGTGCCCGTGGCGTTGGGGTCGCAGGTGGTCTGGCTGAGCAGGGTAGTGTCTGCAGGCAGCAGGGTTACCGTGGTGATGACCACGGAGTCGCATCCGAACTGGTTGGTGAGGTTTTGGGTAAAGGTGCCCGTGGCGTTGGGGTCGCAGGTGGTGTTGCCTATGAAAAGCGTATCGGCATTGCCGGGCACAACCGTGAGCGCAAACGATATGGGCGCGCCGAAACAATCGCCGAACACAGGCGTGGCTGTAATGCTTGCCGTTTGCGGCGCACTTACAGCGGCAGATGTGAACGACAGGTCTCCCGCACCCGAAGCCGGCAAGCCGATAGCTGGATTGTCGTTTGTCCATTGCACCGATGCGCCGGGCGAGAGCGAAAAGGCCAGGTTAATTTGTTGACCGCCGCAAGCCGTTATGTCGCTCACAGGCAGAGCAGTAGGCTGCGGTGTTACGGTGATTTGGAAGGTTTGTGGCGCTCCCAGACACACTTGCGCAGGTGCAATGAAGCGGCCAAATCCTACTGCTGGCCCGCCCACGCCGACAACCGCCGCCACCGTATTATCGGCAGTATTCAAGGCATACACCTCTCCTCCCAGGCAAGCGACGTACACTCGCTCCCCATCGGGCGTTACGCTTATTCCTGTGGGGCCACTACCAACAGGTACTGTAGCAACAACTACCCCTGTTGCTGGTTCGACCACCGATACATTATCTGAATTTTCGTTAGCCACGTATACAAGCCCATTCAGAGGGTTGAAAACTACACCATTAGGCGCATTACCCACTGCAACGAGCGCTGCAGTATTGTTTGTCGTTAAGTCAACCACCCACAGTCTCCCAGCAGGAGGCGGGGTAACGCCTTCAAGACCGCTAAACAAAAATCGCCCCGATGGATCTATATCCACACCCCGGATGTTGGCCGATACAGGCGCCGGGAGTTCCGTTGTGGTGTAGTTTAAAAGGTCCACAACCACCACCTTATCCGAACTACCTAAGTAAGCAGTGCTTCCGTCCGGGCTAATGGCAATGCCCTCCAAACTGCTGGCTATAGGCAAAGAAAGGACGTTTTGAACCGCCAGTGTTTGTGCGTCTAGCACGACGAGAGCAGAGGGTGACGAACTGGAGTTTACATACACCTTAGAGCCATCCGGAGATACAGCTATACCCATCGGATAACCAATAGAGACGCTGGCCACCACCGCATAGGTGGCTGCATCGATGGCCAGTAGGGTTCCGTTGTTCGAGTTGATATCCCCACCGACATAAACTCTTGACCCGTCGGGGCTTACCGCTACTCCGTAGGCTCTGGATCCTCCAGTCGGAATGTTTGTTATCACCGTATTGGTGCCCAGGTCAATCACCGACACAAAGCGTTCAATATTAGTTACATAGGCGTAGCCTGCAGGCGCTGTAGATGTCACCGAGATATTAGCTGTCTCCACCTTGTTCACTGCCGCTGCCGTGAAATTAAGAGCGCCTATACCGCTGAGCGGTAGTCCGATGGCCGGGTTATCGTTTGTCCAATGCACATTCGGGTTGGAAAAAAGTACTTCGACGAGCTCCCCCGCACAGACGAGCTGATCACCCGGCTGGTCCAAGCTAACAGTCGGCTTCACTCGAAGGATGAAAGAGCCTATGGCTTCCGGGCAGGTGCCTGTCTCTGGCGTTAGCGTCAAAGACATTACCGCCTGGGTGAGGGAGCTGACAGGCGCCGCCACAAATTGGATATCTCCCGTCCCTGAGGCGGGCAGACCAATGCCCGGATTGCTGTTCGTCCAAGAAGCAGAAGTACCTGGGCCGGTTAGCGGAAGGAAAATCGTATCACCAGAGCACACCGCTACGTCTGGCAGCGGCGGCAATGCGCCGCTCGGCGTTACAGTAAGACTAAACGCTTGTGCCAGCCCTATGCACCCTCCCAACTCTGGAGCTACGGTAATCTGGGCCGTTTGCGGTGCGCTTACGGGAGCAGCAACAAAATTGAGGTTGCCTACTCCCTGTGCTGGCAAGCCGATGGTTGGGTTGTCGTTCGTCCAGGTAAAGCTGGCGTTCGATGTGCCTGAAAAAAGGATAGCCACCGACTCTCCTGCACAGACCGTGACACTCTCTATCGGATCCATTACTGGTGTCGGGCGCACTTCAATTTCAAAGGTTGTCGATGGGCCGCTACACGAGCCGATCACGGGCGTTACCGTGACAACACTCACCTCTGGTGCGCCGACATTAGCGGGAGTGAAAACAATGGCATTTCCACTACCCGAGGCCGCCAAACCCGTAGCCGTATTGTCGTTCGTCCAAATAAACGATGCTCCTGGCGAGCCGCTTAGGGCAATGTTTTGGGCTTGACCGACACAGGCTTCTACATCGTCAACAGGGTTGGCTATTGGCGCTGGGCTAACGATGATGGTAAACGCAACAGCCGGCCCCGTACAACCTGCTTGGGAGGGCGTTACCAAAATCGTGGCTGTTTGCGGCGCAGCCACTACTGCTGAAGTGAAGTTAAGGTTACCTACGCCCGCAGCCCCCAGACCAATGGCCGTGTTGTCGTTTGTCCACGTGTAAGTGGGGTTGCCCGTCGGGCTGGTAAACACCACGCTCACTGGGTCGCCTCCGCAAACAGCGCGATTTTCTGGAAGATCTACCTCCGGCGTTGGACGTATCGTAATGGTAAACGTGCGCGACAGACCAGGGCAGCCATTGAGCACAGGCGTTACGGTGATTGTTGCCACCTCTACATTCTCCGGGTTGGCTGAGGCAAAGGAAATATTACCGGTACCCGAAGGTGGCAGACCGATGTTTGGGTTGTTGTTCGTCCATCCAAAAGTCGCTCCCGGTGTTCCAGCAAAAGCTACGTTCACCGTAGAGCCGCCACAAGCAGAGGCGTTGGCCGGCTGGCCCATAGTCGGCGTGGGGGATACGGAAATGTTGAAGGTAGTGGGTGTGCCTGAGCAACCGCCTAATTGAGGCGTAACAGTAATGAGACCCGTTTGCGAACTGCCCGTATTAGCGGCATTAAAATTGAGGTTGCCCACTCCCGCAGCACCCAATCCAATGGCCGGATTGCTGTTCGTCCACGTGTAGGTAGGATTGCCTGCTGGGCTACTAAACACCACGCTGATAAATTCTCCCGCACAGGCAAACACATCGCCTACCGGATCTATGGCCGGTGTGGGGTTGATGGTTATGGTAAAGGAGATAGAATTCCCCGTACAGTTGCCCAATTGCGGCGTAACGGTAATTGTCGCCGTCTGCGGATCCGCGGGGTTGGTGGCAGTAAACGAAATATTCCCCGTGCCGGAAGCCGGAAGTCCAATGTCCTGGTTGCTGTTGGTCCATTCGAATGTCGCTCCCGAAGTTCCGCTAAAGTTAACCGTTACTGTCTGGCCCCCACAAGCCACTTGATTGGCCAGCGGATTCACACTCGGACGCGGCGTTACAGCAATCGTGAACGTTTGTGCGGTTCCCGTGCAGCCGCCCAACAGAGGTGTAACGATAATTGTCGCTGTTTGAGGAGTGGCCGGATTGGCAGCAGTGAACGAAATATTGCCCGTGCCGGAGGCGGGCAGGCCAATGGCCGTATTGTTGTTCGTCCAGCTATACGTCGGGTTGCCTGAAGGGCTGGTGAATACCACATTTACAGCGTCACCTCCACAAGCTGTTTGGTCGCCAGGGTTGTCCATCGTCGGGTTAGGGTTGACGGTGATGGTGAACGTTACCGGCGTTCCCACACAGCCCGCCGGGCTGGTGGGCGTAACAGTGATGGTGCCCACCTCTGGGCTGCTCACGCCCGCTGCGGTGAAGTTGAGGTTGCCCGAGCCGGAGGCCGGCAGGCCAATGGCCGTGTTGTCGTTCGTCCATGCAAAGGTGGCTCCCGAGCTGCCGGTGAAGTTGACCGTTACCTGCTGACCAGCGCAGGCCGTCTGGTTGGCCGGCGGGTTGACGGTGGCGGCCGGGTTGATGGTGATGGTGAAGGTTTGGGCGGGGCCGGTGCAGCCGTTTTCGGTGGCTGTTACCGAGATGGTGCCCGTGATGGGGTTGGCTGGGCTGGCAGCGGTGAACGAGATGTTGCCCGAGCCG
>CALHAM010000135.1 GCA_937934275.1 uncultured Saprospiraceae bacterium | reverse complement strand
CGCCCTACTTGCTTGGGCGAAGTGGTTTATCTGCGCCCCGAGGCTCCGGAGGGTGCCGTCATCACCTGGGACGACGGACAGCAGGACACTCTTTTGCGGGCCGCAGGGCCGGGCACGTACACCGCTAAGGTTGCCTACTGCGGCCTGGAGTGGTTGGTTGAGTATGTGTTGGAAGCGCGCGACTGTGCCTGCGAACCCATATTTCCCACGGCCTTCACCCCCGATGGCGACGGTGTCAATGACACTTTTGGCCCTATTGCCGTGCCCGAATGCGCCTACGCTGCCTTCGAATGGGCGGTGTTCAGCCGCTGGGGCGAGCGCCTTTTTGGCGCCAGCAGCCCTGCCGACGCCTGGAATGGCCGCCGACCTGACGGTCAGGCCGCGCCTTCCGATGTGTATGTGTGGCAACTGCGCTACGCCCTGCCCAACGGAAACGAACAGGTGTGGTTTGTCCAGAAAGGGGATGTTACGCTGTTGCGGTGATGCGGCTGAGTCTCTGCAGGGCCGAGGAGCCAGAAGTCTCTTTCTGCGGGAGGATGCGTACCTTACATTTTCGCTCAGCGCACTGTTTTTTCTAGAGCACCTTCACGCATGCGGATGCGATAGACGTCGAGTGGGCCAAAGTCGCTGGGCAACAGGTAAAGCAGGTCGGCGTTGAATTGCCGCAGTTGGCGCTTTTTTATGTTGCCAGGTTTGCCTGCTCAGGGGTTAGCCATTTTTGCATCTGTAATTCTTTTCTACATCGCGGCGTTTTGAAGTTTTAGAGCCTTCGATGTTCTTTTTAAGAATGTTCGTGTGAGCGGGTTTCTTCGGCGACCGCTTAATGGCGGGTGTGGCCGCCTCATTTTTTGCAATAAAATAGGGCTGCGAATGTGGTATTTTTAAGCCGAAGCCTCAAGGCACCCCTTACTTTTGCGCCCGCAAATCATTCACTGCGCAAAAAGGACAAAAGGACATGACCTTCCGCACCGAAAAAGACACCATGGGCAAAGTGCAGGTGCCCGCTGACGCTTATTGGGGCGCTCAGACGCAGCGCTCTATCGAAAACTTTAAAATTGCCCGAGAGACCAATCGCATGCCTATCGAAATTATTCGGGCGTTTGCCTATCTGAAAAAGGCTGCTGCCCTGACCAACCGCGACCTTGGCGTGCTGTCGGCAGACAAATGCGACCTCATCTGCCGAGTTTGCGATGAAATTCTGGCGGGGCAGCTCGACGAGCAGTTCCCGCTGGTGGTGTGGCAGACCGGCTCCGGTACGCAGAGCAACATGAACGTCAACGAGGTTATTGCTTACCGCGCTCATGTGCTGGCAGGCGGGCAGCTGACCGATGAGCAAAAGGTATTACACCCCAACGACGACGTGAACAAGTCGCAATCGTCGAACGACACCTTCCCAACGGCGATGCACATTGCGGCCTACAAAATGCTGACGGAGGTAACGCTGCCGGGTGTAGAGCGCCTGCGCAATACCCTGCAGGCCAAATCCGAAGCCTTCATGCACATAGTGAAGATCGGGCGCACGCACTTCATGGACGCTACGCCATTGACGTTGGGGCAAGAGTTTTCGGGCTATGTGGCGCAGCTGGACCACGCCCTGCGCGCCATCCGCAACACGCTGCCGCACCTGAGCGAGCTGGCCTTAGGAGGCACTGCCGTAGGTACGGGCATCAACACGCCGCCCGGATACGCCGAAAAAGTAGCGCAGTACATCGCCCAGCTGACCGGCCTGCCTTTTGTTACGGCCCCCAACAAGTTCGAAGCCTTGGCCGCCCACGACGCCATTGTGGAAAGCCACGGCGCTCTTAAGACCACAGCCGTCAGTCTGATGAAAATTGCTAACGACATCCGCATGCTCTCCTCCGGCCCGCGCGCCGGCATCGGAGAAATCCACATTCCCGACAACGAGCCAGGCTCTTCTATTATGCCTGGCAAGGTAAACCCTACTCAGTGCGAAGCCCTTACTATGGTGGCCGCTCAGGTGCTTGGCAACGATGTGGCCATCAACGTCGGTGGTGCTACGGGTCACTTCGAGCTCAACGTGTTTAAGCCGATGATGATTTACAATTTTTTGCACTCCGCTCGCCTTATCGGCGAGGCCTGTGTGTCGTTCAACGACAAATGCGCTGAAGGCATCGAACCCATCCACAAAAACATCCGTCGCCATGTCAACAATTCGCTGATGCTCGTAACAGCGCTCAACCCGCATATCGGCTACTACAAAGCCGCCGAAATTGCCCAAAAAGCGCATCGCGAAGGCCTAACACTCAAAGAGGCCGCCTTAGCCTTAGGCTATCTGACAGAAGAGGAGTTCGACCGATGGGTGCGCCCCGAAGCTATGGTGGGTCTGGAAAACAGGTAGCCCCCAGCAAAGCGCGTCGCCAAAACGGCATTTCGCCCCTATCGGCCGCTCACTTCACCACACTATCCAACCCCATTGCCCCTTTTCACTTTTTCCTTTTCACTTTCCACTTTTCACTTTCCATGAATATTGCTGTCGTCGGAACTGGATACGTGGGTTTGGTAACGGGCACTTGCTTTGCCGAAACGGGCAACAACGTTATCTGCGTAGACAACAACGAGGCCAAGGTGCAGGCCCTCAAGGCGGGAAAAATTCCGATTTATGAGCCGGGCTTAGATGTTCTTTTCGAGCGCAACACCAAAGAAGGGCGCCTCCACTTCACTACCCACCTGCGCGAGGCAGTGGCCCAAAGCACGATCATTTTTTTAGCGCTCCCTACGCCTCCGGGCGGCGACGGAAGCGCTGATTTGTCGTACGTTTTAGGGGTAGCGCGTCAGCTGGCTGAAATGATTACGGACTATCGGGTAGTGGTCAATAAGAGCACAGTGCCCGTAGGGACGGCCGAGAAGGTGGCGGCTATTCTGGCTGAGCGCTTGCCTCAGGACCGCTTCGACGTCGTGTCGAACCCAGAGTTCTTGCGCGAAGGGGTGGCTGTAGAGGATTTTCTCAAGCCCGATCGCGTGGTGGTGGGCACTTCGAGCGAGCGCGCCCGCCGGCTGATGAAGCAACTGTACGAACCCTTCGTGCGCCAGGGCAATCCCATCTACTTCATGGACGAGCGCTCGGCAGAAATGACGAAGTATGCAGCCAATGCCTACTTGGCTATGCGCATCTCGTTCATGAACGAGATGGCCAACCTGTGTGAGCGCGTGGGTGCCAATGTGGATATGGTGCGCATTGGCATCGGCAGCGATAGCCGCATCGGCAAGCGCTTTCTCTTTCCGGGCATCGGCTATGGCGGCTCCTGTTTTCCTAAAGACGTAAAGGCGCTGGCACATACGGCGGAGGCGCACAACTACGATTTCCGCATCCTTAAGTCCGTTATGGGCGTCAACGACCACCAAAAGGGTGTATTGGTGCGCAAGGTCCGCGACTTTTTTGGCGGCCAGCTCGCGGGGCGCACGATGGCGATTTGGGGGCTGGCCTTCAAGCCCAACACCGACGATATTCGGGAAGCCCCTGCTTTAGCTATGGCCGACGAGTTGTTGGCTGAGGGCGCGCGCCTGCAGGTGTTCGACCCCGAAGCGATGGAAAACGTGCGCGCCCAGTACGGCGACCGCCTCATCTATGCCTCCTCGATGTACGAGGCCCTTAGAGAGGCCGACTGCCTGCTCATTGCCACTGAATGGGGGGAATTTCGTACGCCTGACTTTGAGCGAATGAAGGCGCATTTGCGCTACCCCATCGTTTTCGATGGGCGCAACATCTATGATGTAGAGGTGATGCGCGACCAGGGCTTCTACTACTCCAGTATCGGACGCCCCACTGTAGATGGCCGTTAGTAAGTGCCAACACTTAGCATGACCAACGTACAGCCCTCGACGGGTTCGATGCCGTGCGCTTGGGCCAAGGCCGCCAATTCGGGGTTTTCAGTACCCGGATTAAAAACGATGCGCTTGGGCTGGAGCGAAAGTAGGTAGTCGTAATAAGGTGGTTGCCGCTGTGGGCCAACGTAGAGAGAAACCGTGTGCACCCCCTCCACGAGAGGCTGGTTGAGGAGGATGGGTAGGCCGTCTACTTCGCCGCTGCGAATGCCTACGGGCACGACTTCGTGTCCATGGCGGCGCAGGGCGCGAACGGCCAAATAGGCGTAGCGATTAGGATTGGGCGTGGCGCCCAGCACGAGGGTCTTTTTCACAGGCTGCTTGAACAGCAATACTGGGATTGTGGTTCGTCCACAGCGGCGCATCTGCCCCTTGTGGGTCTAAGCGCTAACGGGCTATACCTTTGCCAGCGGTTTCACTTTATCCGCACATGCGCATTGCCGTCAATACGCGCTTCTTGCTGGCCAACCGACTGGAAGGCATTGGGTGGTATACCCACGAGATCATGCGTCGGATGGTTCGGGCACACCCGGAAGATGAGTTTATTTTCCTCTTCGACCGCCCCTACGATGCTTCCTTTTTATATGGGCCTAATGTGCGTCCCGAAGTTCTCTTTCCGCCCGCTCGGCATCCAGTGCTTTGGTACTTGTGGTTTGAGTGGGCTGTGCCTCGCGTGCTGAAGCGTTATCGGCCTGAGGTCTTTTTCTCGCCGGATAGCTTCCTGAGCCTGCGAACGAGCACCCCGACCTTGCTAACGGTACACGACATCATTCCCTTGCAAGAGCCACGTGCAGTATCGTGGGCCCCGCGATATTACTACCAGTATTTCCTTCCGCGCTACATCCGTCGGGCTACATGCATTGCCACCGTGTCGGAATACGTACGCCAAATGCTTATTAAGCATCTGCAAGTTTCGCCAGAGCGCGTCGTTTCGGTGTATAACGGTTGGCGTAAGAACTTTCGCCCGCTGACGGCGGCCGAGCAGCAGGCGGTGCGGATAGCCTATTCCGAAGGACATCCCTATTTTCTGTATGTGGGTGCCATACATCCGCGCAAGAATATCCGCCGGCTGATAACGGCGTTTGATGTTTTTAAGGCAAATACGGGTGCCCCGACGCGGCTGCTCTTGGCTGGGCGTATGGGTTGGCATACGGAAGAGGTAGAGCAGGCCCTGCGCAAGGCCCAATACCGGTCCGATGTTCGCGTGCTGGGTTATGTGCCCGAAACCGAATTGCCGCGCCTATGCGCAGCGGCTTTAGCGCAGGTAAACGTTTCGCTCAACGAAGGTTTTGGCTTGCCGGTCGTGGAGGCTTTTGCCTGCGAGGTACCCGTGTTGTGTTCCGATCGCACGGCATTGGCTGAGGTGGCGGGCGACGCTGCTCTGCTGGTCGATCCCGAGTCGACGGATGCCATTGCTGCTGGTTTGTCGGCCCTCTACAGCGACACTGCTTTGCGCGAGGAGCTGGTCGGTAAAGGGCGCCTTCAGCGCCAGCGCTTTTGTTGGGATACAGCCGCAGAGCAGTTGTATCGCCTTCTTCAGCAGACGGCTAACCGCTGAGGACGGAGCCATTAGGTTTTTTTGCGCCACAGTCCGTAGTCCAGTGCAGAGTATTGCCTCAGCCAGCGCTGGTCAATGGCCCAAACGACACCTGCAGCCAGCAAGCCCAGCACGGCACCGGCCAAGACGTCGGTCAGGAAGTGCTGCACTAAAAAAACGCGCGACACCCCTACGAGCGCAGCAGCCACGGCGCAAGCCACACTTAACATCGGTCGACGTGGCCCGGCTGCCAGGGCTAACAAGCCAAACAGCCCAAAGGCCGTCATCGTATGCCCAGAGGGAAAACTCGTCCGCCCGCCATGTGGCCATTCGCCTACCAGCACCACTTTGTCGCTCAGGCCGTGGTTGGCAAAAAAGAGTATGGGTCGGTCTTTACCCACCGCAACCTTGAGCGACTGGGTGCAAATAAAAATGAGCAGGCCTCCTGCGGCAAGCAATACGGCAATGCGATATCGCCACAATAGGCTCAACAGGCCAATGACTAAAAACGGCCATAGCTCGCCCAAGCGGGTTGCCCAGCGAAAGAACGTATTGAGCGGCTCTTGGCGCCATTCGTTCAAATGAATAATCTCCATGCCCTGTGGCACGAACAGCGCGAGAAGCAAACCCAGATTGATAAAAACCAATGCCGGGATAGTAAACCAAGGATTTGCCCAAAAAGCTTGTTTCATGAGCCTAAAAAGCGTTTTTCTAAAAAGCGGCGCACGCGCAGCGCAAAACGATCGATACGGTCGGTGCTGAACATAGCCGTGTCGTTTACCGCGCGCCAAGTGAGAAAAGCCGCAACGGGCACGAGCACTATGCTCGGCGTCATGGCTGCCCAAAAAGGCGTCAGGAGGTACGCTTCTGCCAACTTCCGACACAAGATGGTCAGCATAATAAAAGTTACAAAGAACACGATGGACACCAAGATGGGATAGCCAAAACCACCCTTGCGAATGATGGCACCCATGGGGCCGCCAATGAAGAGGAAAACCACGCACACTACAGCAAAACTGTACTTAGCGTAGAGCTCGTAGCCCATTTTAGCGGCCTCTTTGCGGCGGTATTCGATCTGATTAGATCGGCGCTCTACCGCCGTTTTGGTCAGGCGCAGCTGTACTTGCGCGTCTTGTATTAAGCGAGGGCGATAGTGTGGCTCGAAGGTTTCGGCCCAAGTGGCGTATTCGGTGAGCGGTTTTTCCAGCTTTTGCTGAGGCAAATCGGGCAGTACAGGCTCGGGTAGGGGAGGATCGCCGGGTTTCCAGTTGGCGCGCAGCAGCGAGTCTTGGCGCAGCCGTTCTTGCTCGATAGGGTCTTTTTTCGGGTCGGGCTTGTGCGCTATTCGCTTGAGCGTCGTCAGCAGTTCTTCGGCCATATCGCGGCGTTGCTCTTCCATTTCGCGATGGAGCGAGTCTATGCTTTGGCGCAGTTCTTTGATGGTTTGCATCGTCCGCTGTCCTTTAAAGCGCTCTTCGTCGGTGCGGCTCATTTCAAACTCGCTGAGTTCCCATACTTTCGTCCAAGACTGAAAGGACAGGCGGATGAAGGGTGCTCCGCTGCTGCCGTCGCTGCGCAGGCGCGTCGGATTAGGCTCCTGATATTGAACGCCGTTGTAGAGGTTCATGACAAAAAAGCGCCCATCTTTGGTGGTGAACATCTGACCGCTGTCGGCCAGAATTTCGCTTAGTTTGAGGCGTCCCATCTGGCTTTGGTCCTCGATGAAAATGTCGCGAATGGTTTCGTTGTCTCGCTCCTTCTTGCCTATGCGGATGACAAACAAGCGAAAATCGTCGTTGAACACGCCTTCTTCAATGGCTAAGGCAGGCTTCTGTTTGCGAATGTCGTACAGGCGCGACTTGAATTTGAGGTTAGCCAATGGGCTGAGGTAGTCAGAACAGACGTAGGAGAACACTCCAATAACAGCCGAGGCTATGATTAAACTGCTCATGATGCGCAGCAGCGACACTCCTGCCGATTTCATACTCGACAGCTCGTAGCGCTCCGCCAAATTACCCATAACCATGACCGACGAAATCAGAACGGCAATGGGCAATGCCATGGGAAAAATGGAGATAGACATGTAGCCAATGACCTCCAGCAAAATGAGCAGACCAATGCCCTTGCCCGCCATGTCGTCGATGTACAGCCATAGAAACTGCATGATGAGGACAAACAGGGCAATAGCAAATGACACCAGGAACGGTCCCAAAAAACTGGTCAGTACGAGCTGGTCTATCTTCTTCATAGCGTTTGAGGCTCAGAGCCAGGTTTCATTGAGCGCTTTCAGGGCAGCAAGGGTTGCTTCTGGATTTTGGGCGCCAAACACGCTGCTGCCGGCTACCAGCACATCGGCGCCTGCGCGCAAGAGCACTTCGGCATTCTGTAGCCCTATTCCCCCATCCACTTCGAGGAGTGCAGGTGAATTGGCCACCGTCAGCATTTGTCGCAATTGCCGCACCTTAGGCAGCGTCTGATAAATAAATTTTTGACCTCCAAAACCCGGATTTACCGACATCAGGCACACCAAATCGAGGTCTTCCAGCAAATTTTCCAACACTACCACTGGCGTGTGCGGGTTGAGGGCTACACCTGCCATGGCACCCGTCTCCTTAATTTGATGCACAGCGCGATGCAGGTGCGGGCAGGCCTCGTAGTGCACGGTAATGACGTCGGCCCCGGCCTTTCGGAAGGCCTCTACATAGCGCTCCGGCTCTACAATCATTAGGTGCACATCCAAAGGTTTGGTACACAGCCGCCGAACGGCTTCTACGATGAACATGCCAAAAGTAATATTAGGCACAAAGCGCCCGTCCATTACATCCAAATGCAACCAGTCGGCTTCGCTGCGATTGACCATGGCAATCTCCTCGCCCAGGCGTGTAAAATCGGCCGCCAACAAAGAGGGTGCTATCTTGTGTTTGGGCATAAATAAAAAAGTAAAACAAGTAAAGGGTGTGTAGCGCAGATGAATACAGATATGAAACAGCAAGAGGCGCTTTTTGACGATGCCATACGGATACGCGCTCTTGCCAAATAAGCGCCCAGATGGTTTCGCCCCTACCGCACGATTTCGATTTGTTCGGCGCTCAGCAGCGGCTGGCGTCGAAAACGCAAAAACAGCTGAACGGTGGCCACCACGTCTTTTTCACAGTAGGTAGCAATCCGCTCCAAATCGCGCTCTTGCCAATAAACACTAGACACGTCGCCCCCATCGATGTCATCTTTAGGCGAGGCAAAGCCAAAAACCGCTGCTAACAGGCGCAAAGAAGTAAAGCTCTTAACGTCGCCAAACTTCCACATTTCCATGGTGTCCAGCAGGTGTTTCGTTTCCCAAGGCTTTAGGCCGGCAATGTCCAGTAAGCGCGGCAACGGCAATTGATTGATCAGCAGCCTTCGGCACAGATAGGGCACGTCAAACTCGCGGATATTGTGCCCGCACAGGGCAAAGCGGGCTGGGTCGCCAAATTTCTGGTCGAGCAACTCGCAAAAGTCCTGCAACAGGGCCGCTTCTGTGTGGTGGTAAAACGACTTCAGCCGCAGTCGCAGCTCTCCGTTGGCAGTGCGCAGAATGCCTACAGAGATGCAGATGATTTTGCCGAATTCGGCATAAATGCCGGCGCGCTGTTCAAAGTCGCTGGCAATAATGTCTTCCTCTAAGTCGGGCTGACGGCGCAGGCTGCGCACTTTGTACGCCCACAGTTCCTGCATGTCGTCGCTCAACTCGTCATAAACGGGAACGATAGGCACCGTTTCAATGTCGAGAAAGAGGATATTGCCCAAGTCAAAATTATCCCAAATTGCCATGGTTCTCCCACTCTTGCTTGCTTGGCAAAGGTAGGCCAACCCGTTTTAGAATTTAGGGGAATATCCTGCCAGCTGGTTTACGTAATTTCCCGTAGCCCCGCTTGGGATTTACCACCATTTTATCTTCGTACACCGCATTTTTCAGCCGTTCGCATAACATCAGGCCAACTCGCGCAGTTCTAATAGCGAACTTTGACGCCGCAAAAGCAGGGTCACCTTCTCCAAAAACGCTCCGCTCTTCAGCCCAAAGGCTCTTTCTTCTGTGCAAATTCTCCTATTCGTTAAACTTAAATTCACGCAACATTATGAGTACTCCTTCTTTCAATCAGCCCACATACGGGGGCAACGCACCCAATTTTGACAATCCCTCCGGCGACAACTCCAAACGCCTGCTCACCATCGCGGGTATTGCCATCGCTGTCTTGTTGGGCATCAGCATCTTTCTCCTCATCCAGACCTACCGCAAAGGCCAAGACCTAGAGGCCAGCAAAACAGAGCTGAACTTGCAAAAAGAGGCCTTCGCCGAACTCGACCAAAAGTACAACGACGCCGTCGCCCAACTCGAGCAGCAGAAGGGCCTCAATGCTCAGCTGGATGAGAAAATCAACCAACAACTCCAACAGCTCGAGCAACAAAAGGCCCAAATCGAGACCATGATCCGCGAAAACCGCGATTACCGCGCTGCCATAAGTCGCTTCGAAAGCCAGAAAAAACAATACCTGGCCGAAATCGAAAAACTCAAGGCCGAAGTGGGCATCCTAACCGAAAAGAACACTCAACTCAAAGAAGAAGTCAGCAACCTCAGCTCCTCGCTGTCGCAAACCCAGGCCCGGCTGGCCGAGGAAAGCAGCGCTAAAGCTACGCTCATTTCGGAAAAATCGCAATTAGAGTCAGAGCGCAAAGTACTCACCCGCAAGGTGGACATCGCTTCGGCCATCCGCGTCAAAGACATTACCGTTAAACCCGTGGACATACGCGGTAGCGGTAAAGAAAAAGTCAAAACGCGCGCCAGCCGCGTCGACAAATTGAACATCTGCTTCACTACAGAGCCTAACGAAGTCGTCGAACCCGGTGAGGAAGTCTTCTATCTGGCCATCATCGACCCCACAGGTGCCACATTGGCCATCGAAAGCCTCGGTTCGGGCATCGCTAAAGACAAGCGCCAAGAACAAGACTTCCGCTACACAACCACCGCCACCTGTCAGTACAACAACGGCGAAACCAACGTCTGTGGCGCTTGGCAGCCCGGCCAAAACTTCATCAAGGGCACTTACAACGTGAAAATCTTCAATAAAGGCTTCTTGGTGGGAACAGCCTCCTTCAACCTGAAATAAAGAATAAAGGCTACTTTGCCGGCGGACACCCCGATAAGTCCGCTCAAACAAGAGGCGACGGAAACTCCGTCGCCTCTTGCCATTTTTATTCGCCCTTTCGCCTGGCGCAAGCGAGCAGTCTGGTTTGTGGTTTTGGGCTTTCTCCTTCTTATTTCGCTACTTTTACAATGAAGGTGCGGCTGCAGGTAACGCCATCGCAGTCAGCTCCTTTGCAAAAACAGGAAATTGAAATGCTTAAATTATTAGTTGGATCGAAGGGAATTGTTTTTTTACTGCCAATTCCGACTATCTCATCATTGATTTTGACTTTGGAATTTTCAGTTGTTTTAGTTTCATCCGGATAGATATTACATTCGGATACTTCATCCTTTTTCAACCTATCCAAAGTGCTTTTTTGCTTATTGTAAGCATTCTCGGCATTTGAAACTTCTTTTTTGAGATCTTCGACCTTCTTAATTGCATTGTCGACATTTTTTCGTTTTGCATTAGGGTGTTTCTTGCTCAATGCATCTTCTGCCTTTTTTAGCTCGCCTTCTGCAGTCTCCAATTCTTTGCGTTTTTTATTGAGAACTGTTTCTTTTTCTTTAAGATTCTTTTTCGCAGTTTCTATGTCCTCTATTATGGTAGACCTGTAGCAAGGACAATCTACTTTGGCTACATGAATTTCTATCTGATATTTTTCTCCTTTAGAAAGTTTAGGAAGGATATCTCCAGGGATCGGTATATCAATTGAAGATGAGCCAGACTTAGCGCTGTCGGATACGGATATCGGTATAATGTTCGAGGCCTTTTCTTTATCATCTTTATCTGACAAAATTCTTATTTCAAAAGAAAGATCACCACACTCGCATTTTTTATAATCAGGACGGACGGGCCGTATCGGCCTATGCTGAGTCAACACAGACGGATCTTCAAAAGGCATTTTCAAAGGAGGAACATCCTCCAGTTTAGGCGTTTCCGGCGTCTTCGGCAAAATCTTCGCCTCTACGCCGGTGGCTGTGAAGGCATCCCAGAAGTCGTCCACGCCTTTGTCGAGTTTTTCCTTTTGGTCGGGCGGCAGGCTGTTGTAGGGTCGGCCGGTGTTGGTTTCAAACTGCTTGACGGTGTTGTCGTGAAAGTCGTTGTAGGTGTAGGGCTTGCCTTCTAGTCTGGCGGAGTAAATCCAAAACGTCTGCTGGATGACGGCTTCGCGCTCTTTGGGCGGGTTGTTGAGGATGGGCGTGGTGAGCGTTCCGCTCAATCGGTCGTAAGCGTCTTCGAGGCGGCTGATGGCACCCAAGAGGAGGGGTACGGCTAAGCCGGGATTATCGGCGGCGGATATGGGCACGCGAATAGGCGTGTCGGTACCGGGCAAGAGGGGCTGGCTGTTTGCTGGCGGCAGGGGCAGGCAGTCCCATTGAGCCGCGACGGGCGGTACGGGTTGGCTTTGCAGGATGTTGGCGACTTCGGTCAGCGGTGGGGCTGCGCGGGTAGGTATGCGCACGACATTGGGCGCGTTCAGCAGGTCGGCGCCGGGTTCGGAGGCGATCCACTCGCCCAAGGGCGGCATGTCGTTGCCAGCGGGCACGGGCGGGCGGCGCACGTCGGCGCAATAGCCGTGGATGGGCGTGGTAACTGTTTCGCGGGGCGGCACGGTTATGGGGGGCAGTTTGGGCACGACGTAGGCCTGATACCTACCAGTAGAAGGGATGTATGCCGAGTTGCCGATGACGACAGCGATGGGTTGGTCGGAAGGGTTGCGGATGGTGAGGTCGGCGATGTGGCCGGTGGTTTGGCCGGTACCGGTTACCCTGACCGTTGGCTGAACGGCGCCGGGCGCGGGCGGGGCCGGCGGTCGGATGGGCAGCGCAGGCAGCGCAGGCTGGTATTCCGGCAGTCCGGCTTCGCGGCCAACCGTCAGCATGGCGTCCACCACTTGCGCGATGGCCGTGGGAATGGCGTCTTGCGGCACGCCGGCCTCTGTCAGGAGGGTATTCAAATAGTCGCAGGGGTTGTAGGGCGTCGAAACGAAGATCCAGTAGGTTTGTTGAACGATAAAAGCCGGCTCATCAAGCGGCAATTGGATGGCGCCCTGATCGCGCAGGCGTCGGGCGGTGGTTTCCAGAGCGCGCACCGTCTGCGGCGTAGGCAGCAGGGTAGGCGGCCAGTCGGTGAGGCCGGGCAGGATGGTTCCGGGCGGTGGGGCCGGCAGATGGGGATGGGTGCAGTAGCCGGTCAGCGGCACAGTGCGGGTCTGGCCGGCGGGCACGGTGGTTTTGCCAGGCGTAGTGGGCACGGCGTAGCCCTGGTATTGGCCGTCGGAGGGGATGACGACCGAGGCGGGTAGCACCGCGTCGGCGGGCTTGGCGCCGGGGTTGGTGAGGACCAGGTCGGCGATGTGGCCCGTCGTGCGGCCGGTGGCGACGACTTGCTGCTGCGGCGACGCGGTGCGGCTCCAGTTGCGCCGGTGTTCGGCATTTTGGCGGGCGCCGTGGGCCATTTTGCGGGCCTTGTCAGCCTCGTCGTTCATCTTCTCCTTTTCGTACGCTTTTGCGGCGGCTTCATACAGGCGGGCTGCTTCGTCGAAGGCTTGGGCTTGGGCTTCAGGCGAATTGCCTGTGTAGCCTTTTTCGTAGGCTTCGTGGGCCTGCTTTTCGAGGTCTTCGCCGCTGGGCTGGCTCAAGGTCACGAGGCCGAGGCAGAGCGACAGCAGGGTGAGCGAGAAAAAAAATAAGGTTTTCATAACAAAAACAGTTAAAGGGTGAGAAAATCGGGTTATCTGGCGGGAAGTGCGCAGTTATAGCGCTGTCGGCTCAGTCAAGCCCTTGTATGCCCATGGGGCGCTGGCGCCCTTGCAGCGGGAGGTAGGCGCGCACATAAGCGCCCAACTGCCAGCGGTCGCGCTCCAGCGTAGGCCATATCGCCAGATTTGCGCCGGCCTCTACGCGCAGGGAGCGCCACAGGCTGGCTTCAGCGCCACCGCCTAAGGCAAGCTGCGGAAGCAGCCCGCGCGATTCTTGAATCGTTTGCGGCCACAAGTACATCAAAGCCAGCGCCGACTCGGAAAAGAGCCAGTATTTAGGCTGGCGCTCGAGCGGCCAATAGCGCCGGTAGCCAGCGCCAACGCGTTCTGCCCACGACAAAGGCGCCAGGCCCGGAGGCAGCCCCAGATAGGACTGGCGCTCGAGGCGCATTTGGCCGAAGCGTCCCAGAGGCAGGGTCAAGGTAAGCCCAGGCCCTGCGGGCCAAAGCGCTGCGGCCGATGCCGACGGGTGTTCGGAGCTACCCGCAGCAGGTAAGGTCAGCGGCGCGCCAGTGGTATTCAGGCTCAGCGCGGGAGGCTCGGCCATGCCACCGGGAATGAGGAAAACAAACACGTGGCTCGACATACAGCCGCTGCCGCCCTGATCCACCACCCAGATGACGTATTCGCCCGGGGGCATGTTGACAATTTGGAAAGTATTTGTGTTGGCAAAGCCAATAGGCGAACCATTAACAAAGACCTGAAACGGCGGTATTGACCAAGGCGGCGCAGGACCTACTTGCAGCACCACAGATCCGTTGCTGGCGCCGGGACTGGCGGGGTGGTTTACCTGGAGCACGGTCAGCATCAGGTTGGGCGTGTTGCCTACCGTTACGGTATAAATGTCGCTGCACTCCTCATTGAGGTGGGTAATCGTAACGGTATAGTTGCCCGGGCATACGTTGTTGAGGTTGGGCGTGGTGTGCCCGGTGTTCCACAGGTAGGCGTAGTCGCCCGGCGGGTCAACGAACGCGCTGACGGAGCCTACGCAACGCCCGCAAACGGGTGTGCTGACGCCAAACAAAGCGGTGAAGTTGCAGGGCACATTGACCACCACGATGGGCTGCACGCAAGTGGCTGTATTGCCGCAAGCGTCCACGCTCAGGAAAGTGCGAAAGATGACGCCCTCGCATTGTACAAACTCATCGAGATTGTCGCTGTGGGTGGTGGTAACCGGCGCGCCGCAATCGTCGAAAGCGACGGCGGCGCCGGTGATGTCGAGGTTGTTTTGCTGGCCGCATTGCACCTGCACTAAGTCAGGGCAGACGAGGGTGGGCGGCACGACGTCGCGCAGGGAGATGGTTTGGGCGCAGGTGGTAGAGTTTCCGCAAGGGTCTGCGGCGTTGAAGGTACGCAAGACCTGCCCGAAGATGGCGTTGACGCAAGCGGGAAAAACGATGGTTGCGTCGCTATGGGTAACGGCAGCGCTGGGCGCGCAGGCATCTTGGGCTGTGGCAGCGCCGGTAATGTTGAGGTCGTTTTGCTGACCGCAGGCTACAGTAATGGCTGGCGGGCAAAACGTGAATACGGGCGCTGATTTGTCTTTTACGGTGATTTCCTGCGTACAATGGGCGCTATTGCCACCCGGGTCGGCGGCAGTCCAGGTGCGCTGGATGATGCCTTCACAACCGGTGAACACGGGTGGGTTATCCGCGAAGGTCGGCGCGATGGGTCCGGCGCAGTTGTCGGTAGCGGTAGCCTGTCCGGTGATGTCGAGGTTGTTTTGCTGGCCGCAGTCCACGGCGACGGGGGGTGGGCAGGAGATGGCGGGCGGGTCGGCGTCGAACACCGTGATGGGTTGGGCGCAAGCGGCCGTATTGCCGCAGTCGTCGGTAGCGGTCCAGTTGCGCACGATCGTGCCACCGCAGGATCCAAAACCGCTGAGGTCATCCACAAAGGTGGGTTCGACGACCGGCGGTTTGCAGGCGTCTGTGGCTGCGGCCATACCTGTAACGCTCAGGTTGTTCTGCTGGCCTATCGGCGCCGAGATGGGCGGCGGGCAAAGGGTGAAGACGGGCGGAGTTTGATCCTGCACGGTGATGGTCTGGAGGCAAGAGGTGGAGTTTCCGCCCGGGTCGGCGGCGGTCCAGGTGCGCTGGATGACGCCCGAGCAGTCGGGTAGCGTCGGCGGGTTGTCCGCGAAGGTCGGGGTAACAGGTCCGGCGCATTCGTCGGCAGCGGTGGCCCGTCCGGTGATGTCGAGGTTGTTTTGCTGCCCGCAGTCCACAGCGACGGGCGGCGGGCAAGAGATGGCGGGCGGGTCGGCGTCGGTTACCGTCGCGACGATGTTGGCCGAGGCGGTGCGCCCCAGGCTATCGGTAATGGTATAGGCTATAAGGAAGGTGCCGACGCCGGAAGCCTGAATAAGCACGGTGTTGCCCATGGCAGTCGCGCCAATGCCTGTGGGAGCGTTGATACTGCTTAGAGTAATGCGCGCGCCGGAGTCGTTGGCCAAAGGGTCAACCATTGTTTGTCCGCCGCAAGCGAGGCTGACGGCATCATCTATGGCTCTGGGCGGCGGAGGTGAGGGCGTTGGCGGCTTGCGTTTTCGCGTAGCGAAATAAACGGCGCTGCCTGCGGCAGAGAGACCTATGGCGGGTATCCACCAGGAGAACGTTTTGGGCAGTTGAGCAGCGGACGGGGGGATGGGGATGGCGTGTTTCCATTGCTCCCCGCTAAGGGCTAAGGCGGCGGGCCGAAACGGCGCGGTTATGCGCACAGCGCCTAAAGGGTTGGGAAGGTCTTGGAGCGGATTAGACCGGCGACAGCAGCCTGCGTACCAAGGCTGGTCGGTCGTGCTTTTTAGCATGCGCCATCGAGTTAAGAAGTCGGCCTGCCCCGGGTGTAGCGTCTTGGACGAGTAACGAAGGGCAGCGTCAATTTTTTCGTAGAGCGTGGTCAGCAAGCGTTGGCGCTCTTCGTAGGGGATGACCTGACTGGGTCGGCTTTGTACCCACCCGATGGCAGTTACAGCGTCGCGCACGGCGAAGGGCGATGAGGGGTCTATGCGTTTAATTTGGTATTGCAAAGCGGTGCGCCACTTTTCTAAGATGGCTTGCCTCAGGGTTTGATATTCAGGGTTTTCGCTGGTTTGCTGTAGGAAGAGCAGCACAGGGGTCAGTTGATCGAGAGCATTCCATTGGGTAGGCGAGGTCGTTTGCAGGCGCTCCAGCAAGGTGGCGCTGAGGTCTATGGGTGGGCCGGTGCCTACAGGCTGTGCGCGCAGGGTCTCCACACGCGGTCCGGCATGCGGCGGTACGAGTTTAGCTGCAGCCCCCACCAACGATATGTTGGCCCACACGTCCTGGCTTTGGCGTTCGAGCAATTGGCGTTCTTCTGGCGAGAAAGCGCTGATGGGTTGGTTTAACTGTTGCTCGGCTTCCTCAACCAATTGCATGTAAAAATCGCCTTTGTCGTAGGATTGGCCTGCCAGGCGGGCGCTAAAGGCCCACACGTACTGCTGGATGAGGTCTTGCCGAAGGGTAGGTAAAGGGCGTCCTGCAGCGACAAGGCTAACCTTACCCTCTTGCGCCAGTTGGTCGAAAGCCGCGCCCGCCGCATAAGCGGCATGTAGCAGGAGCCTGGCTCCGTGCTGCGGGTAGCGGTCGAAGTCCAGCACATAGGGCATGGGCGTCTGCGTGCCCGGGTAAGTCAGCGCTAAAGGGTCGTCGGCAGTCGTTGCAGCGGCGCCAAAAGGAGGGCCTAAAGGCTTGCCTGCTTCGGGCAAGGGCACCGCAGCCGCCCACGAAATCCACAGCGATACATCCGGCAAGGCCCATCCCTCCGCCGCCGGCGGCGCCTGCACCAGTGTGCAGTAGCCTTCCAGTTCTACCTTTACTGAGCTGAAGGGCGCTATCTCAGTCGGATACGCCTGAGGAATTACGTAGCCTTGATGCCCCGAATGGGCGGGAATCAAGCAGTCGCCCAGCACAACGCGCATGGCCTCAGGCGTGGGGTTGTGCACCTGTACTTGGGCCACAATACCCGTACTTCGACCCGTGCCGCGCGCGTCGTAGTATAACTGAGCGTTTGCTGGATTGGAGGCCAAAAGCCAAACAGCGGCGCTCAGGCTCCACCTAATGATTTTCAGCAGAGAAGTCTCCTTGTTTTTCATAAAAATAGCAGGTTTTAGGTTAGGAAAAAACGGACTAAGAACTCGAGCGCAACCCAACAAGCCAGACAACTGCGGCCTAAAGCCTTAACTCACTTTTGGAGAACTTTCGGGAAATGCTGAAGAGTTGAGTGTGCGTAGTGTTGTACCCGGCTCGCATATCGGAAAGCAGCACCTCGCTTTTCACTGCGGGCAAAAGCCTAC
>CALHAM010000134.1 GCA_937934275.1 uncultured Saprospiraceae bacterium | reverse complement strand
AAAGAAGCCTTTGCCTCAAACGCCTATTTAGCTATGGCTACTTGGGCCGAAAAGGAGAATCTGCCCAACATTGCTGATTACCTCTACAAAAGTGCTGAAGAAGAGCGCGAGCATATGCTGCAGATTTACAAATACATCAATGCGAACGGTGGGCAGGCTCGGCTGGAGCACAAGTTGGACAAACCCAAAGAAAAGTTCAAGGACGTACGGGAAGTGTTCCAGACGGTGTATGACTTGGAGTGTAGCGTCAGCCGCTCCATTAATGAGTTGGCCACTTGGTGTTTACAGAATGGAGAGCATGCCACTTACTTCTTTTTGCAGCCCTTTGTATTGGAGCAACAAGAGGCTGAGCGCAAGGTAAATGACCTTCTCGTTCTCATTGAACGCATGGGCCACGAAGCGCGTCATTTGTTTTACTTAGACAAACAGTTTAAGAAGCTCAACGAGCAACCCTAATTCAATGCTGACGGATAGTTTTCCGTTCTACAAGCAACTAGACGCATCGGACTGTGGCGCGGCTTGTCTTCGGATGATCGCGCGCTACCACGGGCGGCATTATTCGCTGGAGTACTTGCGCGAGCTGTCGTATTTAGACCGCGAAGGCGCATCGCTCATGGGCATTGCGGATGCTGCGGAAAAGATTGGGCTGCGCACCTTAGGAGTCAAGACGAATTTTTCGCGGCTGCAGAATGAGTTACCCTTGCCGTGCATCGCTCACTGGAAACAAAACCACTTCATTGTGGTGTATCGCATAGCCAACGGCAAAGTGTACGTAGCTGATCCGGCGGTGGGCAAGGTACAGTTGACGGAGCAGGAGTTCATGAATGACTGGTTCAGTGGCGTTTACCAGACGGAACCACAGGGCATTTTGCTGCTGTTGGAGCCGACGCCTGAGTTTTACGAACGCGAGGGCGAAAGTGACCATCGGGCTGGGTTAGGGGTCTTGTGGCAGTACATACGCCCTTACAAAGCTCTGGTTGGTCAATTGGTCTTAGGGCTTTTGTTGGGCAGCATCCTTCAGCTGGCTTTTCCGTTCCTAATGCAGGCATTGGTGGACAAAGGCGTGCAGTTGCGCGACTATAATTTTGTCTATTTAGTGCTCATTGCCCAGGGCATGCTCTTTTTCAGCCAGATGGCCGTAGAGTTCATTCGCGGCTGGATTTTGCTGCATATTGGCACGCGGGTCAACATCAATCTGGTATCGGATTTTCTCATTAAGCTAATGCGGTTGCCCATGTCGTTCTTCGACGCCAAGATGACGGGCGACTTGTTGCAACGCATCTACGACAACGAGCGCATAGAGCGTTTTTTGACCTCATCGTCGTTAGTCACCCTGTTTTCGGTATTTAGCCTTGGGGTGTTCAGCTTAGTGCTGTTGTTTTATAGCCCAACTATTTTTGGAGTATTTTCTCTAGCTGCCATCCTGTATTTTGGTTGGGTGCTGTTGTTCATGCAGCGGCGGCGATCGTTAGACTATCGGCGCTTCGAGCAAATGGCCGAAAACCAGAGTGCCCTCATCCAGTTGGTCAACGGCATGCAGGAAATCAAGCTCCACAACGCCGAGCGCCAAAAACGCTGGGGGTGGGAGCGCATTCAGGCCAAGCTGTTTCGCATTAATGTAGACTACTTGGCTACCGACCAAATGCAACGCGCTGGAGCGGCTTTTATCAACGAGGGCAAGAACATCCTCATCTCTTTTATTGCCGCTAAGGCTGTCATGGACGGGCACATGACCCTGGGCATGATGCTGGCTGTACAATACATCATCGGGCACGCTAATGCCCCGCTAGAGTCGTTGGTCCAGTTCCTATTAGCCGCCCAGGAAGCCAAAATCAGCCTGGAGCGAATGAACGAAATCCATGAAAAGCCCGATGAGAAGCCCAAAGAGGCCATCCGCGTCAACACCCTGCCCGAAAATGGCGATTTGTGGGCCGAAAACATCAGTTTTCGCTACGGCGGTCCGCACGACCCACTCGTATTGCGCCACATCAGCCTCATTATTCCCGAGGGAAAAGTAACGGCCATCGTGGGCAGCAGCGGCAGTGGTAAGACAACCCTCCTCAAACTCTTGCTCAATTTTTACGCGCCCACGGAAGGAATCATCCGACTGGGCGACCTTAATCTCAACCACCTCGACCCGGCGCTGTGGCGTTCGCAGTGCGGAGCTGTCATGCAAGATGGCTTTCTGTTTTCGGATACCATCGCGCGCAACATCGCACTGGGCAGCGACACTATAGACCAGCGACAGCTCATCTATGCGGCTAAAGTGGCTAACATCCATGCGTTCATCGAAACGTTGCCGCTGAGTTACAACACGCGCATCGGCCCAGACGGCGTAGGCCTGAGTCAAGGGCAACGCCAACGCATCCTCATTGCAAGGGCCATCTACAAAAACCCACGCTACCTCTTTTTCGATGAAGCTACCAACGCGTTAGATGCCTACAACGAGCGGCTCATCATGCAAAACTTGCGGCAAGTGTTCGAAAACAGAACCGTCATCATTGTGGCCCACCGCCTCAGCACGGTGCGACATGCTGATAATATCGTCGTATTAGACAAAGGCGAGATTGTCGAACAAGGCATGCATGACGAACTGACGCTGCGCCGCGGGCTATACTATCATTTAATTAGAAATCAATTGGAACTCGGGCTATGAACATACCCAAACGCGAGTATGTGGAGCTGCGCTCCGACGAGGTGCAGGAAATCCTAGGTGCTCCGCCAGCGTGGCTGGTGCGTTGGGGCACCCTTATCGTTTTTATAGGCGTAGCAGCGCTCATCCTTGTAGCGGCAGTAGTTCAATACTCCGACGTCATCCCTACGCGCATTGCTCTCGTGCGCACCGCGCCGCCGTTAGACGTGCTAGCACCGCGCGAAGGCTACATCGCCGCCTTCTTGGCGCGAGATAGCCAGCTGGTAGACGAAGGCCAGGTGCTCGTGGTCTTGCAAAGTAGCGCTGACTACAACGACGTGCGCCAACTCGACGCCCTGCTGCCTTATTGGCAGCGCTGTATACCTGACTCAATAGACCAAATTCGGCCTCCTGCCCCTTTGCAATTGGGTGATATGCAGCCCGCATACACCGCCTTTGTGCAAACCTTGGAGCACCATCGCTCAGACAAGCGCGGCAAAAACAACAGCACCCGCCTAAACCCAAAAGCCAGCATTGAAGAACAGATCGCTGAATTAGAACGAAGTGTAGTTACTGATCAGCGCTCCTTGCGCCGTCAACAAGAGGAATTGACCATCGCCCGAGAGCGCTATCAACGCCGGGCTGCTCTATACGAAGCCGGTGCAATTTCTCGCCTCGATTTTGAGCGCGAACAACAACAACTCAACGAGCAGGAGCGCCAGTATGAGGCGCTAAAAAACGACGTGCTGCGCAAGCAAAACGAAATCGCTTCGCTAAAGCAGATACGCCAAGGCGCTTCGCTCAACAAAGCTGAGGCACAGCTAAGCGCCAATGACCAACTGCGCCAGGCCTTAGAGGCCCTGCAAGCCGCCCTCAACCGATGGAAAAGCGCCTACCTCGTTAAAGCCCCCGCTTCGGGTCGGGTCGCCCTCAACGGCAATATCTTCGTACGCCGCCAATACGTGCGCGCCGGGCAGCAACTTTTGATCATCCTTCCGCAACAAGACGACGGTGTCGTCGCTCGCTTACAACTGCCCATCGCCAACAGCGGAAAAGTGCGCCCAGGCTTGCCCGTCATCATCAAATTGGAAAGCTACCCTCACGCCGAGTTTGGCGTTCTTTACGGAGTTGTGCACTCCAAATCCGTTGTGCCCACCGATGGCTATTACACCGTGTCCGTGTCGCTACCTAATGGGCTAACCACTAGCTATGGCAAACTCATTCCGCTCGAACACCAACTCAACGGAGAGGCCGAAATCGTTACTGAACAAAAGTCGCTGCTACGCCGTATGTACGAGCAGCTTTTTATCGCATTTCGCTGATTTACAGGCAAAAAATCGGCATTAGAGAAGGCTTTACTTTTGTTTGGACATCGTTAACACCTCCCCTATTGGAGCGCGTTTTTGGGCCATTCTACCTTTGTGCTGTTAACGATGAAATAGATTTCTACCTTTCACAAACGCGTTTTACAGCAATGAAAAAACTGCTCTTCTTTATTGCTTTTGCCCTCGTGGGGGCAACTTGGGTTGCTGCTCAGGTACAGAATGGTCCGGTAATGACGTTTGAAACCACCACCATCGACTACGGCACCATTAACAAAGGTGCAGATGGTGTGCGCAAGTTCAAGTTTACCAACACGGGCAACGAGCCGCTCATCATCAAGTCGGCCAAAGGTTCGTGTGGTTGTACGGTGCCCACCTATCCGAAAGAGCCGATTATGCCTGGTGAAAGCTCCCACATTGAAGTGCGTTACGATACCAATCGCCCGGGTGAATTCACCAAGACGGTAACCATAACCACCAATGAGGCTGTGGAAACCCGCATGCTCACTATTAAGGGTAATGTGAAAGACCCTGGCACTCAAGAAGCCGTACCCAGTGGTACGGGTGGCTTGAAACAGTAACGGATTGATTTTTGGTTTGACGATACGAGCCTGGCAAGTGTAACGCTGTCAGGCTCTTTTTTTGTTCCCCTCTAAGCGCCTCGTCGTCCTCTATGAGGAGCGGGCCGCCAACTTTCTATGCTCCAACGACTTCTTAGGTTAGGAGGAGCCGACCCATTAGGGCTAAGCAGGCGCTCTGATGCGCGTTTTGGCTCGAAGGCCAAAGGCGATTGTGCCGTTGCACCGCGCACACTAAGGGCAGTACTTACTCAACTGCCATTATCTTTGCTGCCCCATTTTGTAAACACATAACACCGCTTCATGACTCGAGTCTTATTTGCCTTTTGCTGTGCTGTGCTGGTCTTCGCCCAGTCGTGTTCGAACGATTTTGAACTTACGGCTCCTTGGAAAGAGGTTCCCATCGTCTATGCCATCCTTTCGCCCAACGACACGGCTCACTACGTTCGAATAGAAAAAGCCTTTTTAGACCCTAACACGAGCGCTTTGCAGATCGCCCAAATTCCAGACTCTATCTACTACCCAGAAAATGCTATCCAAGTTTTTCTTGAGGAAGTAGCGACAGGCAAGAAGTTTATGCTCAGGCGCGTAGATGGAAACTTAGAGGGCTACCCGCGCCAAGAGGGTATTTTCGCCAGCGCGCCCAATTGGCTGTATAAGACGAAAGAGCCGCTGGTGGCAGGCCGGCGCTATCGGCTGCGCATCGTGCGCAACGACGGACGCCCCGACATTACAGCGGAAACCACCCTTCCGGGCAATTTCATTATTCAGGCGCCCGATCCCAGCCTAATTCCCGTGCGCATGACCTTTCTGCGCGACCGCTCTTCCAATGTAACGTGGTTCTGCGACTCGAACGCCGTTTACTTCTCTATTCGCTTTCGCATCCGCATTCGCGAAAACAACCTCGACGGTACGCTTCTGAAGCGCGATACCCTGTATTGGACTCCCGTACCCAACACGAGGCGCTCTAACGTGCTCACGGGCAACGGCTTTCTCTCCACTGAGCGCATTCTCTCCGAGTCGTTTTATCGCTTTTTGGTGGAAAACCTGCCGCCGGCCAACAACACTTTCCGACGGTTTGAAGGGATCGACATCACCCTCGAGGGCGGCGGACGCGAGATCGAGCGCTACCTGGAAACCGCCGCCGCCAACGCCGGCATTACGGGCGCTGAACTCGTCTCGCTGTACACCAACCTCTCTGAAGGCTTTGGAATCTTCACAGGTAAAAACCTCGTTACTCTGCCCAACGTCTCGATAACCCCTGAAACCATCAACAGCATGAACGAGCGCTCGCCTGAAAAGGATCTCAACTTCCAGTAAACTTTCAAAATTTTCGTTAATGGTTGCTAAGATGAAACAATACCCCTGCGACCGCCGTTTATGTGTTGTATTTTTGCGTTGCCTCGGTTGAAGCTGCCGCAGCCGCTCAGATTCGAACAATGTTCATGGGATTATAATTTGTTGTTTTACGGCCACGCCATAAGAGGCGTGGCTTTTTGTTTTAGTCTCTTACCTTTCGCCCTCAGAACAACCTGACGCGAACGACCTATGTCTGTAACCAGCAGCGACCCTAAGCGCATCACTACCCATACCCTTCAAGCCATGAAAGAGCGCGGCGAGAAAATTGCCATGCTCACTGCTTACGACTTTTCGATGGCGCGCATTCTCGACGAAGCGGGCGTCGACGTCCTTTTGGTGGGCGACTCGGCGTCTAACGTCATGGCAGGGCACGAGACCACACTGCCCATTACCTTGGATCAAATGATTTACCACGCCCAGTCCGTTGTGCGCGCTGTGCATCGAGCCATGGTTGTGGTAGACATGCCTTTCGGCTCCTATCAGGCTAATTCCGAAATTGCCCTCAAGAGCGCCATTCGCATCATGAAAGAGTCGGGCGCTCATGCCGTCAAGCTCGAGGGCGGTGCGGAGGTGGAAGAGTCTATCCGCCGCATTCTCATGGCCGGCATTCCCGTCATGGGTCACTTGGGCCTCACACCGCAAAGCATTTACAAATTCGGCACCTACACCGTACGCGCCCGCGAAGAGGCGGAGGCGCAAAAATTGCGCAACGACGCCCGCCTTCTGGATGCCCTTGGCTGCTTTGCCGTAGTGTTGGAAAAAATTCCCGCTCAATTGGCCCAAGAAGTCTCCCAAAGCATCGACATACCCACCATTGGTATCGGTGCCGGCCAACACGTCGACGGCCAAGTGCTGGTCACCCACGACATGCTGGGCATCACGAAGGGCTTTCGCCCTCGGTTCTTGCGCCGTTACCTGGAGCTGTTTGACCTCATCCAAACGGCTACGCGGCAGTATATCGAAGATGTTAAAGAGCGTCGCTTCCCCAACGAGTCGGAGCAATATTGAGGGGCAAAGACGGCTGGTCGCCTTCTTAGGGCAGGTCAAGCGTCTGCTGGGAAAATCATGAGCAGCGGAGGCTTACCGGCGAGCTATTTTTGGGAGGCGAACTACGCAATTTCTACGGCTTAGACTCATGTACAGCTATTACTTGGAGCAGCGCGGTGGCCGCATACACTGCTTACAATTTGGCTCAGGCCAACGTCTGCTGGTAGCGCTGCATGGCTTTGGCGATCGGGCCAGGCTTTTTGCCTCGTTGGAGAGCACCCTGGGCAAGCGCTACACCGTAGTGGCCTTGGACCTACCCTTCCACGGCCAGACGGAGTGGCCACATGAGAGCTTCGGCAAAGCGGATCTGTTGGCTGTCATTGAGCAGATACGGCAACGGCTAGGATATGAGCAGATAGCGCTGATGGGCTTCAGTTTTGGTGCGCGGTTGGCGCAGGCCATGTTAACCGAGCTTTTACCTCGGCTAGAGCGGCTGTTTCTGTTGGCCCCCGACGGCATCCGCACTCGAGGTATGGATTTAGCAGTGCGAACGCCGCTGTGGTTGCGGCGCTGGCTGGCCCGAGTGGTGGAACGCCCGGAACTGGTGTTGCGCCTGGTCGGTTGGGGGCGCCGTTTAGGGCTGGTTTCGCCGATAGTGATGCAATTTTTACGCTTCAATTTGGCGCGCCCGGAACGGCGGCGGCGCGTTTTTGGGTGTTGGTTGGCGCTTCACGAATTTTCGCCGCGTCGAGGCGCAATTCAGGCGATTTGGAAGCAGTCCGGTCTGCCCGTGGACATTTTCGTCGGCACGGAAGATGAGGTTGTCCATCGAGAA